>JBARXS010000012.1:0-26963 GCA_049647465.1 Erythrobacter sp.
GATTTGTGCTCTCGATCATTGTCGTGCTCGCCTGCCGTTCGCTGATCCCGACCGAGGAATTCGAGGCATGGGGCTGGCGCATCCCGTTCCTGCTTTCGATTGCGCTGCTGGCGATTTCGCTCTGGATGCGCCTGATGCTGTCTGAAAGCCCGGTGTTTCAGGCGATGAAAGAGGCGGGTGAAACGGCAGGCAATCCCTTCGTCGAGAGCTTCACCTATCCCGGCAATCCGAAGCGCATATTTGTGGCGCTGTTCGGAGTGACGGGCATCCTCACCACCATCTGGTACACCGCGTTTTTCTCCGGCCTCAGCTTTCTGCGCGGGCCGATGCATCTCAATCCGCAGGTGGTCGAGTGGATATTGCTGGTCTCCGGCGCGATCTCGATGGCGTTCTACGTTATCGTTGGCAAATGGTCGGATAAGGTCGGGCGCAAATTGCCAATCATTATCGGTGCGCTGGGCGCGCTGGCGCTGCTGTTCCCGGCGTTCTGGGGGCTGGGCAGCCTTGCCAATCCCGGCGTGCAACAGGCCGCAGAACGCGCGCCTGTCACCGTTAGCGGGCCGCAATGTGTGACTGATCCGTTTGCAGAACTGTTCGACCGCGATCAGACCGATTGCGGCAAGGTGCTCGAAACGCTGACGGCATCGGGCGTGCCTTACACTTTGTATGAGGGCAGCAATCTGACATTGGCGGCGGGCGGTGAAGCCATCGCGATTGACCCTGCATGGTTCGAAAGCGGGGCCGCGCGCAAGGAGGGCATTCATGACGCGCTGAGCGAATTCGGGTTCGACTTCAGCAAGCAGGAACCGCCGCTGGCAAACATCATCGGGATTATCGCGATCCTGCTGCTGCTTGGTCTGCTTTCGGCGCTGACATATGGTTCGGTCGCTGCGCTGTTGTCAGAGATGTTCCCGCCCAAAATCCGTTATTCCTCGATGTCGATCCCCTACCATATCGGCGCGGGCTACCTTGGCGGCTTCCTTCCCCTGATCGCCGGAGTGATCGTGGCGAGCACGGGCAATATTTATTCCGGCCTGTGGTACACGTGGGGCATCGTTGCGTTTGGTATTGTGGTCGCATGGTGGGGCTTGCCCGGCGGTCCTCCGAAGGACTTCGAGGACAATGTCTGAGGACGCGCCCCGCTCCGCGCTCAAAGTCCCGCCGCCAACGCTCCGGCTCAGGGTGGATACCGACGCTCTGGCCGCGAACTGGAGAGCCCTCGATGCGCTTTCAGGCAGTGCGGTGGCGGGCGCAGCGGTAAAGGCGGATTGCTACGGCTTGGGAGCCGACGCGTGTATTCCGGCGTTGCGCGATGCGGGATGCGCGCACTTCTTTGTCGCGCATTGGAGCGAAGTCCCAGCAATTGCAGCGCATGTTCCCGCAAACCAGATCGCGGTGCTGCACGGCCCTGTCACCCGCGCTGAGGCCGACTATGCGATTGCGATCGGCGCGGTTCCCGTGATCAATTCCATCGAGCAGGCAAAGCTCTGGTGTGCGGCGGGAGGTGCTGATTGTCACCTGATGATCGACACTGGCATCAACCGCCTCGGCATTGCGCCTGCGCAAGTCAGCGATCCGGCGATACAGGCGCTCAAGATAGACACAGTCATGTCCCATCTGGCCAGTGCGGATCAGGACAGCGCGTTCAACGCAAAACAGCTGGGCACATTCAAGTCAGCCGCATCGCAGGTGCCGCATAAACAGCGCAGCCTGGCCAACAGTGCAGGGATTGCTTTGGGGCACGACTACGCCTTCGATCTCACCCGCCCGGGCCTTGCCCTGTATGGCGGTGTTCCGCGCGCGGAGCTTTCCGATGCGATCCGTCAGGTTGCCTATGTCGAGGCTGCGATCATGCAGACCCGCGTCCTGAATGCAGGGGATCGGGTGGGCTATAACGGTGCTTTCACAGCGACTGGACCAATGCCTGTCGCAACAATTGCGCTAGGCTATGCCGACGGTTTTTTGCGCAGCAGAGGTCCGGGCGCTGCGCTGCTTTACAATGGCGTCCGTCTGCCTTTGCTCGGCAAGGTGTCGATGGACATGGTGGTTGTGGATTTGTCGGACGCCCCCGATCTGCAGGCTGGCGACTGGTTGGATGTGCCTTTTTACCTGGCTCATGCTGCGCAGCAAACCACTCTAACTCAATATGAATTGCTCACCACGCTCGGCGCGCGTCTAAAGGCCTGAGAGGCGCGTGTTGCGCTGCACATTGTGCGGGTGCTAAGGCGAACCATACGTCGCATTGGGATAGAGACATGGCCAAGAAAAGCACCGCATCAGCCGGAGAAGTCGGAGACGGCACGGTAATCATCAAGAAATACGCGAACCGGCGCCTCTACAACACCAGCTCATCAAGCTACATTACGCTGGAAGACCTCGCCAAGATGGTGCGCGAGAATGTCGATTTTCAGGTGCTCGATGCAAAGTCGGGCGATGATATTACCCATTCGATCCTGACGCAGATCATCATGGATGAAGAGGCCAATGGCGGCAAAATGCTTCCCGTGGGCTTCCTGCGCCAACTGATCGGCATGTACGGCAATTCGATGCAAACTCTGATGCCTTCCTATCTCGAAGCGAGCATGGATAACTTCAGGCAGAACCAGTCGAATATTCGCGACGCTTTTGAGAAAGGCATGTCGGCTGGACCGCTCGCCGCCATTCATGAAACCAATATGGCGATGATGCGCGCAGCGGCGGACACGTTTATTCCGGGCATTCCGGGCAAGAAGCGCGGCAAGGATGCGAAGCCTGCCGAAGAGCACGCACCGCCTGCGCCGCCAGCCAGTGATGCGAAGAGCGAGATCGAGCTTCTCAAAGAGCAGATGGCAATGATGCAGAAGAAGCTGGACGACCTCGGGAAATAGGGCAAAAGCCCCCCCGTCATTTCACAGCAGGAACACCCAAAACCCGTGTCAAACATCCGCCCGAATATCCGGCACGCGCTCAATTCAAGGCGTGCCGACGATTTCTCCAAATGGTATCAGGAAGTCATCAGCGCGGCTGATTTGGCCGAGGAATCGGGTGTGCGCGGCTGCATGGTGATCAAACCGTGGGGCTATGGCATCTGGGAACGCATTCAGCGCCTGCTGGATGACCGGATCAAGGCTGCCGGTGTGCAAAACACCTATTTCCCGCTGTTCATTCCGCTCGCCAATTTTGAGCGGGAGGCTGCCCATGTCGATGGCTTTGCCAAGGAAATGGCCGTGGTAACGCATCATCGCCTGATCGCCGGGCCCGATGGCAAATTGATCCCTGATTCCGAAGCCAAGCTGGAAGAACCTCTGGTGGTTCGCCCGACTTCGGAAACGATCATTGGCGATGCCATGGCCCGCTGGACGCAAAGCTGGCGCGATTTGCCGCTGATGCTGAACCAGTGGGGCAATGTCGTGCGCTGGGAAATGCGCACTCGCATGTTCCTGCGCACCAGCGAGTTCCTCTGGCAGGAGGGGCACACCGCACACGCGACGCAGGATGAGGCGGAATCGGAGACGCAGCGCGCGCTGGAGATGTATCGCGCTTGCGCCGAGGAAGACCTGGCTCTACCCGTGGTGGCGGGTGAAAAGCCGGAGAATGAGCGCTTCCCCGGCGCGGTTGAAACATGGTCGATCGAAGCGATGATGCAGGATGGCAAAGCGCTTCAGGCGGGCACGTCGCATTATCTCGGCACCAATTTCGCGCGCGCGGCGGGCATCCAGTATCAGGATCGCGAAGGCACCCAGACGCTGTGCCATACCACAAGCTGGGGCGTTTCCACCCGGATGATCGGCGGCGTTATCATGACGCATGGCGATGATGACGGGTTGCGCGTCCCCCCGCGGATCGCGCCGCACCAGATCGTGATCCTGCCAATGCTCCGCGACAAACCCGAAGATGACGCGCTGTTGGCCTATTGCGAGGATATCCGCGCCGAGCTTTCCAGCCAGACCTGCATGGGTGAGCCCGTGCGGGTTCTGCTCGACAAGACACCGGGCAAGGCCTCGGCAAAGCGCTGGGACTGGGTGCGCAAGGGCGCTCCGCTGATCGTGGAGGTTGGCCCGCGGGACATGGAGAACGGCAAACTTGCGCTGCTGCGCCGGGACCAGCTGTGGGACATCAGTTCAGGCAAGCTGGCGACCACATTCCCTGAGCGCGATGCGTTTCTGGGCGAGGCATGCGGTCTGCTCGAAGCGATCCAGAGCGCTTTGTTCACCGAAGCAGCCGAACGCCGCGATGCGAACATCACGCGCGGCCTCACTGAGTGGGACGCGGTGGTCGATCACTTCAAGAATGGCGGAAAATATCCTGGCTGGGTCGAGGTCGAGTGGGCCAAGCCAACGGGCGAAGAGCTGACCAGGGTGGTGGATAAGCTCAAGGCAATCCAGCTCACTATCCGCAATGTCCCGCGCGGGGCTGAACCTGCCAGCGGCACCTGCATCTTTACCGGAGAACCGGCGGTGGAACGCATTCTGGTGGCGCGCGCATACTGAGTGAAACGTCACCTTGTCGAAGGATGCTTCGACAAGGATGGTTCCACGCGGTAGGGGCATTGCAATGTGTGAACCCAAATCAAAACGCGCGCCCAAGGGCCGCTCACCACACCAACAAACCAAACGACCCGAGGGCATGCCTTCGCGCGATCAGGTGCTGGAATTCATCCAGAGTTCCGACACACCTGCGGGCAAGCGCGAAATTGCCAAGGCTTTCGGGCTGAAGGGGCAGGAAAAGATCGCGCTCAAGAAGCTGCTGAAGGATATGGCGGAAGAAGGCCTGATCGACGGCAGGAAATCGTCCTATCACCGGATGGGTGGCGTTCCCAAAGTCACCGTGCTGCGGGTGGTCGATATTGACGATGGCGAGCCTGTGGCGATCCCTGACAACTGGGATCCGGAAGCACCGGGGGAGCCTCCGCGCCTGATCCTCAAAGAAATGAAGCGCGGCACAAAGCAGGGTGCAGGACGGTCACCGGCGCTCAAACGCGGCGACCGTGTACTTGCGCGGACCGAGGAGCAAGAAGACGGTTGGATCGCCCATCCGATGAAAAAACTTCCCGCGCGCACCGAGGGACTGATGGGCGTCGTTGAATTCGACAAGGCGGGCAAAGCATGGCTCGCGCCGGTTGATAAACGCATCCGCCAATCCGCGCGGATCAGCGATGTCGGCAGCGCGGAGGCGGGCCAGCTGGTCCTGGCCGAACGCACCGGCCGGTCAGAGCGCGCAGGGGTGCGCGTTACCGAGGTTTACGGCGATCCGCTCGCGCCCGGCGCCTTCAGCCTGATCGCCATTGCCAAGCTGGGCATCCCCAATGTCTTCCCGTCCGAAGTGATCGAAGAGGCTCACGAAGCCGCCGAATTGCCATTGTCGGATGACAAGCGCGAAGACCTGCGCCACCTTCCCATCGTCGCGATTGATCCCGCCGATGCGCGCGACCACGACGATGCAATCTGGGCAGAGCCAGACGGGCAGGGCGGGTTCAACGCGCTGGTCGCGATTGCCGATGTGTCTTTCTATGTCAGGCCCGGATCGGCATTGGACCGGGAGGCCCGCAAACGCGGCAATTCGGTATACTTCCCTGACCGCGTGGTGCCGATGCTGCCCGAAGTGCTGAGCGCGGATGTGTGCTCGTTAAAGCAGGACGAGACGCGCGCTGCGATGGCCTGCCATTTGCGGATTGACGCAGAGGGGCGGATCGCAAGCTTCCGCTTTACGCGCGCGCTGGTCCGCATTCATCACAACATCGCCTATGAGGACGCTCAGGCACAGATCGACAGCGGCGAAGCGCCCGAATTCCTTACCAACCTGTGGGCGGCGTGGAAATTGCTGGCCGATGCACGGGCAAAGCGTGATCCGCTGGAACTGGACCTGCCAGAGCGCCGCGTGATGCTGGGCGAGGATGGACAAATTGCCGAGATCGCCGTGCGTGAAAGGCTGGATGCGCACCGGGTCGTCGAGGATTTCATGATTGCCGCCAATGTCGCGGCAGCCAAGGCGCTGGAGGCAAAGAACGCCCCGGTGGTTTACCGCGTCCACGAACCGCCAAGCCGCGAGAAACTGATTGCACTGCGCGATTACATGGCGACGATGGGCAAGAAGCTGGCGATGGGTCAGGTCATCACGCCGGGCCTGTTCAACGCAATGCTGAAAAACATCGAGGAAGAGGCGGATAAGGCTCAGGTGATGGAGGCGGTCCTGCGCACCCAGACACAGGCCTATTACGGTCCTGCCAATGCGGGCCATTTCGGGCTGTCACTCGGATCATACGCACACTTCACATCGCCGATCCGCCGCTATGCCGACTTGCTTGTGCATCGCGCTCTGGTGGACGCCTATAGTCTGGAACAGCCCAAGCCGCCGGGGTCGCTGCCGCACACAACGGGACTTTCCGACCGCGACCGTTCGGGGCTTCAACAGATTGCCGATGCGATCAGCCAGACCGAACGGCGCGCAATGGAAGCCGAACGGGACACGGTGGACCGTTATGTCGCGGCATGGCTTTCAGGCCGGGTGGGGGAGACATTCGACACCCGAATCACCGGCGTGCAGGGCTTTGGCTTTTTCGCGACGATTGAGGGGCTGGGCGGAGACGGCCTCGTTCCGGTCTCTACGCTGGGCAGCGAATATTTCCGCTATGACGAGGCCGCACAGGCCCTGATCGGGGAAGACAGCGGCACGCGTTACGCATCGGGTGACAGGCTGAAACTGCAATTGGGCGAGGCCAACGCGCTCACCGGCGCGCTCAAATTCGTGCCGGTGGACGGCGATGGAAACCCGGTAGAGGTGCGCGGCGGACGCCCGCAGGATCGACGCGGCGGAAGATCAGGTGGCGGGTCTGGCAGTGGTTCACCGACAGGTGGCCCAAAGCGCGGCAAATATGTCGCCGGAAAACGCGGTCGCCCCGGAAATATCCGCCATCAGGGGCGCAAAGGTAAATAGCGTGATGGAACACTTGCCGCGGCCATACATAGGTTAATAAACAAGGAGACAACTTATGATTACGCCCGGTCAACCTACCCCCGCTCTGGATCTCGAGCTTACCATCGGTGCTCGCTACAACCTTGAAAAGCAGCGGCCGGACACCTTCACGATGCTTGTGTTCTATCGTGGCAAACACTGCCCGATCTGCCGCAACTATCTTGAAGAGCTAGGTTCAAAACTCGACCAATTCACGAAACGCGGCATCAATGTCGCGGCTGTTTCGATGGACAGCAAGGACCGTGCAATGGTCGTGGACAATGAATGGGAAACGGGCGATGTTCCACTCGCCTACGGTCTGACTGAAGCCGCCGCACGCGAATGGGGACTGTATATCTCCGAAAAACGCGAAGGCAGCGATGAGCCTGATGTCTTCTCCGAACCTGCCCTCTTTGTGCTCCGGCCCGATGGCACCTTGTATTTCGCGAGTGTGCAGAATGCTCCGTTTACCCGCCCATCTCTGGACCAATTGCTGGAAGGTTTGGATTACGTTCTGGAGAATGATTACCCCACTCGCGGAACGCTCACCTGATCGGGCACCGGCACCTAACAAGGGGGCACGCAAACGGAAGAGACTGAGAAGCAGCGATCACGCCAAATGGTCGCTGCCACTTTCGTCATAATCGTGCGGGATCACATAGAGCGGACATGCGAGTTCGCCTGCATGTGCCGAGAAATGCTGGACCAGTGGACCGGGTGAACTGCCCTTGGCAGCGCCCAGTATCAGGGCCGCAACCTCAGGGTGCTCGGCTAGAAACTGCGTCACAATCTTTGCGCCATTGCCAATCGCAACGGAAATGGTGGGCATGATCCCGCTTTCGGCGAACAGATTGCCTGCAACGCCATTCGCCAGAACCTCCGCCCTGTCGCGGGCCTCCTGTTCGATGGTTGCCTGAACGGCTCCGAATGCGCTGAAATTCTGCTGTGGCACCAGCGCCAGAATATGCACCGCTCCCCCGACAGACACGGCCCGGCGCGCAGCGTAACGCAGCGCTGCTCTGGCCTCTTCACTCTCATCAGTGATTACAAGAAACGTCCGCATTTCGCTTGCCTGTCACCAAATGGGGTGTCCTGTCAAAATTGTGGCACTATCGGATACCACAACGGGTTGCCCGAAGCCTGCGAATTCGCCAAACACCAAGCCGCTGTCGGGGGCAGCACCAGAAGCTCAAGGGATCACATCCGCAATGCCAATCGAACTCAAGATGCCAGCGCTTTCGCCCACCATGGAAGAGGGCACTTTGTCCAAATGGCTGGTGAAGGTCGGGGACCAGATAAATTCTGGCGATATCATGGCCGAGATTGAGACTGACAAGGCGACCATGGAATTCGAAGCGGTTGACGAAGGCACGCTGGCGCAGATTCTGGTCGATGAAGGCACGGAAAACGTCAATGTCGGCGAAGTGATCGCGTTGCTGGCGGAAGAGGGCGAAGACATCGACAGCGTCGGCGCGCCGCCTGAGACTTCCGAGCCCGAACCTGCGCCCGCTCCTGCGCCAGCACCAGCGGCTAAGGATGGTCCCGCGATCACGCCAACCGCGCGAAAGCTGGCTGAAGCGAACGGCGTTGATGTGGCGCAGATCACCGGAACCGGGCCGAAAGGCAAGATCACCAAGAGCGATATCGAGGCGGCCATGGGCGGTGGCGGCGCGGCGGCGGTTCCGGGGGCCACTCCGCTTGCAGCACCAGCGCCCGCACCTGCACCAACGCCAGCACCGGCTCCCGCAAACAGCGGTGACCGCGTGATCGCCTCGCCTCTGGCCAAGCGGATTGCTGCACAAAAGGGCATAGATCTGGCGCAAGTGACGGGGTCTGGCCCCAACGGACGTATTGTGAAAGCCGACGTCGAAAGCTTCGATCCCGCGAGCGCTCCGGCACCCGCTCCGACCGCACCACAAAGCGCGCCTGCTCCGGAGGTGACGCAAGCAACCACACCGGCGGCGATCCCCGACCACGGCATTCCATTCGAGGAGGAGAAGGTCTCCAACGTGCGCAAGGTCATCGCGCGCCGCCTCACCGAGAGCAAGAACACCGTCCCGCATTACTATCTGACGATGGACATCCGGCTCGATGCACTGCTGGACCTGCGCAAGGAATTGAACGCATCGCTGGAGCCCGATGGCGTCAAACTGTCCGTCAACGATCTGCTGATCAAGGCACTGGCTCGCGCGCTGATCCGGGTGCCGCAATGCAATGTCAGCTTCCACGGGGACACGATGCGCTGGTATTCGCGCGCCGATATCTCCGTTGCCGTGGCCGCACCCAGCGGGCTGATCACGCCGGTCATCACCGAAGCGGATACCAAGGGCCTCGCCGCAATTTCAACCGAGATGAAGGAGCTGGCGGGCAAGGCGCGCGATGGCAAGCTGATGCCGCATGAATATCAGGGCGGCACGGCCAGCCTCTCCAATCTGGGCATGTACGGGATCAAGCAGTTCGACGCGGTGATCAATCCGCCCCAAGGCATGATCCTCGCGGTGGGGGCAGGGCAGCAGGCACCCTACATCGTCAATGGCGAGATTGTGCCGGCAACCGTGCTCCACGCCAGCGGCAGTTTCGATCACCGCGCGATTGACGGCGCGGACGGGGCGCAATTGATGGAAGCCCTGAAGCAGCTGATCGAGAACCCGATGGGGCTGGTAGTGTGACCTTCTCAATCATCGCGAGATTTGCGGTGATTGCGTTTGCGGCTGCGGTGGCGGCCTGGGTTCCATTGGTGTTCGGCCATTTCTTCCGTGATGGCGAACCGCTGGCTATCCAAACATATTTCGCGTCATTGTCAGTCGCGCTGCTTGGCTCCTTTACGGTCGGTTTGCCGGTTGCGCTTCTCACCTTTCATCTGGCTTGGCGGCATCTGGTGCAATCGCCTGTCACACTGGCGATGATTGCGTGCCTTTCAGGCGTGATGATGATGCTGACCAGTTTTGTGCTTTTGGGCCGCGAAGGGTTGATCACTCTGGGCCTGCCAAGCTTTATCGCGGCAGGGACGTTTGGCCTGCTGGGATGGCTTTGGATCATAAAGCCGATTGGCCAAATGGAGGAGGGGGCGGACCATGTTTGAGTGCTGTCCTACAGGGCTGTAAAATGCCACGGTACTGCTATGGCTCGGAACGACATCATTGACACTTTGAGGCGGCGGATCGGGCGCTGTGGAAGCAAAAGAGATTTTGGCCCCTGTACAGTGTGTCAGGTGTGTCAGGGACAATGGGATTGTAAGGGAAATTTGAGTAATGTCAGCGAGTTATGACGTCATCATCCTCGGCTCTGGTCCGGGCGGCTATGTCGCGGCGATCCGCTGCGCACAGCTTGGATTGAAGACCGCCATTGTCGAGCGTGAGAACCTTGGCGGGATTTGCCTCAACTGGGGCTGTATCCCGACAAAGGCGATGCTGCGCTCTGCCGAGATCAAGCATTATATGGACAATGCCGCGAGCTATGGCCTCAAGGTCGCAGGCACGATTGAGGCGGATCTGGATGCCATTGTGAAGCGCAGTCGCGGCGTTGCGAAACAGCTGAACCAGGGTGTCGGGCACCTGATGAAGAAGAACAAGATCACGGTGCATATGGGGGAGGGCACGCTGACAGGGCCGACTTCGCTGACGGTGAAGGGCGACAAGGGTGAAGAGAAACTCAGCGCCAAGCATGTGATCGTTGCCACCGGTGCGCGCGCACGCGATCTGCCGTTTGCGCCTGCCGATGGAAAGCGCGTGTGGACCTATCGCCATGCGATGGTGCCGCCCGAAATGCCAGGCAAGCTGCTGGTGATCGGCTCCGGCGCAATCGGCATCGAATTTGCCAGCTTCTACAACGATATGGGCGTCGATGTGACCGTGGTCGAAATGCTCGACCGGATCGTTCCGGTTGAGGATGAAGACGTCTCCAGCTTCCTCGAAAAGTCCCTGACCAAACAGGGCATAACGGTGATGACCGGAGCCGGGGTTGAAGGCCTGAAAGTCGGTGCCAAGGGTGTCAGCGCCACGATCAAGGATGCCAAGGGCAACGCCTCCACCACCGAATTCAGCCACGTTATCTCCGCCATCGGAATTGTGCCCAACACCGAGAATATCGGCATTGAGACGCTGGCAGACATGGATCGCGGCTTTATCCAGATTGACCCATATGGTCGGACCAAATCGAAGGGCCTTTGGGCCATCGGCGATTGCACCCCCGGCCCCTGGCTCGCGCACAAGGCCAGCCACGAAGGCGTGACCTGCGCCGAGGCTATCGCGCAAGAGCTCGGCAACGCCGAGGTTCATCCCCACCCGATAGACCGCAACGCCATTCCAGGGTGCACCTATTGCCACCCGCAAATCGCCAGTGTCGGCCTGACCGAAGCCAAGGCGAAAGAGGCGGGCTATTCAGTCAAAGTCGGCAACTTCCCTTTTATCGGCAATGGCAAGGCCATCGCGCTGGGCGAGGCGGAAGGCTTCATCAAGACCGTGTTTGACGAGGCAACCGGCGAGCTGCTGGGCGCGCATATGGTGGGCGCGGAAGTGACCGAGCTGATCCAGGGATACACCGTGGGCAAAGTGCTCGAAACCACCGAGGAAGAGTTGATGCAGACGGTCTTCCCGCATCCCACCCTGTCAGAAATGATGCATGAGAGCGTGCTGGATGCCTATGACCGCGCGGTGCACTTCTGAGGGTTGGATTATCTGGCGGACAGTCAGGGATTCGAACCCTGGAAGGGCTTGCACCCTTGCTGGTTTTCAAGACCAGTGCATTCGACCACTCTGCCAACTGTCCGCGCTGGCGACCCCGATAGCGGGGCAACCGGACGCACTCAAGCCAAAGTCTTACCGATTTGAGATATTGGCCAATGCATTCAAATATGAGAGACAATGCCCATGCGTAATTTCCCCCTGTTCGGCGCGTTGGCGTTGCTCCTCGTTTCACTGGTCCCCCAAACCGCCATCGCGCAGGTTCAGGCGCGCGACGGGATCGCATTTGACGCTTATATGGAGCTGCTCAAGGCCCGCGCGCGAGGCGAAGGCGTAAGCCAAAGTACGATTGAGCGCATGACAGTTGGCCTTACACCCAATGCAACAGTGATTCGGCTGGATCAGGGACAGCCGGGCAGTCCGACGCGCCGTGGATATCCCGATCTGGCGCCCTACATTGCCAAACACGTCAACAGCGTCCGCATTGCCGGCGGCCAAAGCGTTTACAACGCCCATCGCAATGATCTGGCGCGCGTCGAACGCGAGACGGGTGTGCCCGGCGAAATCATCATCGCGATCTTTGGCCATGAAACGAGCTATGGCCGCATCCGGGGCAGCTTCGATCTTTCGCGCAGCCTCGCAACGCTTGCTTGGGAAGGTCGCCGGCGCGAGCTGTTCGCGTCGGAATGGGTCGCCCTGATGAAGGTGGCCGATAAGGGCTTTTTGCGTCAGCAACTGGTTGGCAGCTATGCTGGTGCTTTTGGCAATCCACAGTTCCTGCCTTCGGTCTATCTGCGGCTTGCCAGCGACGGCGACGGTGACGGTCGCGCTGACATCTTCACCAACCGCGCGGACACGTTCCGATCCATTGCCAACTATTTCAAGGATGCGGGCTGGCGCAGCGGACAGCCCTGGGGTGTGCGGGCAATTGTACCATCCGGGTTCGATGTGGATGCTTACAAGACGAAACTGTCGGCCCGCGTGTGCCCGCGTGTGCATGAACGTCACAGCCAGTGGAAAACGGTGCGTGAATGGCGCGAACTGGGCGTGCAACCGCGCAAGATGCTGGCTGATGACACGCTCGTCTCGCTGTTCCAGCCTGATGGTCCGGGGACACCCGCATGGCTGCTGACCGGGAATTATCGCGTAATCCTCGAATACAATTGCTCGAACTATTACGCGATGAGCGTGGGACTGCTGGCTGACGAAATCGTGAACTAAGCGCTGTCCTTATCTCGCCTTGGGCGTGCGTGCGGCCTATAGGCCCAGATATGGAAGGCGGCAGACGAACATTACAGGGGATCGCAGGCGGGCGGGCTTATGTCCTTTACGCTTGCGCCGTTGTAGCGTTGGCTCTTGGAACACCCGCGCTCGCCCAGACCGCTGCTATTCCGACCGAGGATGATGTACCCATCGCCTTGCTCGTCGATGTGACAAGCGGTCAGGTGCTGTTCGCGCGCAACGCTGATCGGCGCTTTGTCCCGGCGTCAATTACGAAGGTCATGACGCTCTATCTCGCGTTCGAGATGATCGAGGCAGGGCGCCTGGATCTGCGCCAGCCCGTGGTGGTCACTCCGCAAGTGGCCGGCGAGTGGTCGGGCAAGGGATCATCCATGTTTCTGCAGGCCGAAGACAGAGTGCAACTGTCCGATCTGCTCAAAGGCATCGCCACGGTGTCGGCGAATGACGCCTCAATCGTCGTAGCCGAAAAAGGCGCAGGGTCCGTCGCTGCCTGGACCGCTCAGATGAGCGCTACGGCCCGGTCCATCGGGATGGAGCAGAGCCACTTTGCAACGCCCAATGGCTGGCCTGACGGGGGCCAGACGTTCACCACGGCGACGGATCTGGTTACTCTGGCAGGAGCAATCATCCGGGACCATCCCAAGAAATACAAGGAATTCATAGGCCTGCCGGGTTTCCGCTATGGCCCGATTGCACAACCCAACCGCGATCCCCTGATCGGACGCATCGAAGGGGCTGACGGGATCAAGACGGGCTATACCAACGAAGCAGGGTTTGGATATCTCGGCACCGCCAAACGCGGCAATCAGCGGTTGGTCATGGTCGTGGCAGGCGCATACCGCAATGCCACACGGGCACGATCGGCGCGCAGCCTGATGGAGTGGGGCTTCACCGCTTTTGATCGCCAGCGCCTGTTCGCCAAAGGCATGAGCGTTGGCAGAGCGCGGGTGCAGAACGGTTCGGCCAGCGGCGTCGATCTGGTCACGGATCGCGCGGTCGCGGTGAATGTGCCCAAGGGCAAAGCGGGGGACATACGGATCGCGATCACCTATGATGGCCCATTGCGCGCCCCAATTGCCGCAGGTGAAAAGGTGGGAGTGTTGGAAATTCAGGTGCCCGATATGGAGCCCGCACGTGTCCCTTTGTTGGCCGGAACGGCCGTACCGAAAGCGGGGTTGATGGATCGTATCGCCAACGCCTTCACGGGGTGGTTTGGATGATCGAATTGTCCGGCACCGATAACGCCAAACGCGGACGCTTCATTGCGTTTGAGGGCGGTGAAGGGGCTGGCAAGTCCACGCAGGCCCGCATGCTCGCCAGCGCCCTTGAAACGCGCGGTCTTGATGTGGACACAACACGCGAACCGGGCGGCACGGCTGGGGCTGAGGCAATCCGGGTATTGCTGCTTGATCCTCCTGACGCAGCGGGGTGGAGCCCACAAGCCGAAGCGCTCCTGTTTGCGGCGGCCCGCGCCGACCATGTCGCGCAAAGGATCAATCCCGCGCTCGCAAGTGGGTCTTGGGTCATATGCGACCGCTTTGTCGATTCAAGCCGGGCCTATCAGGGCGGGGCAGGGGGGATTGGCGATGACGCGATCCTGTCACTCCACCAGTTTGGCAGCGCCGGATTGCGACCCGATGTGACGATCCTGATCGAAGTCGGCGCAGATCGCATGGAACAGCGTCTGGCCCAGCGCGACGGCGGTGCAAGCGATGCAATCGGGGGGCGCGGAGCCGAATACCACGCAGAGGTAGCATCCGCTTTTCGCTCACTCGCACAGGCGGACACTGAAGGGTTTGCGATCATTGACGGCAATGGCTCGCCCGAAGATGTCCACGCGAGAGTGATGAAGGTGCTAGAGCGCAGGTTCCAGGACGAGCTGGCATGATCGACTGGCCCAATCACAAAGATCCATGGCGCGAATGGCGCAGTGCTATGGCTGGCGAGCGGATGCATCATGGCTGGATTCTCGCGGGCAAAAGCGGGCTGGGTAAACGCGAATTTGCAATGGCGGCCGCGCGCGAACTGGTGACCGAGCCCGGAGTGCCGCAACCCGAAAGCGATCACCCCGATATTCTGACGGTTACTTATGGCCCAAAAGACAAGAAGGCCGAAAGTGCGCGTGAAAGTGGGAAAGCTTTCGACCTGTCCAACGTCATCAAGATCGATCAGATTCGCGAGATGGAGCGGAGGCTGCACACCAGGCCAACGCTTGGTTCAAGGCGGGCGATCATAGTCTTGCCAGCAGAAGACATGAACAAAAGCGCGGCAAACGCCTTGCTCAAAAGTCTCGAAGAACCGCCTGCTGGCACGTTTTTCCTGCTGGTGGCGCATCGCCCCTCGCGCCTTTTGCCCACGATCCGTTCACGCTGTCGCATCCTCAGGTTCCCGCTGCTGCGCGCGCAGGATCTATCGCAAATGCTCGCAGACGAAGGCTTTGCCCCGGACACGGCAGCGCTTCATGCCGCTGGCGGTTCGTTTGGCTCCGCAGTTCGCTTTGTGGAGCAGGATCTCGGGCCGATCGCGCGCATCATTGATGGCTTGCTGACTGCTGGTGATCCGGGTTTTGTCGCCCGCGCGGAATTATCCCGCCTCATCGGGCCGCGTGCCGATCGCGCCCGTATGCAGGCTGTGCTTGAACTGGCGCAGGGCATCACCGCTGACCGTGCGCGCACGGTGGATTCAAATGCAAAGCGCATCGCTTTGATCGATGCGCACGATCAGTTGGTAAGGCTCACCGCCGAGGCCCCGACCGCCAATTTCGATACGGGTTTGCTCTGCCTTGAGATCGGCACCTTGCTTGTCTCTGCCAGCGCGGCTAGCGAGCCTGCCCATGGCTGAGCCCGAAAACAACCCGTTCTACATCACGACCGCGATCAGTTACCCCAATGGGCGCCCGCATATCGGGCACGCTTATGAGGCTATTGCGGCAGATGTGATCGCGCGCTTTCAACGCTTACGCGGTCGCCGCGTACGTTTCCAGACGGGGACGGACGAGCACGGGCTGAAAATGGCGCGCAAGGCCGAAGAGCAGGGGCGCACCGCTCGCGATCTCGCCGACGAAATGTCAGGCTATTTTCAGGCTATGTGCGATGCACTGAATGTCCAGTATGACCGCTTCATCCGCACTGTCGAAGACGATCACCACCGCGCGAGCCAGGCGATCTGGCAGCGTATGGCGGATGCGGGCGATCTGTATCTGGACCGCTATGAGGGCTGGTATTCGGTCCGCGATGAAGCCTATTATGACGAGAGCGAGCTTGTTGAACAGGAGGGTGGGGCGAAGCTCTCTCCACAAAACACTCCGGTTGAATGGACAGTTGAGGAAAGCTGGTTCTTCCGTTTGTCCAAATATCAGGAGCCGCTGCTTGAGCTTCTGAAAACGCCGGGCTTTCTTGAACCGGAGAGCCGCCGCAACGAGATGATTGCTTTCGTTGAGCAGGGCCTGCGCGATCTTTCGGTCAGCCGCACCAGCTTTGATTGGGGCGTGAAAGTGCCCGGCTCTGACAACCATGTGATGTATGTCTGGGTCGATGCGCTCACCAATTATCTCACGGGTCTCGGCTTTCCCGATGACAGTGAGGATATGCGCGATTTCTGGCCTGCCGATCTGCACCTGATCGGGAAGGATATTGTCCGCTTTCACACGATCTATTGGCCGGCATTCCTGATGAGCGCTAAATTGCCGCTTCCCAGTAAGGTGTTCGGCCACGGCTTCCTGCTGGCGCGCGGCGGCGAAAAGATGAGCAAGAGCGCGGGCAATGTCGTCGATCCGCTGGATCTGGCTGAGACCTATGGTGTCGAGACGCTGCGATACTTCCTGATGCGCGAAGTCGCCTTCGGACAGGATGGCAGCTATTCGCCTGAGGCCATTGTGAACCGCACCAATGCCGAGCTTGCCAACAGTTTCGGCAATCTGGCCCAGCGCACGCTTTCGATGATCGCCAAGAATATGGACGGCGTGTTGGAGCGTTTTGACATGCTCGAAGTCGATCAAGACCTTCAAGGTCTTGTGAGTGATGCGTGCAGAGTAGAGCTTCCGCGTGAGTTTGATGTCCTCAATTTCTCGACCGGGATCGAGGCATGGATACGCGCCGTTTACGCTTGCAATCAATATGTTGACGAGCAGGCCCCGTGGACGCTTCGCAAAACCGATCCTGACCGCATGAAGGTCGTGCTTCAAACGCTGTTTGTGGCGCTCCGCGATCTGGCGATTGCGATTCAGCCGGTCGTGCCGGAAAAGTCCGCTATCCTGCTCGATCAACTGGGCGTTCCGGCAGGCGAACGTGACTTTGCTGCGCTTGGCGATGACGAGTGGTACGTCCGACTGATCGAAAGCGGCTTCACAGTCGCCAAGCCCACGCCGGTCTTTCCCCGGCTTGACTTGCCCGAGAGTGATGAGGGCGCCAGCTGATGCTGGTCGATAGTCACTGCCACCTCGAATATAAGGGGCTGGTCGAGGATCAGGTCGGCGCCTTGTCACGCGCGCGCGCAGCAGGGGTAGGCGCGTTCCTCAATATCTCGACAAAGCTGAGCGAGTGGGATCAGGTGATCGGGACGGCCACCCGTGAGATTGACGTTTTCGCCAGCGTCGGCATCCACCCCCACGAAGCCGATCAACACGCAGATCTGGGACGTGGTGTCTTGCTCGCCGCGACAGAGAATGCGCGCGTCATCGGCATCGGGGAAAGCGGGCTCGACTATTATTACGAACATTCCGACCGTGAGACACAAAAACGGCTGTTCCGGATGCATATCGATGTCGCGCGCGAAACGGGATTGCCGCTGATCATCCACACGCGCGATGCCGAGGATGACACCTATCAAATACTCGCTGAAGAGATGGGGAAGGGCGCGTTCCCTGCGCTTATTCATTGCTTTACGGCGTCCGACGAATTTGGCGCAAAGGTGCTTGAGCTGGGCCTGACCATCTCAATCTCGGGCATTGTGACGTTCAAGAATGCCAAGGCGCTTCAGGCAACCGCATCCAAGCTGCCCGATGACCGCATTATGGTTGAAACGGACAGCCCCTTCCTGTCGCCGGTTCCGCATCGCGGTCGCCCGTGTGAGCCCGCTTTTGTTGCTGATACGGCCCGCTTTGTCGCGCAGCTGCGCGGTGTCGAGCCAGAGCGTCTGGCTGAGCAGACCACGGCGAATTTCGCGAACCTGTTCACGCGGGCCATGCTGTAATGTTTGGGTGGTAAGGACTGATTTGTGAAAGTCATTCTGCTCGGGTCGGGCACATCAACAGGGGTGCCAAGGGTAGGGGGCGGCAACGGCACCGGCGATTGGGGCGCCTGCGACCCAGATGAGCCGCGCAACCGCCGGAGCCGTGTATCAGTGCTGCTGGAAAGCGACGATGGAGCGCGGCTGTTGGTCGACACATCATCCGATTGCCGCGCGCAATTGCTGGCCGCGCGGGTGAACCGGCTTGATGGCGTTTTCTGGACTCATGACCATGCCGATCATTGCCACGGCATCGACGATCTCAGAGCGCTGCGGTACGGCCGCAGCGGGCCGATCCCAGGCTATGCGCATACCGAAACCGTGCGCCGTCTGCGCCAACGCTTTGGCTATGTTTTTGCCGGGCAAGAAGGCTATTCGACGATCGTAACGCTGGACACGCTGGACCGCTTGCGAATGGTCGCCGGGTTTGGCGTTGAATGGTGCCAGATGGCGCATGGCAGTGGAGAGACGACGGGTTATCGCTTCGATGCAGATGGCAAATCCATTGCCTATACGACTGATTTCAGTGCTATTTCCGATGACATGATTGATCTGTGCGAGGATGTGGATGTGTTGGTGAGTGATTGCCTGCGCCGCGAACCGCATCCGACCCATGCGCATCTTGGTCTCGCGATTGAGCTGGCTGAGCGTTCGGGTGCCAAGAAGCTTGTGTTGAGCCACCTCGACAAGAGTATGGATTATCGCACCTTGTGCAACGAGGTTCCTGATAATGTTATAGTGGGTTACGACGGGCTGGAGGTAGTCGCATGACTGATATGACCGGGATCATTTCTATTGTCGCGTTGCTCGGCTGGCTCATCCTGGCAGGATCGGCTTTCGCATCCTTTCAGCTGAGTTGGGGTAAGACCCTGCAATTGATGCTTGTCTGGGCCGCGATCTTCCTTGGCGGGCTTCTGCTGGTCCGGTTGTTGGGGCTGGAATTGTGAGTGTCGCGATTGGCGTCAGCTGGACCGCTTCAGCCAAGTGATCTAGTTTAACGATATCAATGCAACCGGTTAGACATTCGATCTAAATCAGATGGCTGATGTACCTGCTCATTTCACCTTCGCGCGCATTTATCGGCGACTATTACCTCAGCATCGGTCGATCAGATGACCTCGTCCTCATCGAGCATCGGATCGGAAAAGGCGTCCACTTCGAACTGATTGAGACGCTCTTCTGCCGTTTCAACCGTTCGCACTTCTGCCACATGCATCAGCGCATCTCCCATATTCACGATGGGCAGTTTTGCGGCGCCTATGATTACGCCATCACGCTGTGCCCTTACCGGGATATCGACGTCGCCAAACGGATCGGAGACGACGCCCAGTACGTCATCTGTGAAAACCAGATCACCGATTTTCTTTTGTGCTCTGAAGATGCCGCCTTCGGGTGCTCTTGCCCAGCTGCTTTTGCTGGAGCGAACGGGAGCCGCTTTGGAATTCAGTGAAGAGCTTCGGGTGCGCATTCCGAGGTGCGACATGACGCGCAAGACACCCTTCACGCCAACCCGGATGGCAAATTCATCAAACCGCAGTCCTTCGCCCGCTTCGAAGAGCAGCACATCGGTTCCAGCGTCCATTGCCGTGGATCTCAGCGAGCCAGGTCGAAGAGGAGATGTGATAATCGCTGGTGGCGCGAAGGCGAGGGCCAATTCCTCTGCTTTTGGCCTGCCATCGCTGATCCGGATTTGCGGCAAATTGGTGCGGTGGATTGCCGCTGAGTGGATGTCGATCCCGTAATCGCTGCGCTCGATGATCTCCTTGTTGAAGACATACGCCAGCTGCGATGCAAGCGATCCCGAGGCCGCGCCCGGAAAGGATCGGTTCAGATCGCGCCGATCCGGCAAATATCGCTGATGCTGGATGAAACCGAACACATTTACGACAGGAATGCAGATAAGCGTGCCTGCCAGCGCACTGGGCCGAACTTTCCCAAGCAACCTGCGAATGATTTCTACGCCGATAATCTCGTCACCGTGCACGCCCGCACTTACAAAAAGTGTCGGACCCGGCCTTTTGCCGTGCAACACGCGCACCGGAAGATTGATTTCTGTGTGGGTTGAAAGTCTGCTGATTGGAAGCTGGACTGTCGCCATGCTCCCAACCGCGACTGCCTGATCGCCGATGGCGAATGTGCCCTCTCTTGCTCCACTTCGCGGTGCAGCAGCCACGTCAGCCTTTACCCTTGGTTTTCGTATTTCCGGCCTTTGCCTTCTCTTCGATAAACCCGATAATCTGCCCGGCGATGTCCTTCCCCGTTGCGTTTTCGATTCCTTCAAGACCAGGCGAGGAATTTACCTCCATGATCACTGGGCCGTGATTGGAACGCAGCAGATCAACACCGCAAACATTCAGGCCCATGACCTTTGCAGCGCGCACGGCGGTGGAGCGTTCTTCTGGCGTGATCTTGATCAGTTGAGCGCTGCCCCCACGATGAAGGTTGCTTCGGAACTCTCCCTCCGCACCCTGCCGTTTCATGGCCGCGACAACCTTGCCTCCAACCACGAGGCAGCGAATATCCGAACCGCCAGCCTCCTTGATGAATTCCTGCACCATGATGGCAATATTGGCGCCGCGAAACGCCTCGATAATCGACGCTCCGCCCTTGAGTGTCTCGGCCAGCACCACGCCGATGCCCTGGGTACCTTCGAGCAGTTTGATTACCACGGGGGGGCCATTGACCGCCTTGATAATCGCCTCGGCCTGCTTCGGATCGTTTGCGTAGGCGGTAAGCGGCAGGCCAAGCCCGTATTTCGCCATGATTTGGGTTGAGCGCAGCTTGTCTCGGCTGCGGCCAATCGCGACGCTTTCATTTAGGGGCCATACGCCTCCCATTTCAAATTGGCGCAGAACCGCGAGGCCATAGGCGGTGATGGATGCACCGATGCGTGGGATTACTGCATCATAGCCGCTCAGTGTTTCGCCCTTGTACATCACCGTTGGGCGATGACTGGCAATGTTCACTGTGCAACGCGTGGTGTTGAGAATATCAAGCTCATGCCCGCGCTTCTCTGCGGCTTCCTTCAGCCTTACATGCGAATACAGGTGGGGATTGCGTGCGAGCATTGCGATTTTCATTGAGTATCTCCGGCTTGGACTTGGGGCGCTTTGAGTGTCTTCTTTGACGGTGTCTGAAGCCATGATTGGCCGCTATCAACCACAAACCGATGGCGTAGTGACGAGCGACCGATCAGCATCGGAAACTTCATGTCCGACCTGTCCGCGAGGCTGATTTCTGCACGCACTTCGTTTCCACCGATCCTCAGCGGCGTTTTGATTACATAGCGACGCTGTGTGTCGCCATTGGAACTGGTGATCCCGCGCATGTCCACATGGATTGCTGCGCATTCATGTCGCACATCGTCCCAATCGACCGCGAAACGGACAAAGCTCTCGCCATCCCGCTCAAACTCTTCAAGAACGTGAGCGTGCAATGACGAGGTGCGAGCGCCTGTGTCGATCTTTGCCGGTATCCCTGACAAGCCCAGTTCGGGCAAATCGACGAGCTCTCGCCAGCCAATGGCGGGTATCTGTGGGGTCATAGGGAAACGTGCAATCCTTAAAGCGTGTTCTATTCGTCAGACTCGGTATCGCTGCGATCTGCAGCGCTTGTATTATCAGGCGTGTAGCCCACGATAGCAGGACCGACCCGGCGATATGACGCGAGCGTCTTGGCACCGATCACCACGAAAAAGCCATCCATATCAATAAGAACGAAGCCTCGTTCGAATACGGCCTGCTGCAACTGTCGGATCGTTTCCGGATAAAGACGTTTTCGCCCAACAAGATGGCGCATGAACTTTTCCGAAATTCGATAACGCCCCCGTCGCTTACCCCCGAACTCCTCATCGAACATGCCGCCAAGGCGCGATGCGACTGCTTCGATCTCGGATTTCTCCAGTAACATATGCCCTCAGCTAAATAAGTTTGCCCCATGGCACAACAAACTTTTGTGTGTACACTCCACAATCATGGGTTCTGCGAAAGTGCCCAAAGCTCTTGATGGCGGGCATTTAAGACTGTTCCGACATTGTGAAAGGAATTGCAATGAATGCGGTTGAGCCGACACTGACTTCAATCGAACAATCGACCCAGGCCGCAATCTCGGCGACCATCAATTATCTTCCAGCAATCGGACTGGCGCTGATCGTGCTCGTCGTCGGCTGGCTTGCCGCGCGAATAATGCGAGCGGCTTCCCGAAAGGCACTTCTTGGCACCAACCGGCTTATCACCAGGCTGACGGATCGCTCAGGGTCGGGGAAGGCGCAGCTTACTCCCGTTGTGGCGTCGGTTCTGAGTGAAATCGTGTTCTGGGTCGTCATCCTTCTTGCCACTGCAATCGCAGCGCGCGTCGCCGAATTGCCCGCGCTATCTGGATGGCTGGACCAAATCGCCGGATGGTTGCCGAACCTGCTGATAGGCATTGCGATCATTGTTATCGGGTATCTTGTGAGCGTTGTCGCGGGAGAACAGGTCGCAGCGTCTGCTCGCAATGCGCGGTCTACCCAGAGTGCGATGATGGGGCGACTGGCCCAAGCCATCATCTTTGTGACTGGTCTCATAATTGGCCTCGACCAGATCGGCGTCAACGTGACGCTGCTTACCGCGCTGTTCGTCGTTAGCGCGGGTGGTATCCTGATCGGCTTTTCGATCGCATTCGGCCTGGGCGCGCGGGACCATGTCAGCAATTTGATCGGCGCCCGCACGGCGCGGCGGAAACTTCGCCCGGGTCTGACGCTTCGCATCGGTAATATCGAGGGAGAGGTGCTCGAAGTTACATCAACCCAGATCGCTATTGAAACGGCAGAAGGGCGGGCGTTGGTGCCCGGCAGAATGGCTGAAGAACGCGACATTTTCATCCTGTCGCCCAAGAGCGAGGGGGCAGACAATAATGGCTAAGGCTTCCCCTCTTTCGCTCTCCTTTCTCGAAACGCGACCGTATTCGGCAGCGCAGACCCTTGCAGAGATGCCAGCGGGTGATGCAGCTGGATTTTTGGACACGATCCCCTCACGTTATGTGGTCCTTGCACTGGGGCATATGGGCCAGTGGACCTCTGCGGACATCATGAGGCTGATGGAACCCGTGAGCGCCGCTGCCGCGATCCGGGAGATGGAGCAGGTATCCGCAGCAGCGACGCTTCGATTGCTCGAAAAGGCAAAACGCACCGAGTTGCTCGGCCTTTTGCCCGAGGCCAAACGACGCGAGTTGGATGAAGTCTTGGCATTTCCCGAAGATTCGGTCGGCGCGCATATGCAAACCGCTCTGATCACGGTGCCGCAGGACGCAACAATTGACCTGGCGATTGCAGCCTTCAAGGGCGCGCCAGAGATTGAAACCAATCTGATATATATCGTCGACGCTTCTCGAAAGCTGAGTGGTGTTGCCAGGGCGAACACCTTGCTCTCTGCATCAAGCAGCACAAGAATCATCGACATCATTGATCCGGATATCGAGCCGGTTTCATCGCGCGCCCGGCTCGAAGCCGTTGCCACGCTGGTCTCGTGGGATGAGTTTTCCGAGCTTCCCGTCCTGAACCGCCGCAAGCAATTGATCGGCGCGATCACGCGCAAGGCGTTGCGCGAGGGGATAGGCCTGTCGCAATCGGAAAAGCCCGAAGACACTGGCTCGATCCTGAGCGAGATTGCGGGTGCGTTCGTCACCAGCCTTGTTGGAATGAGCCAACTCCTGACCGATGCGAGCCCAGCCAAGACAACAATGGAAGGATCGCGCGAATGAGCGGTGATATCATGCAAGCCGCTGATGCGCTCAATCGGCGCTTCTTTGTCGATTATCCGCTGGATGCAGCGAACAGGATCGAACAGCTCGATATCGCCGAAGTCGTTGATGCGGCGAAACGGCAGCCGGTCAAGATTCTCGCCCCGGTCTGGCGCAGGCTACTCCCTGAGACAGCAGCGAAGATTTTGAGGGCGCTTCCAGAGAAGACCGCGGATGATCTCCTGGCGGAGGTCCCTCCAGCGCAGGCGGTTCGGCTGCTTGGGCATATGCCTGCCTCCGAAGTGGAAGAGCGGCTGTCGCGGCTCGACCCGGCGATTAGAGCCGATCTCGACATCCTGCTTTCCTACCCCGCCGACAAAGCCGGTCGCATCATGAACACAGATGTTTTGACCCACCGAAGCTCGGCGAGGGCTGTCGATACTCTGGAAAAACTGCGCGAAAGTGGGATGCAAACCGCACGAAGCCTGTTTGTGGTCAATGATGAGCAGCGTTTGACCGGCAAGGTCATGCTCGAAGAACTCGCTCTTGCGCCGCCAGACGTCACAATGGGGCAGCTGCAACAACCCATCACCGCAGCGGTGCGCCCGATTGATTCAATCGGTGAGGTGAGCCGGATGTTCGAAGAGCACGAGGTTCTCGATCTGCCAGTGCTTGATCTGGATGGAATGCTGATGGGTGCGGTGACGCATGATGCCCTCGCACGGACCGTCCACAAGGACGCGACCGCCGACCTGCAAACCATGGTCGGTGCGAGCAAGGAAGAACGCGCGCTTTCCAGTCCGTTCTTTGCAGTCCGCAAGCGGATGCCGTGGCTTCAGGTAAACCTTGTCACTGCGTTCATGGCTGCTGCGGTTGTGGGCGTGTTTGAGAATACAATTGCTCAGGTCACCGCTTTGGCCGTTCTCCTGCCGGTCGTGGCGGGACAGTCCGGCAATACCGGTGCTCAGGCGCTCGCCGTGACCATGCGCGGTCTTGCGCTGCGCGAGATTACCATCCGGCAATGGGCCAAGGTCATGCGCAAAGAGGTCACCGCAGGGTTCCTGAATGGGGTTGGGGTAGCGACTACATGCGGGATCGGTGTTTTCCTCTGGAGCGGATCTCTGGGACTCGTCGCTGTGATCATGTCCTCAATGGTACTGGCAATGGTGGCCGCAGGATTCGCAGGCGCGCTGATACCCGTCATCCTGACCCGGCTCGGCCAAGACCCAGCGACGTCCTCTTCCATCATCCTGACGACTGTGACTGACATTGCAGGGTTCTTCGCGTTTCTTGGTATCGCGACACTCATGATGCAATTTCTATGAACGATCTGGGCGTCCAGGCCCTTACCTGGCTCGGCATTCTTTTTTGTCTCAGCCAATCGGCGATGTTTTCGGGCCTCAATCTCGCCTATTTCAGCGTGAGCCGGCTGAAGCTTGAGGTCGAGGCGGGAACGGGAAACACATCGGCAAAGCGCATCCTCAAAATGCGTGAGGACTCCAATTTCCTGCTCACGACAATCCTGTGGAGCAATGTCGGTATCAACGTGCTGCTCACTCTGCTTTCCAGTTCGGTGATGGCAGGGATAACGGCATTCGCGTTCTCGACCTTCGCGATTACCATTTTCGGTGAGATTTTCCCGCAAGCGTATTTCTCCCGCAACGCCCTCAAGGTCGGTGCGCGTCTCGCTCCGGTACTCGGTGTCTACCAGATCATACTTTATCCTGTGGCCAAACCGGTCGCGATGATCCTGGACGCCTGGCTCGGCAAGGAGGGGATTGAATACTTCCGTGAGCGTGGCATCCGCGAAATCATCCGCAAGCATATGGACGCAGAAGAGGCCGATTTGGGCTTCATCGAAGGGCTGGGCGCGCTCAACTTCTTCTCTGTCAGCGACGTTATGGCCTCCCACGAAGGCGAGCCGATCAACCCTGAGAGTGTCGTGGCGCTGGACTTTAAGGGCAAACAGCCGCTGTTTCCCACCGACGCGGTCGATAGAGACAGCCAGGTCTTCAAAGACATTCAGCGCTCTGGCAAGAAATGGGCGATCATCACGGATAAAACGGGCGAACCGCGCCTTGCGATTGATACCGACGGCTATCTGCGCGCCGCCTTGCTCAAACCTGAGACGTTCAATCCGCAAGAGCATTGTCATCGCCCGATCATCATCCGCGATGCCGATGTCAGGCTGGGCGATGTGCTGCAAAAGTTTGAGGTGCTGCCGGAATACAAGGGCGACAATGTCATTGATCGGGATGTCGTGCTTCTCTGGACCAACCAGAAACGCGTGATAACCGGTGCTGACATACTTGGCCGGCTGCTTGAAGGGATTTCGCGGGTCGAGAAATCATCGCGATGACTTAGCGTGCGCCCGGCGATCCACCACCCGATCAGATCGAATTCTAGTCAGACAGATTTTCAGGCACCGAGACGGTGCTGGGTGACACATAAGTTGGCTAGAGGTGGCAAAACCAATACCGCACTGACTCGACGATTTCCTCGCGAGCGTCCAATACAGTCCACGAATGGCAGCCGAGCACGGTGTCCAGGAGAGCGGTGTGGAGAAGTATCTTCCGATCATGCATTTAATTTGGGGACTGGACACAATGGACACAGCCACCCGCTATGTCATATTTAACATAATATAGATTATCCATCTTAAGCCGAGTGCGATGGAGACACCATGAGCCAAGCCACCCATCAATCCCAAATCGCCCGTTTGCTCGCGATTATGGCGCAATTGCGCAATCCTGATGGCGGTTGTGACTGGGATCTCGCCCAGGACTTCAGCAGCATCGCGCCGTACACCATTGAGGAAGCCTACGAAGTCGCCGATGCGATCGAACGCAGCGATATGGATGATCTACGCGATGAGCTTGGCGACCTTCTCTTACAGGTCGTGTTTCATGCGCGCATGGCTCAAGAAGCCGGAAACTTTGAATTTGAGGATGTTGCCCGGTCAATCTCCGACAAGATGGAGGCCCGCCACCCGCACATCTTCGGCGCAGAAACCGGCACGATGGGAGAAACGCGCTGGGAGAACCTGAAGGAGGTTGAGCGCTCCGGCAAAGGCCAGACCTCGGCGATGGACGGCGTCGCCCTTGCTCTGCCAGCCTTGATGCGCGCGCAGAAACTGCAAAAACGCGCGGCCCGAACCGGCTTTGA
>JBARXS010000013.1:0-46062 GCA_049647465.1 Erythrobacter sp.
CCCGACTGGTCAATCGCACCAAACACATCATCCAGCGCCTCCATCGATGTGGACACGATCATCTGCGCGCCCGCACTTGCCACGCGCATATCAAGCCGCGTCAGCGCCGCCAGCGTGCGCGCATCCAATCCGTCATCATATGGGGGGGCACATTCGATCATCACAAGATCGCCCAGCATCGTGATAGGTCCATCGAGCAGAACCGACAGGTCCCCGCCCTGAACAGAACGAAAACCCGCGCCTTCCAGATCCTCTGCGATCTGGTTTCTGATCCGTGCATTATCAGCGAAAATGGCGACCCGCGCTGGCAACCCAGCCGCGTCACACGCCGTCTCATAAGAGAAATCGCCGGTGTTGGTGCTTGCCCTAGCGCTTGCTTTTCCCATCGAATCGTCTCCATACCTGATGGAACAGGGGTAGAACAAACCATGTATAAGTCAAGAATCGAGCGTTTATTTCGCCAATAATGGTGGTGCTTTGAACCTTTTGCGCCTTTGTCACGACTACCAGAGCAATGGCCCGTCCCACCCCTTCCTCTCCCGCTCAAGCATCCGAAGCGGTGTTTGACGAGCTGCTTGTCATCATGGCGCAGACCGGGGACAGCCGCGCGTTTGAGCGATTGCATCAGCGCTGGAACGCGCGGCTGGGACGCACCGCTTTGCGGTACACCGGCAGTGCGGATGCGGCGCGCGATCTCACGCAGGATTGCTGGCTGGCGATCTGGAAGGGCATTGGCCGCCTGCGCGATCCACGCCGGTTCCGCGCCTATGCCTTTGGCGTGCTGCATCGCAAGGGTGCCGATCATTTGCGCCGCATCATAACCACCCGCCAGCGCGAGCGCCAGACGGCCAGCACTTCCGGCGAAGGCTACGCGGCAGAACCCAGCGAGCGCCCGCGCCAAGGAGATCAAAGCGCGCTGCAACAGGCCTTTGCCGCGCTGCCGCCCGATCAAAGGCTCGCTGCGCATCTGCACTTTGTCGAAGGCTTCACGCTCAGCGAAATCGCCGAGGTCCAATCCATTCCCGCAGGCACCGCCAAAAGCCGCCTGTTCCACGCCCGCCGCAAGCTGAAAGCGGCCCTGAACGATACCCCCTGACCGATGATCCAGAAGGAGACGTACGATGACTGAGACCGACGATCGCATCACCCAGGCCCTGAGCGCGGATGACCGCGCGTTTCTCGACAGCCTTGAAGAAGACCGGGGCCTGTTCCGGCAGATTGGCGACACTTGGAAAGGCCCGCTGGGCGGCTGGGCCAAGCTGATTTTTGGCTTTACTGTCGTGATGGGTTTTCTGTTCCTGTTCGTGATGTGGCAGCTTGCGAATTCGGCGCATCATCCCATCGTCCATGCGCTGTGGGCGATCTCGGGCGTGGCGCTGCTTGTGATCCTGGGCTTTGCCAAGGAATGGATGTTTGCGCGCATGAACATGATCACCATCCTGCGCGAGGTTAAGCGGGTGCAGATCGAAGTGGCGTTGCTGCGTGAGGAGCTTTCCAACACCTCCAACACCCGCGATGACTAGGGCCGGATTTCGATCGGAGTGCCATCGGGCACGATCTGCCACAGCTCCTCGATCTCCTCATTGGTCAGCGCGATGCACCCGTCGGTCCAGTCCCGGCCGATGGGTGGGCCGCTGTATCCGGTGGGCTGACCGTGGATGAAGATGTCGCCCCCGGCGCTGCGCCCGTATTGCGCGGCAAAGGCGCGGTCGCGCGCGTTGGGATAGGAGATGCGCAGGCTCAGATGATAGGCGCTTTGCGGGTTGCGCCAGTCGATTGTGTAGCGCCCCTCCGGTGTGCGTTCGTCCCCCTCAAAGCGTTTGTGCCCCGACGGTTCATCGCCAAAGCGCAGGCTGCGATAGGCGCGGATCGGTTTGCCGTTGCTATACGCGATCAACAGCCGCTCCGATTTGTCGACCAGCACAAAGTCGGCAACCGGCATTCTCCCGCGCGGAAACTCGCGGCTGGCATAGCGCGGCGGCAATGTGCCCGGCGCAGCTTCGTACCCGCCCGTCGCCACTTGCCGGGCGTCACCTCCCTCACCGCGCGGCGCTGCACAACTGCCAAGCAGCAGGACAGCGAAGGCAGAGAGGGAGGCTACCAGGAAACGCATGACTGAAACACAGATACCCTTCCCCGCCCGGCTTGCCAATCGGAGCTGTGCCGCATGTCCCGCGAAAGGACTTGTTCACCGCGTTGCCATTGCGACAATCAGGGCGCTTAATCCTCGAACGGATCGCGCATCAGGATCGTATCGTCGCGCTCTGGACTGGTGGAGACCAGCGCCACGGGGCATTCGATCAATTCCTGCACTCGCTGAATATACTTGATCGCAGTGGCGGGCAGATCGGCATAGGAGCGCGCGCCTGCGGTGCTCTGGCTCCAGCCTTCCATCTCTTCATAGATCGGCTCAACCGCCGCCTGTTCGGCAGCATGGCTGGGCAGGTAGTCGTACACCTTGCCCTTAAGTCGGTATCCGGTGCAGATTTTCACCGTCTCCAGCCCGTCGAGCACGTCAATCTTGGTCAGCGCAATTCCCGTCACGCCCGACACCGAGCATGTTTGCCGCACCAGTACCGCATCAAACCACCCAACGCGCCGCTGACGCCCGGTTACGGTGCCGAATTCATGCCCGCGCTCACCCAGGCGCTGGCCCACATCATCGTCCAGCTCGGTCGGGAACGGACCAGAGCCGACGCGCGTGGTGTAGGCCTTCACAATACCCAGAACAAAGCCGGTCGCGTTCGGCCCCAGACCGCTGCCGCTGGCCGCCGTGCCGCTCACCGTGTTGGAGCTGGTGACAAAGGGATAGGTGCCGTGATCCACATCCAGCAGCACGCCCTGTGCCCCTTCAAACAGGATCTTCGCGCCCGCTTTGCGCACCTTCTTGAGGCGTTTCCACACCGGCTGGGCAAAGCGCAGCACGAAATCGGCCACATCGCGCAGCTCAGCCAGCAATGCCTCGCGATCCACGGGCGGCTGGTCAAAGCCTGCACGCAGCGCGTCGTGATGCGCGCAAAGGCGGTCCAGTTGCGGATCGAGATCATCGAGATGCGCCAGATCGCACACGCGGATCGCGCGCCTGCCGACCTTGTCCTCATAAGCGGGGCCGATGCCGCGCCCGGTCGTCCCGATCTTGCCCTTGCCCGCCGCGGTTTCACGCAATCCGTCCAGATCGCGGTGCACCGGCAGGATCAGCGCGCAATTGTCGGCAATCGCGAAATTGTCCGCATTGATGGTGACGCCCTGCCCCTCAAGCTTGGCGATCTCGTCGCGCAAGGCCCACGGGTCCAGCACCACGCCATTGCCGATTATGCTCAGCGTGCCCGAAACGATCCCCGACGGCAGCAGCGACAGTTTGAACACATTGCCATCAATCACCAGCGTGTGACCGGCATTGTGCCCGCCCTGAAAGCGGACCACGGCATCGGCGCGGCTAGCCAGCCAGTCGACGATCTTGCCCTTGCCCTCATCGCCCCATTGGGCGCCGATTACGGTCACGTTTGCCATGCACTGCTTTCTGCTGATTGGTTGAGAACCGCGGGCGGATTAGGCGCTTGCAGCGCTTCGGGCAAGGCTGTGTGGTGATTGTGCGGGGGAACTGGCGCAACCTCGGTTCATCGCGCGTGGAGAACGCTTGACACACCTGACACACTGTACAGGGTTCGAAATCAAATCGATCACACTGGGGCGTTTTGATCGAGTGAAGCGATCAATCGGCGCGGTGTGAGGGTGGTTGTTCGGCATGGTTGAAGGCTATGCGCGTTTTCGCAGATGTAGGAAAATCGCAGAGCCATTTCGCCCCCACCTAGTCACCCCGGCGCACCTCCCGTCACCCCAGCGCAGGCTAGGGTCTCTGGCCGCGAACACCGGCGCTGGCCGCTTGAGATCCCAGCCTGCGCTGGGATGACGGCGAGGCTGGCGGAAGCTTATGCGCCTCATTGTCCTCAAGCAGAACGGGGTCCAGCTGCCTTTGACGCCGTGCGGGAGTCAAGAAGCGGGATCCCGGATCAAGTCCGGGATGACGATGGGGGTGAAGTATGTCCCTCAATCGCTGCTCCAAAGCAGGCGGAAAAGCCCGCGCCCACGATCCAGCCTGTGGCGGCGTCCTGCAAAGTGGCTGCGCTGAACCTCTGATTGAAGCTCGTGCCGCGATAGGAGATGACCACTTCGTCCGGCAGCTCATAAGCGATGGCGTAGAAGCCTGCGGCTTGCCATTCGCCAAAGTCGTCCTCGGAAATGCCAAGACTTTGCCGCGTTTTTATCGAGGCATTTCCGACGACGTTGCCATCCAAGAATAGGCTCTATCATAATCCCGATTGTATGAATCTAGAGCAAGAAGAGAGAGAAACATCACGGCTCATCTGAATATCTCAGTACTGAATGCACTTGGACCTACTAGGTCGATCGAACGTGCATCCTTTAATAGTTGTGGCGGGTTCGGGATCAGTGTCCCACGGGCGCGGCCCACCTGCTCTAACCATCCCAACCGCTCCTCAATCCCGGTCGTCACTGGGTCATCGGTAAGCTGCACAGTGATGCGCTTAAGCGCCACACCCTCACCAAAGGTCGCTGCCAGATCATCGGGATCAACCCGCGCAACGCTTGTCGGATCATCGAGATCACCAAACGTCACCAGCATCGGATAAAACTCCGGATCAACAAGAGCGGGCGGACCATCGGTACCGCGCACTTCAAGCCCCTCAGCAGTGTCGACCATCTTCCGGTGGGAGGCAAATTGCGTATCAAGGGTGGTCATGGACAGCTCAGCCATAGTCCCTGTTGGCGTACTGTTCTTGAGCAGGGCAAAAAGCGTTTGCCCCGGAGCAATATCAACCGCGACCGCCTCACCCTTGCTTGTCACTTTGGAACCACGGGCATCTGGCAGTATCTTTTTTCGAAGCCCCGCAGTCACCTCATACACCGATGAACCGCGCTTGATGCCCTCAGGGGTCTCCACCTCCACCGTCATGCGAAAACGGTACTTGGCATCCGTGAGCGGACTAAGCACGTCGCATCCCGATAGGAGCGCCGCGATCAGCACCGTCACCAGCACCGTCACCATCACCCTCGCCACCTGCGACCCAAACCCGGCAATCGCGCGCATGTCTGGCCCTTTCATCTTCGCCCTGCCCGCCCGTAATCGCATGGGTTCGTTACGAAAGGGTCATTGCTGGCTTTCTTGTGTCCTTTCTTGCGTCCGAAACACCCAAAACCGTCACCCGAGTGCAGGCTGGGCTGACGGTCAGGGTTGGACATGGTGTTCACCCACACGCGACAATTCGATACGCTGTGACACTGGACTTGGCGCACCGCGAGGAGGCACGCTATCGCTAAGAAAGACGCGAGAGAGGCCCGTATGAACCACAAGCTTACACTGTCAGCCGCCGGGATTGCCGCAGGGCTGGCCGCGACCCTGATTGCGACGCCGATCATGGCCCAACGGGAACGAGGCGGCGGCCAGAACCGGCCCTCGCGCCAGTGCATTCAGGAAGTCATGCAATTGTGCGGGCAAAGCGGGCGACCGGACCGCTCAAAAATCCGCGCCTGCCTGCAAGAAAAATCCGATGAACTCTCGGATGAATGCGCGAGTGAATTCCAGCAGCGTCGCGAACAGCGTGGCGGTCAGCGCGAACCGACGCAGGCCTATCAGCGCGCGGTAAAGCCCACCCGCACGGTCTTTTACGGCAGCGATCCGCGCCAGCAGATCGACGTTTACGAACCCGAAGGCGCGGTGGACGACCTGCCGCTGGTGCTGTTTGTCCATGGCGGTGGCTGGCGCGCGGGCGACAACAAATATGTCCAGCAAAAGCCTGCGCATTTCAAACAGAACGATATCTATTTCGCCTCCACCGGTTACCGCCTGCTTCCCGATGCGCCGGTTGAACAACAGGCCGCAGATGTGGGCGCGGCGGTGCAATCGCTGGTCGGGCAGGCGGGCGCTGTCGGCTTTGATGCGAAGCGGATAGTGTTGATGGGCCATTCATCCGGCGCGCATCTGGCGGCGCTGGTCGGCAGCGATCCGAAATATGCGGGCGATGCCTTTGACGCGATCAGGGGCGTGGTGCTGCTGGATGGTGCAGGATACGATGTTCCAACGACGATTTCCGATGCCAAAGCCGAAGGGCGCACACGCGCGATGAACCTCTATCGCGAGGTTTTCAGCGATGATCCCGCGCGGCAGAAAGCACTGTCCGCACTGAGCCATGTTGGTGGACCCGACGCGCCGCATTGGCTGGCGCTGTATGTGGACGGGCGCACAGCGACGCAAGCGCAGTCGCAGGCGCTGGTGAACGCGCTTGTGGAAAGCGGCGCATCGGCCAGCGCCTTGCCGATTGTGGAGACCGATCACAGCCGCATGACGCGCGAGATCGGCGCGGAAGGCGGCGCAGCGCAGACGCAGGCGATTGATGCGTTTCTGGCGCAGGTGTTTGGCGCGTAGCCAAGCCTGCGCTTACACAGCCGCGATCACGTCAATCTCGACCATCAGTTCAGGCAGCGCGAGCCCCTTTACCTCGACGGTGGTGTCCGCCGGATAGGGTGCGGTGAAGTATCGCTGTCGCGCTTCCACGATCTTGGGGAAATGCGCCATGTCGGTCATGTAGATCGTGACTTTGACGATTTTCGAAAGGTCGCTGCCCGCCGCATTTAGCACGCGGGTGATGTTGGCGAACGTCTGCTCCAATTGAGCGTCGAAATCGCCGTTTCCGACAATCGCGCCATCCCCGCTGATCGCGGCCTGACCGGAGAGAAACAGCAGATCACCCACCCGCCACGCAGGGGCGATATGATACGGCGCAAGCGGATCGGGATCGAGCGCGATGGGGGTTGGCCCGGAGGACGTTGGTTCGTCGGTCATGTCAGCGTCTCGGGCTCTGATCCCTCCAGCATATGCGTACAGCCCAAAGCCGCCGCATCATCCGTTGCACTCATCGCCGCGCAGGTGCGCCAGCCTTGTGCACGCAGAGCCTCGGCGCGCGCGGTGTCATGGCCCAGCGGCAGGAACACTTTGGGATCATCCTGCGGCGCGGGCGCGGCATCGGCCATCCGGTCGATGTACAGGGTGAAGCCGCTCGCCGCTTCGTTTGTCCCGGCGATTGTGTAGGTGCCGCCCCGCCCCGCCGCGCCGCGCACACCGCTGGCATAGAGGGTGAAGCCGAACCAGTTCTGATATTCAAAGCCGTGCCGCTCTGTCGGGTCCAGTGTGATGCGCACGTCATCGGGAATATTGGCGGCAATCGCCTCCAACCCGTCCAGCCGGGTGCCCAGCGCGCCGCCTGCGTCAATCTCCCGCAACTCGCGCATCGCGCTCTCAAACGGGCCGGCGGCATAAAGCAGCGGGAGGTAGGCCTCTCCGCCAACATCGCGCAGTCCGCCTGCATCCTTGGTATCGAGTTCGCGTCGGATCGCGGCGATCTGGTCCGGCTCCAGCGTTTTGTCCTGACCGGCCAGCGTTTTCACAAGGTCCGGCATGGTGAAATCGACCGAGATGCCGGTCAGTCCCGCCGCCTGCACCGCCTCTATCGCGATGCGCACAGTCTCGCTCGCCGCAACAGCCGTATCCGCGCCGATCAGCTCTGCGCCCAGTTGCAAACGCTCTCGCGCAGGGTCCAGCTGGCTTGCCTCGATCAGGGCTGTATCGCCGCAATAGGCAAGGCGCAGCGGGCGCGGCGCGTCGGCCAGACTGGTGGCGGCAATGCGGCCCACCTGCGGGGTGATATCGCTGCGCAGCGCGAGGGTCCGCAGGCTCGCGGGATCAACAAAGCGGAACATTCTCTGCGTCTCGACCCCCTCCATACGGGCGGCCAGCGACGCTTCGAATTCCAGCAAGGGCGGGCGCACCCGGTCATAGCCATGGCGCTCCACCGCATCGAGCGCGGCGCGCATCGCCAGCGTGATCGCCCGGGCGGAAGACGGGAGGCGGTCCTGAAGCCCGACGGGCAGGAGGTCTTTGGGATTGGTCATCTATTCTCGCTCCAACACCTTCAACCCGCTCACCCTGAGCCATTGGCTTTTGGCCAGCTTCGCTTCCGAAAGGTCGTTCTTCACTTCGATCCCGCGCTAAAAGAAGTGCGGTCCTTCGACAAGCTCAGGACGAGCGGATTTGGTGACTGTGTTCCTTAAAACACCAGCGTCTTCGCGAGGTTCACCCCTTCGACCTGCTCCGCTTCGGCCAGGACATCGGCGCTCAGCGCACCGTCGAGGCTGAGCAGCAGCACCGCTTCCCCGCCCGCATCGCGGCGGCCAAGGTTGAATGTGCCGATATTGATGCCGTGATTGCCCAGCAGCGTACCGATCCGCCCGATAAAGCCCGGCTTATCATCGTTCACCACATACAGCATGTGGCCATCCAGTTCAGCCTCGATACCGATGCCGAATATCTCGACAAGGCGCGGCTGATCGCTGCCGAACAAGGTGCCTGCAACAGAGCGCGGGCCGCTGTCCGTCTCCACCGTCACGCGGATCAGCGTGTTGAACGCGCCTTCGCGTTCGTGGCGGATTTCGGAGACTTCAAGGCCGCGCTCCTTCGCCAGATAGGGCGCATTGACCATGTTCACCGTGTCGGAATAACGGCGCATGAAGCCCGCCAGCACCGCGCCGGTGATCGGCTTTCCGTTGAGTTCAGCGGCTGCACCTTCACGCTCGATGCTGATCTTTGTCAGATTGCCGCGCGCCAATTGCCCCACAAGGCTGCCCAGCTTTTCTGCCAGCGCCATGTAAGGCTTGAGCTTGGGCGCTTCTTCCGCGCTGAGCGAAGGCATGTTGAGCGCATTGGTGACGCCGCCATTGACGAGATAATCGGCCATCTGCTCGGCCACTTGCAGCGCGACATTGACCTGCGCTTCAGTCGTGCTCGCACCCAGATGGGGGGTGCAGATGAAGTTGGGCGCACCAAACAGCGGGTTCTCCTTCGCGGGCTCTTCGGCAAACACGTCCAGCGCCGCGCCTGCGACCTGACCGCTTTCGAGGCAGTCTTTCAGAGCCGCTTCGTCGATCAGGCCGCCGCGCGCGCAGTTCACAATGCGGATGCCCGGCTTGGCATTCTCCAGCCGCTCACGCGATAGAATATTGCGCGTCTCATCGGTCAGCGGGGTGTGCAAGGACACGAAATCGGCGCGGGAGAGCAGCGTGTCGAGATCGACCTTTTCAACGCCCAGTTCAATCGCGCGATCTTCTGTCAGAAAGGGATCATAGGCGATGACCTTCATCTTGAGCCCCTGTGCGCGGGCAGCAAAGATCGAACCGATATTGCCCGCCCCGATCAGGCCCATGGTCTTGCCGGTGACTTCCACGCCCATGAAGTCCTTCTTGGGCCATTCGCCGCCTTGCGTGCGCGTGTTCGCCGCTGGGATCATCCGTGCAAGCGCCATCGTCATTGCAATCGCGTGTTCGGCTGTCGTGATCGAGTTACCGAACGGCGTGTTCATCACGACCACGCCTTTCCCCGATGCATAGGGGATATCGACATTGTCGACGCCGATGCCGGCGCGCCCGATCACTTTCAGATTGGTCGCCGCATCCAGAATGGCCGGCGTCACCGTGGTCGAGCTGCGGATCGCAAGGCCGTGATACTCGCCAATGCGCGCGGCCAGTTCTTCGGGGCTTTCGCCGGTGATCACGTCAACATCACAGCCGCGCTCTTCAAAGATACGCGCGGCGTTGGGGTCCATCTTGTCGGAGATGAGGACTTTGGGTCTAATCGGGGAATTACTCATTGGGATTTCCTCGGTGCGCCCCTGCGCACGCAGGAGCCCAGTATACTGGGTGAGTTGCACGAAAATGGGCTCCTGCTTGCGCAGGAGCTCACATGTCTGGATCAGCCGTTCTTGACGGTCTCGTAAGCCCATTCGATCCAGGGCAACAGCCGCTGGATGTCTTCGGTCTCAAGCGTCCCGCCACACCAGATGCGCAAGCTGGGCGGCGCATCGCGGTAGCCGTTGAAATCATATCCGACATGCCGGTCTTCCAGCAGCTTCACGATTTTCTTTGGCACGGCGGCCTGATCTTCGGCGGAAAGGCCTTCATACCATTCGCCCTGGAACATCATGCAGACGCCGGTGTTGGTGCGCTGCGATGGCTCTGCGACCATATTGCGCAGCCACGGCTTCAACTCGATCCAGTCCTTGACGATTTTCGAGTTCGCATTGGCCCGCGCGATCATCGCTTTCAGCCCGCCGATGGACTTCGCCCATTCCAGCGCCGCGATATAGTCTTCGGTGGCCAGCAGCGAAGGCGTGTTGATCGTCGCGCCTTCGAAGATGCCGGTGTTGAGCTTGTCGCCCTTTTTCATGCGGAACAGTTTGGGGAGCGGCCATGCCGGATCATAGCTTTCAATCCGCTCAACGGCCTTGGGGCTGAGGATCAGCATGCCGTGCTGCGCCTCTGAACCCATCACTTTCTGCCAGCTGAATGTCGTCGCATCCAGCTTGGGCCAGTCCATGTCCTGCGCGAAAATGGCGCTGGTCGCATCATTGATCGTGATGCCTTCGCGGCCCGGCTCCAGCCAGTCCGTGTCGGCGATCATCGCGCCCGATGTCGTGCCGTTCCACGTAAACACAACATCGTTGCGCTGCGGGATCGTACTGAGATCGGGGATTTCGCCGTAATCGGCGCTGAGTACCTGCAGGTTCGGCAGTTTCAGCTGCTTTACCGCGTCCTGAATCCAGATATTGCCAAAGCTTTCCCATGCGGCAACCGTGGTCGGGCGCGCAGGGTCAAGCATCGTCCACATCGCCGCTTCCAAAGCGCCAGTGTCAGAGGCGGGCATGATGCCGACGAGGTAATCGTCAGGCACGCCGAGCAGTTCTTTGGTGAGGTCGATGGCGTATTTCAGCCGACCCTTGGCAAGCGCCGACCGGTGCGAGCGGCCAAGCGATTCGGTCTTCAGCTTGTCGAGCGACCAGCCGGGAAATTTGACCGTGGGTCCGGAAGAAAATTGGGGGCGCTCAGGTTTGAGCGGCGGCTCATGAGAGAGCCCACGTGCGTAATCAGTCATTGTATTCTCTCCTTGCAGAGAGCTCGCGCGGCGTTGGGACCGCGTGGCCCGCAGCGGGCTTTAGAGGGGTTGGTTCAGGAGTCAATGAGTGAAAGCAGCATTCTATCCCGAACTGTCCCACCTTTGATATCCACGCCATCTTGGCCGACAATTTCGGCTGGTGCCTGTTCGCTGGCACTTTTGCCGATCCTTTTTTGGAACCCCAGCCCGCCCCCGCGTCTTTTTGCAGAGACAATCGGAAACTGAAAACGGCAGGAGCGCACAATGAGCGGATATCTGAAAGACGGAGAATGGAACGAGGGCAGCGATGGCTATGCTGATGAAGACGGCTCGTTCAAACGGTGGGATACCGAATTCAGGGACTGGATTACTCCTGACGGGTCGCCCGGACCGGACGGCCAAACCGCGGTCAAGGCCGAACCGGACCGTTTCCATCTATACGTATCCTATGCCTGTCCGTGGGCGCATCGCGCCCTGATTACCCGCGCGCTCAAGGGCATTGACGATATGATCACATATTCCGCCACGCACTGGCTGATGCGTGAGCGCGGCTGGACATTTGATGACGGCCCGGGCGTGATCCCTGATCCCAACGAAAACGCGGCAACCATCCATGAACTCTATCAGATCGCTGATCCGCAGGTCTCCGGCAAGGCCACCGTGCCGGTGCTGTGGGACAAGAAAGAACGGCGGATCATCAACAATGAAAGCGCTGATATCATCCGCATCTTCAACACTGCCTTTGCCGATCTTGGCGCGAACGAGCTGGACCTTTACCCGCCCGCCCTGCGTGAAGAAATCGACGCTGTGAACGAGCGGGTCTATCGCGATGTCAACAACGGCGTTTACAAAAGTGGCTTTGCCACCACTCAGGAAGCGTATGAGAAAGAGGTGGAGCCGCTGTTCGAGACCCTCCATTGGCTCGAAGCCCGTCTGGAAGGCGCCGACTATCTGGTTGGCGATACATTGACCGAGGCAGATGTGCGGTTGCTGACCACGTTGCTACGCTTCGATGCGGTCTATTTCGGGCACTTCAAGTGCAATCGCAAACGCATCAGCGACCTTCCCAATCTGCACCGTTATATGCTGAGCCTTGCAGCGCGCGACGAGATCGCAGGCACAATCAACATGCACCATGCCAAGCATCATTATTATCAGAGCCATGTCAGCATCAATCCGACACAGATCGTACCGGTCGGCCCGGATTTGCAATTCGGCTGACGCGCGCGGTTCGCCACTAGCGAAAGGCAGCTCGCAAGCGGTGAGGTGTAGAAACAAGGTAAGGTTTGCCCTAGGCTTGCGCCAATGCAATTCACCGATCTTCGCATTGCCCTGTTCAGCGGCAACTATAATTACACCCGCGATGGAGCCAATCAGGCGCTGAACCGTCTTGTCGGCTCGCTGCTTAACCTGGGCGCGCAGGTGCGCGTCTATTCGCCCACCGTCGCAGAGCCCGCATTCGAGCCGACTGGCGATCTGGTGGGGACGCGCTCTATCGGAATGCCGTTCGGGCGCGGCGAATATCGCATCCCCATCGGGCTGGGGCGCAAGGTGCGCCGCGATCTGGAGAAATTTGCGCCCAATATCGTGCATCTGTCCTCTCCCGACCCCTCTGGCCATGCTGCCCTGCGATGGGCGCAGGATCACGACATTCCCGTTCTCGCCAGCGTGCACACGCGGTTTGAGACCTATCCGCGATATTACAACATGGCCTTTCTTGAACCGATCATCGTCAAGATGCTGCGCCGGTTCTACAATCGCTGTGATGCGCTGGTCGCGCCGTCGCAAAGCATGATTGACGAATTGCTCAGCATGGACATGCACGATGATATCGGCCTGTGGTCACGCGGGGTGGATCGCACCGTGTTTGCCAGCGAGCAACGCGATCTGGACTGGCGGCGCTCGCTTGGTCTGGCGGATGATGATGTGGCGATCGTCTTTCTCGGGCGGCTGGTGATGGAGAAGGGGCTGGATGTCTTTGCCGAAACCATCGTGCAGCTGCGCAAGCGCCAGGTCCCGCACAAAGTGCTGGTGATCGGCGATGGTCCGGCGCGCGGCTGGTTTGAGGAGGCTCTGCCCGGCGGTATCTTTGCCGGGTTCAAGACGGGCGCCGATCTGGGCAGCGCACTGGCGAGCGGGGACGTGTTCTTCAATCCCAGCATCACCGAGACATTCGGCAACGTCACACTGGAAGCGATGGCCTGCGGGCTGCCGGTGGTGGCGGCGGGCGCGACGGGTGCAGCCAGCCTTGTCGTGCAGGGTAAAACCGGACAGCTGGTGCCACCCGGAGCGAACACGGCAGAAACCGCGATCGGCTTTGCCGAGGCGATTGCGCCCTATTGCACCGATACGGGCCTGCGCACCGCTCACGGCGAAGCGGGCGAGACGCGCAGCCTTGAATACAGCTGGGAAGCTATCAATCGCGTGGTCGCCGATATCTATGTGCGCCTGATCGAGGACCGCGCCGCCCTGCAGGAACGCGACCGGATGATGGCTCAGGACCATGCGAAGGCCCAATCGAAGGGCCAGTCGAAGGGCCAGTCGAAGGGAAAATCGAAAGCAGCCTGATTGCGAGCCTTGTATTGCTAGCGCAGAACGCCCGCCCGGATCATCCGCAGGGCGTAAAAGGCAAAGCCAATCACCGAAAGCCAGATGACCACGCTGAACACCAGTTGCACCGTGGACTGAAATTCAGGCGGCGCGGACATGGATGTGTAGATCGTCGAAAGTGTCAGGCCGATCAGCGATGCAATGGCACCATGCAGCGCAAACCGACTGCGCAACAGCAAGAGCAGGGCTCCGGCCACCGCTCCCCAGACGCCCAGGGCCCAGCCGATATTCGCCCAGATCGGCCAGTCGCTGAAATAGGCGATCATCATCTCCAGCGGAACGCCAGTGCTGTTGGCTGCGGCACCGAGATATTCCAGATCAAGCATCTTGGTCCGGACGTAATCGTTCGCCCCGCCTGAAAACCAGATGAGCGATAACAGGCCCACCACCCACAGATGCCACGGCGTTTTGGGGCGCGGTCCGGTTGCGTTTGTCATTGTTCTTTCCCCCCCCCTCAAGACGAGCCATCGCTCTCTTTATTGTGACGGGAGATAACCACACAAACGCACGCCTCACAAGCCGGAGCGCGGTGCCCTGGCCTGTGAGGCGCACCAAGGATCAGTTGTGAGGCATCACATCCGCTCGATGCGCTTGGCCACCTCGTCAATGATATCAACGATCTGTTCCATTGCAGCCTTGTCCAGCTTGCCCGCGCCCGCCTTGTTCTTGAGCACGGTGGCGAGATTGCCCATTGCACGGAACAGGTCAGGCGATTTCTCGCGCACGCGTTCAGCCCGGTCACCATGTTCGTTCAGCCGTTCCATGACTTCGTCGACTTCAGCGGCGCGGTCTTCCAGCTCGGCGCGTCCGGCCTTGGTCGCCTTGAACGGTTTCTTGCCGCCGGTTTCGCCTTCATCATCCGCATCCTTGGCCTTGGCGGACTTTATCAGGCCCTCTTCCTCAAGCATTTGCAGCGTGGGATAGACCGCGCCGGGACTGGGCGCATAGGTGCCGCCGGTTGCCTCTTCGATTTCCTTGATCAGTTCATATCCGTGGCGCGGCTGCTCATTGATCAGCGCGAGCAGCGCGAGGCGCAGCTCTCCTTGAGCGAACATGCGTCCACGGCGCTGGCGCGGGCCTCTCCCGTCCTTCCAGTCACGGCGTGAGCGTCGGGGACGGCGCTTTGCCTCCTCCTCCCACTCGCTTGCGGCGGCGCTCGCCATCATTGCGATCATCGGGCCAAGACTGTTCCAGCCACCCTTGCCATATTTCTGCCAGGTCATTTCGTGTCTCCGGATAGCTCTTAGTGCGCCTAAGATATATCTTAGTCCTATCGAGACAAGTGTCTCATGGCAATTTCCGACCAACGTCCTATCAAGTCCGACAGAATGGCTGACCTGTTTGGAAATGATGCGCCGCAAAACGCCGGGGCACAGGATGAACCGCGCGACGACGCGCCTCTGGCTGACCGGCTGCGCCCGCGCGACCTCGCTGAAGTCATCGGGCAAGAACACCTCACCGGCCCCGAAGGCGCGATCGGACGGATGGTGGCTGCGGGCAAGCTGTCCAGCATGATCCTGTGGGGGCCGCCGGGCACAGGCAAAACCAGCATTGCCCGCCTGCTCGCCGATGCCGTGGGGATGCGTTTCACCTCGATCAGCGCGGTGTTCTCAGGCGTGGCCGATCTCAAGAAAGCCTTTGCCGAGGCTGACAAGATGGCGGGTGCGGGGCAAAAGACACTGTTATTCGTGGACGAGATCCACCGGTTCAACCGCGCGCAGCAGGACGGCTTCCTCCCGTTTGTAGAACGCGGCACGATCACCCTGGTGGGCGCGACGACGGAAAACCCCAGCTTTGCGCTCAACGCTGCTCTGCTCAGCCGCGCGCAGGTGCTCATCCTTGAGCGGTTGGACCATGCCGCGCTGGAGGCTTTGCTGGCACGGGCTGAAACGCTGGAAGGCCCCCTGCCACTGACGCCAGAGGCGCGCGCCGCCCTGATTGCGAGCGCGGATGGCGACGGGCGCTTTCTGTTGGGTCAGGCAGAGACGCTGTATAACGCAGCGCTTTCGGACCCGCTCGATCCGGCGGGTCTGGGCGCGTTCCTGCAACGCCGCGTCGCCGTCTATGACAAGGATCGCGACGGGCATTACAACCTCATCAGCGCGCTGCACAAATCCTTGCGCGGCTCCGATCCGCAGGCGGCGCTGTATTATATGGCGCGTATGCTGACAGCAGGCGAAGAGCCGCTTTATGTACTGCGCCGCCTCGTGCGGTTTGCCTCCGAGGATATCGGGCTGGCCGATCCCAACGCGCTCACCCAGTGCCTTGCGGCCAAGCAGGCTTACGAATTTCTGGGCAGTCCCGAAGGTGAAGTCGCAATTGTGCAGGCCTGCCTCTATCTCGCGACCGCGCCCAAATCGAACGCCGCCTATGTCGCGCAGAAAAGCGCTTTCAAGGCCGCGAAGGAAACCGGCAGCCTGATGCCGCCAGCCAACATATTGAACGCTCCGACAAAGCTGATGAAGGATATCGGCTATGGCGAGGGCTATTCCTACGATCATGAGGCGCAAGATGGCTTTTCCGGCGCCAATTACTGGCCCGACGGGATGGATCCACAAAGCTTCTACACACCGGTCGAGCGCGGGTTTGAGCGCAAGGTGAAAGAGCGCATGGAATATTGGGACCGTTTGAGGCGGGAGAGAAACCAATGACCCCGCCAAAGTTCGATCATTTCCTCGCGATTGACTGGTCCGGCGCGAAGGGAGAGCGCCACAAGGGCATCGCGCTTGCCTTGGCCGATGGCGGCGGCGGTCCGCCCGTGCTGGTCGATCCGCCAAAGCGCGGCTGGTCGCGGCACGATGTGCTGACCCTGCTGAGCGAAGACCTGCCCCCGCGCACGCTGGTTGGCGCGGACCTTGGCATCAGTCTGCCATTTCAGGATTCCGGCGCATTCTTTCCCGGATGGGATCAGTCACCAACTCATGCCAAGAAACTGTGGGCGATGATCGACGAAATCTGCGCCGATGATCCCTATCTGGGGGCACACAGCTTTGTCAATCACCCTGAGGCCTCGCGCTATTTCCGGCATGGCAAGAACCAGGAGGGCGACCGTTTCCTGCTGCCCGATGCGATCACAAAGGAAGGGCGATTCCGCGTGGCAGAGGGCGCACAGCGGGCGCAAAAATGCCGTCCGGTCAGCAATTTCAACCTCGTGGGTGCTGCGCAGGTGGGCAAGAGTTCGCTCACCGGCATGCGCATGCTGCACCGGTTGCGCGGGCGGCTGAATGTGTGGCCGATGGACCCTGTACCTGAGCCTTCCAGTGCCTTGAAAAGCCCATCGCTCGGCAGCGTTCTGGTCGAGATATACACCGGGCTCGCCAGTCGCGAGACCGCTGATCTTGGGGCGCGGACGAAGCTGCTCACCTATGCCGATCTTAACGCCGCGTTGCGCGTGCTCGATTGCCCGCCTGTCGATGCGACAGGAGAGATCGACGACCATTCCTCTGATGCGTTGCTGACGGCGGCGTGGCTGCGCAAGGTCGCGCCCGAGCGCAAACGGTGGGAGCCGCGTTTCCTCACCGCGGAAATCGCATGGACCGAAGGGTGGACCTTTGGCGCGCTGTGATGCCGCTTTTGTCAATCAGGGCGCATATAGGGGCTAGACATTCGCGCCACTTTGAAGCAATCGCGCCCTCTCGCTTTTCGGGCAACCCGGCACAAACGCCAGCCTGCGAAGCGAGACAATGCGCCGTGCCGGCATAGCTCAGTTGGTAGAGCAGTTGATTTGTAATCATCAGGCCGTGGGTTCGATTCCTGCTGCCGGCACCAGCGACCTCCTCTTTTTTCAGATGTTCAATGCCCCCCGCGCACAATGTGATGCCGGTTGTGCGGCCGCGGTCTGCGCATGGTCCGGGGGCCTGCTAGCGAACGGCTGTTAGCGAAAGGCGCAAACAAAAAGGGGGCCGACCACTCGCGTGGCCGGCCCCTTTTTGCGTGTTGTTGAGTGGGTCGCTTAGAAAGCGACGCGGACGCTCGCGCGGGCTGAGTGCGCGTTATAACCGCTGTTGAAGTCACCGATGTAACCCAGTTCGACGACGAAGTTCTCGCTCACATCAACCGAGGCACCCGCAGCCAGTTCAAACCGGTCCTGCTCACGCAGCGGCAGGTCCAGTGCGAATGTAGGCAACTGGGCCGAGCTCAGACGGAAGCTGCGCGGATCGTCGATCAGATCACGGATCAGCGTACCACCGATAAAGCCGCTGACCTTTTCGGACACTTGCGCGCCGAATTCCGCACCAGCGCGCAGTTCGACAAAGGCTGCATCGCCGCGTTCGACGGTGAAGCCAAAGCCACCTGTTTCAAGAGCGTCATCAAAGTTGATGCGCGCCGCATTCAGGCCGATCGTCGGTGTGATCGAGATATTCTCGTCCGGCAGCAGATCGTAGCCGAGCGTCGTCCGTGTGGCGAAACCGTCAAAGTCGTAGTTTGACCCGATGGCACCCAGAGCGCCGGTGATGGCCGTGTCCACTTCACCCGTGAGGTAGGAGAACTCGGTATTGAGGAAGCCGCGCTCAAAGAGGGTTACGCCCGCATAGACACCCAGACGCAGGCTCTCGACATCGGAGTTTACGCCCCGTGCGCCGGTTGCCGATTCATCCTGAACGTCGATATCCGCATAGCTGACCATCAGGCCAACGCGGGTGTCATCACCAAGGGCAACATCGCCACCAGCGGTGAAGATGAGCTGGTCGCTGTCATAGCCATCGGCCGAGAGCGAAAGCGCATCCTGTTCAGCACCGCGAACGGCGATCTGGCCCCAGACACCGGATTCCTCCCCGGCGAGGTGCCGGTTGAGAGCCTGGCTGGCAACGCTGCCACTTTCAAAGATTTCGCGGCCGACGCCATCACTCAGCGAAGGCAGAGCATCAGTGAGTGCCGCGGTCAGTGCGTTTGCATCGGGCAATGCGTTGAGAATGGCGAAGTTGGCGTCGCTTATCGTGCCCCCGATCACGCCGAAGGTCACGGCATTGCCGATCCGCGAAAGGTTGGGATCAGCACTGCCTGCAAGCGGGTTAGCCACATTCACCTGAACACGCAGCGAACCGACGATCGGGGTGTATTCCAGAAACAGGTCATCATCGAGGATGTTGATCGTCGCACCGTTGTTGGTGAAGCCGGTACCGTCCTGAAGGACCAGAACACTCTGGCCGATAAGCGCCGCGTCCAGCGGGGTTGCGATGTTGAGAACGCCGGTCGATTCAAGCGTGATCGAACCGGTCGTCGTCAGCGAGTCCACACCCAGACCGACATTCACGATACCGACGTGAACAACATCTCCGGTGATGGAACGGTTGCCGCTGATGTCGAGATCGTTGAGCGTGCCGCCCAGAGTTGAGCCCAGCTGGACCGTTTCAATACCGCCCAGATTGTCTGAGTCGAGAACACCGGCGAGGATTGCCGTGTCCGAACCCATTCCGCCAAGGATGGTGCCGGTGACCGAGGAGCTGGTGCCTTCGAGGATGAACAGATCGTCACCGCCGCCAAGGTCCACATCGCCGGTAATGCTGGCGCCCGTCCATTGCTGGAACTCGTCCGATCCACCAGCCAGAGCCACACCGCCTTCGATGGTGCCGAAGTTGACGACTGTGTCACCTTCGCCGCTGCCGCTGATGCCAACGGTTGCGCCCGAAACGGTGCCACGGTTGGTCAGGGTCGAGCCCAAGTTGAAGCGGATCGCATCGCGCGTGGTCGAAGTGATCGTGCCGCCCATCGCGTTCTCAATCGTTGCAACACCTGCGACATCAATCGCGCGCCCGTCAGCACCGGTGATGCTGCCAGAGTTTGTGATTGTCGCATCGCCAGTGACCGTGATCGCCTGAGCATCGGCGCCGGTAGCCGAGATGGAGGCTTCGTTGGTGATCGTGCCGTCGCCGGTGATGACGATGGTCGGGCCATTGTCGCCGGTGGAGGTGATCGCGCCCATACCTGCATTCAGGAGCGTGCCGCCATCGCCCAGAACGATTGCGACGCCCTGTGTGCCGGTGGACCCGATGTCACCCTGATTGTTCACCGTTCCGCCAGCGCCCAGCAGAACCGCTGCTGTGTTCATGCCGGAAGTGGTGATCGATCCGGAGTTGTTCACTGTCGAAGCTGACGAACCGCGAACAGCGATGCCGCCGTCGCTGTCAGTGGCGATAGTGCCCGCATTCGAGGTGGTAGAGCCCTCTGCGTTCATGCGGATGGCCTCGGTGCCGCTCGATGCGATTGTGCCGGTGTTGGCGATGGTCGATGCCAGTGCAACGTCAACCGCGCGGCCATCGGCAGCGGCAATGGTGCCGCTGTTGATGACGAGCGCTTCACCGGTGATGGTGAGCGCCTGCGCACCAGCGCCGCTGACCGCGATGATGCTCTCGTTGTTGACGGTGCCGTTGCCGTTGATGACCACACCAAAGCCGTTATCGCCGGTCGTGGTGATCGTGCCCGTTCCGGTGTTCAGGAGATTGGCGTTGTTACCAAGAGCAATTGCCACACCGTTGGTGCCGGTGGAGCGGATCGTCCCTTGCGTGTTCACCGTGGCGTTAGCACCCAGCAGGATCGCGGCGGTGCTGTCACCTTCCGTTGTGATCGAGCCGGAATTGTTCACCGTTGAATCGGTCGAACCGAGAACACCGATGCCGCCATTGGCAGTGGTGCTGATCGTACCGGCGTTCGACGTGGTCGAGCCCGCCGCGTTCATGCGGATCGCATCGCCACCGGCAGACGCGATGGTGCCGTTTTCGGTGTTGGAGATGGTGGAGGCAAGCGCCACGTCAATCGCCCGGCCACCTGCCGCTGCGATTGTGCCATCGTTGGTAATCTGCGCTGCGCCGGTGATTGTTACCGCCTGCGCGCTCGCGCCCGAAACCGCGACGATGCCGTTGTTGTTGAGCGTGCCGTCGCCAGTGACAATGACGCCAAAGCCGTTGTCCCCCGAAGTGGTGATCGTTGCGCCCGCAGCATTGGTGATCGTTGACCCTGAGCCCACAACCACGCCAACGCCGTTGGTGCCTTCAGAGCGGACCGAGCCGGTGTTGTTCAGAGCGCTGTCTTCACCCAGCAGAACGCCAGCGGTTGCCATGCCGGTGGTGGTGACCGAACCGCCATTGTTCAGCGTCGTGCCGTCACCGCCGGTAAAGCCGACATCGCCGTCAGCCGTGGTCGCGATTGCGCCGTTTTCAGTGATCGTGAAGGTGCCCGAATCGATCCCGTCATCCGCGCCGACGATCAGGTCAACCGCGCCGTTGATGGTGCCGTCAAGGATTGCGGTGTTGACGATGGTCACGGCATCGTTGCCGGTGCCCGTCAGCGTGATCACGCCGGTTGCAGGCGTCGTGCCCAGCATTCCAGTCACAAAATCAAAGGTCTGCGAACCGATGCGGATGTTTTCGAACCCGGCGATTGTACCGCCAAGATCAAAAGTGCGATCGGTCTGGTCCGTGACGATGAAGGCAAACACGTCGTTCCCGGCCTGTCCGTCAACCCAGCCGTTCTGGACGCCATCATTGACCTGAATGAAGATGTCATCGCCATTGCCAAGCAGAACAGCATCGGCGCGGCCGCCATTGGCCGGGTTGGCACCGCGACCCGTGATCGTGCCGAAGTTTGTGACGATCTGTGCGCCGTCATTGGTGTCGGGGCTGTCCTGATTGCCCTGGCTGGTGTTGATGCCGATATCGCCGACGATGACACCACCGGCGAGGTTCATGACCGTGCCGTCTTCGTTGCCATCAGTCCCGGCGTCAAAATCAATCGCCGCATCAAGTTCTGGAACCGTGTCGCCGATGATCAGCGAACCGTTGGGATCGCTCGAAAGGCTTTCAATGGTGCCGGAGTTTGTGATCGAGCCCGAGTTCAGCTCAAGGCCGTCATTCTCGCCGCCCTGAATCAGGCCCGAATTGACGATGATTACATTGTCATCGCCATCAACCGCATCATCGAACGGGGAGATGATCTGACCGCTGTTGGTGAGGTTCAAACCGCCTGCTTCGGCTTCAATCGCTTCGTCTGCGGTCGAGATGATAAGGCCGGTGTTTACCACCGTCAGATTGTCTTCGGACTCGATGCCCTTATCCACCGCGCGGATAGTGCCGTGGTTGATGACAGTCAGGTTTTCAGCCGAGTTCGCTTCGATGGCAGCATCGCCATTTGAAACGATGAAGCCGAAATTGGTAACTGTCGCGCCATCACCATCAATGTCGATGGCGTCATCGCCATCGGACTGGATCACGCCAGCCTGGAAGTTGGTGATCGTTGCAGTTCCGCTGATATTGATCCCATCGCCATCGGAAGATGTGATCGTTCCGGAATTGCCGATGGTTGCATCGCCGCCGATCCTTACACCGTCAGAATCCGCGCCGAACGCCTGAATAAGCCCGCCCGCATTAACAAGCGTTCCGTTGCCAGCAATCTCGATGGCAGACGCAGCGTCTCCATCCGTAACGATCTGGCCAGTCGGGTTGTTGTTGACCGTGCCATCGCCATTGATGAGAACCGCCTCCGCTCCGGCTCCATCGGCCGAGATGATCCCGTTGTTCTGGACAAAAGAATCGGCGCCTGCAGTAATGCCGTTAGCATTGTCGCCGAACGTAAAGATGCGGCCAGCACCTGAATTGACGATGGTGGCGTTCGCACCCGTATCAACACCGGTCGAATTGTCCCCGGTGGTGAACACGAAGCCATTGTTGGTAATGTTCCCGCTATCGAGAACATCAATACCTTCAGCGAAATTGCCGAAAGTCTGGATGAGGCCATCATTGACTACGGTTGCGTCATCGCCAAGGAGGATACCACCCACACTGCCAACACCGGTCGTGCCGACCAGAATCGACCCCGTGATCGAGTTTGTGACCGTAACGCCATCACCGTCCTGAAACCCGAACCCTTGGCTCCCGCCAGCGGTAATCCCGCCAATGTTAGAACCCGAGAACGAAATTTCGCCGTTGTTCACGACGACGGAATTATTGCGAACCTCAATCGCACCATTATTGTCCTGAGTGCTCGTGATCACGCCGTTATTTGTAACAGTGCTGCCATCACCGGCCCGGATAATCCCCGCGAGCCCGGAAGTGGTGTTGGTCACCAAGCCGTTGTTGACGACCGTCGAAGCCGCCAGCACATCCACGCCAATTCCTGTTGAAGAGACGATATCCCCGTCGACGGTCACGTCCGCATTCACAAGCAAGCCGATCTCGCCCTGCACCTGCGATCCGGCTTCGACCACCAGGCCGATCGAGTTGAACGGTTCATCAAAGCCGTCCGCATCCGTACCCGGCGCGCAAACGACGGAGGGCGGCATCGTCGTGGTGATGAGCGTGCACTCTTCTGCATTGGCGGGGGCCGCAGGAACAGCAGGCGTCGGAACCGCGGGAACCGGCTGCGGCGCCGCGTACGCGCTGACTGAAAAACCGGCGCTCAGAGCGATTACGGATGCGCCACCAATAGCGCGGATTTTCATCGAGGAAGTGTTGGTCATGAGGTGCCTCTCATTGGCGTTTGACTGAATATCGTTGTGCCGGGGAGACTTGCGTGCGCTTTGCGACCCGTCGCGCATATGACCCCCCTCGGCTATCAGCCGGTATCCATACAGGATGAAAACGCGAAGAAAAGAGGCGAGTCGCAAAATACCCCAAATCTTTGTAACGGTGTCACATTCGCAACGATCTGATTACCGTGCGGTAAGCCCGTCAACCACGCCCGCGATAGGGCTGAACCCCCTGATCGGGCAGCCACAATTCGGCGGGCGGAGCGCCGCTTTGCCAGAACACATCAATCGGAATGCCGCCGCGCGGATACCAGTATCCACCAATTCGGAGCCATCTTGGCTTCAACTCGTCAAACAGGCGTTGCCCGATCCCGACGGTCACATCTTCGTGAAAGCCGTTGTGATTGCGGAAACTGCCGAGGAACAGTTTCAGGCTCTTCGATTCCACAATCGTCTCGCCCGGCGCATAATCGATCACCAGATGTGCAAAGTCGGGCTGGTCGGTCACCGGGCACAGCGAGGTGAATTCCGGCGCGGCAAAGCGCACCAGAAACAGGGCACCCTTGCGCGGGTTGGGCACGTAATCAAGCACGGCTGTCTCAGGCGAGGTGGGCAGCGGAGTATCCTTGCCAAGGAACGCCGGAGCGCCAGATGCTTGACTGGTCGGGTTTTCGGGTGTGGTTTCCATGCCGCGCTGTTGCCGTGAAAGCGGGCGTTTCGCAAGCAATCAGGTGCAGCCTTTGTATGCAATCCCTATACGGAGACCCGGCATTGTGATGGTTCGGGGCGATAGCCCAAAGCGACAAGAGAACCGATTGCAACCGCCCGATGGAACAGAGAAAAACAACAAACACCCGACCATGCGCCCGCGCCGATCACCCTGTCTGAACACCTCGCTGAACGCCCGTGATCCGCTGCGCGTGCCAATGGCGCGCACACTTGTGCTCACATTTTCGCTTTCAGGCGCGCTGGCGCTGGCTGCGGGCGGGTCGCTCCACGCGCAGAACAATCCCGCCGATTTCTCGCTGCCTACCCCCTCGCCCACTCCCACGCCTGCCCCGCAAGGTCCGCTGGACGAGCGCGCAGGCGTGCCGATTGCGCCGCGGATCATAACGCCAGAGCGGCGCCTGCCCGAGACTGCACCGAGTCCGCAACCTTCCCCCATTGTGCGGCGATTACCACCTGAGCCTGCCCCCACCACCACCGCAGCCCCCGGAGCCTCGCCTTCGGTTCAAGGCTCAACTGCGCCGCAACGCTCGCCTCAGGATGCCGGCACGCCCCGGGCGGGGTCTGGCCAGACCCCTTCGCCACCAACGCTTGGCAATCGGGGGGTCGACGATCGGGCGCAGCAACGCGTCGAGCCGGCCGATCAGGGTGGCGAAGCGGCAGGCGGTTTTGCGCCTGATTTTGGCGTCGACGGCGCAGCACAGGACGACGCCCGAGGGACAGGCGATCTCATAATCGGAGAGGGCGAGTGGGTCGATGATGCACCCTCCCCGTCAATTGATCTGGGACCACCGCGCGAGGCCAATGGGACCGCCATCCCCGCATATGCGCCGCCGCAACCCCCCAATTGGGGATTGTGGGCAGCATTGGCTTTGGCCCTCATCGCGCTCGCGCTCATCATCCGGCTTGCATGGCGCGGCCGCAAAGCGCCGGTTCTGCAAATTGAAAGCGACCTTGCCAAACGCACGCGGCGCGAATTGTCAGCTGCCTATGACAAGCCTTTGGGAGAACAAGACTGGTTCGATAAGGGACCAACAGGCGACGGAGACACGGAACGGGCGGCACGCCCTCCTCAACCTTCGCCTCAACCTGCGCCTACTCCACCTGCGCCTGCCAAGCCGCCTCTTGCGCCCAAACCTTCACCAGCGGCTCAGGCCAGCAGGCCGCAGCCCATGCCGCGCCTGTCCCTCTCGCTGGAGATCGGCTCCGCCACCCGCAGTGTGATGATGTTCACGCTCCAATACCGGCTTACAATCGCGAACCGGACCGACACTGCCGTGCGCGATCTTGCGATATCGGCCCGGCTGGCGAGTGCGCAGCGCGGTGCTTCCAAAGCCGCAGCGATTGCCGGGAGCCAGCCCATCGGCACAATCGACCGGATCGGTCCGCAGCAAAGCCGCTCCATCACCGCAACAATGCAATTGCCCATGGTCGAGGTCCGCGCCCTGCGACAGGGATCAACACCGGTTTTTATCCCGCTCCTGCACATTGTACTTAAGGGGATCGGGCATGCTCCTGTGACCACCAGCTTTGTGATCGGCACTCCCAGCGAGGCGAACCAGTTGCGGCTGCATCCGATCACGCTCGACACGCCGCCCGGCAGTGTCACCGGCCTGCGCGCCAATGAATTGCGCCAACCGATATCCGAGCCGGTAACAGCAAAGCCGGGCTAGCATGACGGTGATGGGGCCACACGCTATTGGCTTCACGCGCTTCGGTGGCTAACCCTTGGGGCCATGACTGATACGCCTGCGAACACTTCTGCACACCCGGCCGGCCTGCTGGTATCAACCGCCTGGCTTGCTGATCATCTGGCCGATCATCTGGCTGATGGCGATCTCGTCATTCTCGATGCTTCAAAACACCTGCCCGCTGCCGCTCGCGATCCGCGGGCGGAGTTTGAGGCGGGGCATATTCCGGGCGCACGCTTTCTTGATCTGGCGAGCCTGACCGACGCCGCCTCCCCCGTGCCTCAGGCGCTGCCCAACGCGGCGCAGCTTGGCGAGCGGCTAGGCGCGCTTGGCGTGTCAGAGGGCGCGCGCATCGTCCTGTATGATGACAGCGACGTGAAGACATCGGCGCGGGCGTGGTTCACGCTCAGCGCGCATGGCGTGGGCAATGTCGCAATCCTTGATGGTGGTCTGGCCAAATGGCGCAGCGAAGGGCGAGCGCTGGAGGCAGGCCCGGCCAGCATGGATGCGGCTCCCCCGCCTGCTCTTGCGGCTGCCACAGGTTTGCGGTTCAAGGCGGACATGCTTGCCAATCTGGACAGAGACCCTGAAAGCGGCGCAGAGCAAGTGCTCGATGCGCGGGCTGCAGACCGTGTCTTTGGCGCGGGAACCGATCCGGTGCATGGCGGCGAGAACGGACGCATTCCGGGCGCGCTCAACCTGCCCTTTGGCGGGGTCTACAATGCCGATGGCACTTTCAAATCCCCCGATGATCTGCGCGCAGCCTTCATCGCGGCGGGCGTCGATCTGGACCGGCCCGTCACCACAACCTGCGGCAGTGGGGTAACCGCATCGGTGCTGCTGTTCGCGCTGCGCCTGATCGGCAAACAGGATGTCGCGCTGTATGATGGGAGTTGGTCCGAATGGAGCGCCGATCCTGACACGCCGAAAGCACAGGGTGCAGAACCTGCATGAGCGACGACACAGAAAGACCTGATTCAAAGCTCGGACCCGGAACGCGTATCGCACACGCCGGGCGGCGCGCGGAATGGACGGGCCGCGTGGTCAACACCCCTGTCTGGCGCGCCTCCACCCACCTTTATGAAAACGAAGCGCAACGCAAAGCGGCAACCGGCTCTGATCGCGATGGAGACTTTTTCTACGGGCGGCGCGGCGCACCGACGCAGTGGTCGCTCGCCGAAGCGCTGACCCAGTTGGAGCCGGGCGCTGCGGGAACGGTGCTCTATCCCAGCGGTGTCGCGGCGATTGCGGGCGCTTTGCTCGCGGTGCTCAAACCCGGCGATACGCTGCTGATGAGCGATAATTCCTACGATCCATCGCGCAGCATGGCGGGCGGATTGCTCAAGCGGTTTGGCATTGCCCACGCATTCTTCGACCCGCTAGATATGGACGCCTTTCGCACCGCCGTGGGACAGCACAAACCGCGCGCTGTCTGGCTGGAAAGTCCCGGCAGCCTGACGATGGAAGTGTGCGACATCCCCGCCCTTACCGCCATCGCGCGAGAGGCGGGCGCGGTCAGCCTGATCGACAACACCTGGGCCAGCCCGATTGGCTTTGCCGCGCTGGAGCATGGCTGTGACATCGCGATGATGAGCCTGTCCAAACATGTCGGCGGGCATTCGGACCTGATGATGGGATCGTGCAGCGCCGGGCCGCACTGGTACAAGCGCCTGCGAAAAACCGCTCAGGATCTGGGCCATGTTGTCTCTCCCGATGATGCAGCGCTCGCCGCGCGGGGCTTGCGCACAATGGCACTGCGGCTGGAGCGCGGCACCGCGAGCGCGCTGCAAATCGCTGGGTGGCTGAGCGCACATCCCAAGATCGCGCGGGTGATTTGCCCCATGCTGCCGGGTGATGCGGGCCACGATTTATGGTGCCGCAATTTCACCGGCGGCTGCGGGTTGTTCAGCTTTGTCTTGGCCAGCGATGATCCCGATGCCTCGGGCCGGGTGGTCGATGCACTGGAGCACTTTGGCATAGGATACAGCTGGGGCGGGTATGAAAGCCTCGCCTTGCCGATCTTTCCGCACACCCACCGCAGCGTGATGGCCGCTCCGACTATGAATGCACCGACTGTTCAAGACGGTAGCCCCCAAAACGGTGGTCCTCACCCCGCCATTCGCCTATCGATCGGGGTTGAAGACCCGGCAGACCTGATCGCGGACCTCGCGCAGGCGCTTGAAAAACTGGATATCTGATGACCGCTCCCACCCCAGACTTGCCTGCCAGCGCTACAGAAGCCGAGACTGGACCGGAAGCGGCGGACGAGCCCACTGGCCCCGGTCAGGCATGGGAACTGGCGGAGGATGCCCCGGCTAACGAAGATGTGATCGAAGTTGCCGAGGGAGCCAAGGAAGGTCTCGCATCACAGAGCGAAACAAGCGCGGCTGTGGTCGAATCGCTCGATAGCTGGGCGCTGGTGATTGGCTCCTTCCGTATTTCTGTCTTTGACGTCCTGTTCGTCGTCGCCATTCTCTTGATGGTCATCACGGCGGCATGGTTCGCCACCCGCATCGCGCGCAACCTGCTGCGCCGCGTCACCCGGTTTGACGGCGCGCAGCAATTGCTGGCGGAGAAGCTGACGACGATCCTCATCTGGACGCTCGCCTTCTTCATCACGGTCGATCTGGTGGGGATAGACCTCACCGCGCTCGCCTTCTTTGGCGGTGCATTTGGTCTGGCCATCGGTTTCGGCCTGCAAAAGACCTTTGGCAACCTGATTTCGGGCATTCTGCTGCTGCTGGACAAGTCGATCAAGCCGGGCGACGTGATCTCCGTCACCGATGCGGCGGGCAATGAGGCGGTCGGGCAAATCCGCAAGATCGGCATTCGCGCAATTTCCGTCATCACCCGCGACCAGACAGAGCACCTCATCCCGAATGAAAACCTGATGGTCAATCAGGTGGTGAACTGGTCCTATTCATCCAGGGATGTGCGCGTGAAAGCGCCCGTGGGCGTTTCCTATGACAGCGATCTGAAGCTGGTGGAAAAGCTGCTTTATAAGGCGGTGGATGAGACGCCGCGCGTGCTCAAAACGCCCAAGCCGCGCGTCAATATCATGGAATTCGGCGACAATTCGGTAAACTTCGATGTGCGCTTCTGGATCGAGGATCCCGAAGGCGGTCTCGCGAATATCAGGTCCGACGTGTATATGCGCATCTGGGAACTGTTTAAAGAACACGACGTCGAAATTCCCTTCCCTCAGCGCGATCTGCATTTGCGGTCCTCCAAACAGCTCGATCAGCTGGTGGAGATCATGTCGGCTGGAAGAGCGGCAAAGGGATCAGAGGCAAGCTGATCTTTCGTTACAATAGCTTTCCTTCATGGCCTCCAATCCATTCTCGCTGGCACCAAAGCGCTTGGTCACTCATTTGATCCTGTATGAAACAGACAGGAACCATCTATCTCGTCGGAGCAGGTCCGGGTGATCCCGATTTGCTGACTGTGCGCGCGGCCCGCCTGATAGAGCGCGCCGAGGTGATCGTGCATGATGGCCTTGTGAGCCGCGATATTCTGGCGATGGCGCAGGCCGACGCGACGTTGATCTCTGTGGCCAAACAGCGCGCGCGGCATACTTTGCCGCAGGATGATATCAACGCGCTGCTGATCCGTGAAGCCAAAGCCGGGCGTGATGTGGTGCGTTTGAAAGGCGGCGATCCGCTGATCTTCGGGCGCGGCGGAGAAGAGGCAGAAGACGCCCGCGCCGCCGGAGTTCCTGTCGAAATCGTGCCCGGCATCTCCGCCGCCAATGGCGCCGCCGCTGGTGCCCAGATCGCTCTAACCCACCGCGACGCCGCCAGCATCGTCAGCTTTGTCGCAGGCCAGTGCAAGGGACTGTCGGATCAGGACTGGTCCGGCCTTGCAGGCAAGGGCCGCACGCTGGTTATCTATATGGGCGTCAAAACCGCGCCCCAGATCGCCGAGAAACTGATGGCGGACGGGCTTGCCCCCGATGTGCCGCTGGCCGTGATTGAAAACGCCGCACGCCCCGAAATGCGCGTCGTGCGCGGGCTGCTCGCTGGCCTTCCCGCTCTGGTTGAGAGCCACGCGATCAAATCGCCCGCGCTGATCGTGATCGGCGATGTGACTGCGCGCGATGATATCACCCTCGCCCAGACCGCCCAAACAGCCAAGGAAGCGCAGGCCGCCCGATGAAAATCCTGACCGGAAACGATCTGAAGACCGGCGATGTCATCTGGTGGACCGGCACAGGCTGGTCCCGCCATGTCGATGATGCGTCCGATGTCGGCGATGCGGGTAATGAAATTCTCGCCACCGAAGAGGCCGCGCGGCGCGTCAATGTGCCCTATATCATCGAGGCCACCCGCGAACAGGACGGCGCAGTCCGCCCCGCCCATATCAAGGACCGTGTGCGCGCGCTCGGCCCCACGGTGCGTCCCGACCTTACGCTCAAACCCAAAGACCCCTCAGCACTCGATTGGGTAATCTGATGCAAGCATTAAATCCTTCCTGCTCCCCCGCGAAGGCGGGGGTCCAGAGCGATCGAGAACAGTGCTCAAAATCCTGGATCCCCGCCTTCGCGGGGACGCGCAAGAGGCCATCATAATGTATAAATATGACCAATACGATCAGGCCATGGTCGATGCCCGCGTCGCCGAATTCCGCGATCAGGCCCGCCGCCGTCTCGAAGGCAAGCTGACCGAAGACCAGTTCAAGCCACTGCGGCTGATGAACGGGCTCTATCTGCAATTGCACGCCTACATGCTGCGCGTCGCCATCCCCTATGGCACGCTGAACTCTGCACAGATGACGGCGCTGGGCGATATCGCGGACAAGTATGATCGCGGCTATGGCCACTTCACCACCCGCCAGAACATCCAGTACAACTGGATCAAGCTGGAGGATGCCGCCGACATTCTCGAAGACCTTTCAAAGGTTGAGATGCACGCGATCCAGACCAGCGGAAACTGCATCCGCAATATCTCTTCAGACCATTTCGCGGGCGCATCGCATGATGAGCTGATCGACCCGCGCCCCTATGCCGAATTGCTGCGTCAATGGTCGAGTTTTCATCCGGAATTCACCTATCTTCCGCGCAAGTTCAAAATCTGCGTGATCGCAGCGGAAAAAGACCGTGCCGCGATGCGCCTGCACGATATAGGCATCCAGATTGTCGAGCAGAACGGCGAAATCGGCGCGCGCTTTTACGTTGGTGGCGGCATGGGCCGCACCCCGATGATCGCTCCGATGATCCGCGATTTCGTGCCGCTGGATCAGCTCATCACCTATGCCGAGGCGTGCCTGCGGGTCTATAACCGCTATGGCCGCCGCGATAACAAGTATAAGGCGCGCATCAAGATCCTCGTCCATGAACTGGGCAAGGACAAATATACGCGTCAGGTCGAGGAGGAATTCGCGCATCTGCTGGATCAGGGCGTTGAGCCGCCGCTCGCCGAGCTGGCGCGGATCGCCGAACACTTTGCAGAGCCCCCCTTTGAAGACGGGGCAAAGACGGTCGACCGTTCCGACCCTGATTTCGCGCTGTGGGTGGACCGCAACACGCACCGCCACCGCAATGACAGCTATGTCTCTGCGGTCATCAGCCTGAAGCCGGTCGGCGGCATTCCGGGCGATGCGACCGGTGAGCAAATCCGCCTGATGGCCCGCCTCGCCAGGCAATACAGCTTTGACGAATTGCGCATCATGCACACGCAAAATGTGGTGCTGCCGCATGTGAAGATCGAAGACCTCCACGCGCTGTGGACCGCGCTGGACGCAGCAGACCTGGGCGCGCCCAATATGGACACGATCGAGGATATGATCGCGTGCCCCGGCCTTGATTATTGCGCGCTCGCCAATGCCCGCTCGATCCCGCTGGCCCAGCGCATTTCGGAGCGTTTCGATGCCAGCGGCAAAACCGAAAAGCTCGGCGAACTGAAGCTGAAGATCTCCGGCTGCATCAATGCCTGCGGGCACCATCATGCGGGGCACATCGGCATCCTTGGCGTCGACAAGAAGGGTAAGGAAAACTACCAGCTCTCGCTTGGCGGATCGGAGGCCGAAGATGTCAGCCTCGCCAAGATCACCGGCCCCGGCTTTGACGAGGATGGCGTGATCGAAGCGGTCGAGACCGTGACCGATGTCTATCTGGCGCAGAAACAGGGCGAGGAGCGTTTTCTCGACACTTATCGCCGCATCGGCATGGCCCCGTTCAAGGAGGCGCTTTATGGTTGATGCATTCGATAGCGATGCGGGATCGCTCGGCACCTCCCCTGACGAGGTGCAATTCCGGTTTCGCGACGACGAAGTGGCCGATCACGGCACAATCACCGTTGATGCCTGCTGCGACCAGACCAACGCCACCGCTGTCCGGATAGAGCCGGGCGACGATGCGCGCGTGCTCCTTCCCTTTCTTGACCGGCTGGCGCTCATCGAAGTGAATTTCCCCAGCTTTGCCGACGGGCGTGGCTATTCCGCCGCGCGCATCCTTCGCGAGGCAGGCTATACTGGTGAACTGCGCGCGGTGGGCGATGTCCTGATCGACCAGCTCAGCCATATGCGCCGCTGCGGCTTTGACGCGTTTGCGCCCGACACTCCGCTGGATGAGGAGGACGCGCGCCGCGCCTTTGCGACGTGGGAAAACGTCTACCAACACGCTCAGGACACGAGATTTAATCGCCGCCGCACAATCGTGGAGTTGCGCCATGAATAGGCCGCTCGACAAAAGCGAGGTGGAAGCTCGCGCCGCAGACCGGATCGACACCGGCCCGCGCTTTACCGAACATGATGCGGTGCGCCTCAATCGGATGTTCCGTGGCTCTTCGACGCAGGAAATGCTCGAAGCCGTGATCCAGGGCAGCCTTGCCGGCGATGTGACGACCGTCTCCAGCTTTGGCGCGGAGAGTGCCGTTCTGCTCCACCTTCTGGCGCAGGTAAGCCGGGATATTCCGGTCCTGTTCCTCGATACGGACAAGCACTTTCCCGAGACGCTGGCTTATCGCGATGCTTTGGTCGAGCGGCTGGGCCTGACCAATCTGGTGGTGCTGACGCCCGACGCCGATGATCTGGCGGCGAAAGATGCGAGCGGCCTGCGCTGGTCCTATGATCCCGATGGCTGCTGCGAGATTCGCAAGGTGAAACCGCTGGCCAAGGCGCTGGCGGATTATGACGCAAGCTTCACGGGTCGCAAGGCGTTCCAGTCAAAGACCCGCGCGAACCTGCCGCGTTTCGAGATCGACAATTCGGACGCGCAAGGGCGGCTGAAAATCAACCCGCTGATCGACTGGAGTGCGCAGGACATTCAGGCCTATTTCGAGGAACACGATCTGCCGCGCCACCCGCTCGTGACGCAAGGATACCCCTCAATCGGCTGCGCGCCCTGCACCAATAAAGTCGCCGATGGCGAAGACCCGCGTTCCGGGCGCTGGAGCGGCTGGGACAAGACCGAATGCGGCATCCACAAACCGGGCGAGGAACCGTTTTTGTGACCAATTGGTGGGTCCCCGCGAAGGCGGGGACCTGCATGTAACGACGCGCTACATCGAATGAGATCCCCGCCTTCGCGGGGACTCGCCACTTCCCGAGTCTCTGGTTTGAGAGTAAGCTGCGCAGATGCTCGCTAGTCTACTCCTCGCCGCGGCCCTGCCCGCATCGCCCCCCGAAGCTCCCACGCCCGACTGCTCCTATGATCTCGAAGCCATGCTGGAGCTGGATCGCGACGCGTTTGATCAGGACATGGATGGCGGCTGGCGAGTGCTTTACGACCGCGGCTGTTACGCCGAAGCAGCGGAGCTGATCCGCGAATGGCGCCATGAAAAGCGCGATCATGAGCAAATGCTCTATACCCATGAAGGCCAGATGCGCGGGTATGCCGGGCAAACGCAACGGGCCATCGCGCTGTTACGGCTGAACTATAAGCCAATGGATCAGGACGCGGGCTTTGGCTGGAACTTCTACATGGATGGCACGATTGCATTTCTGGAGCGTGATCGGGAGGGACTTGCGACCGCAATCGAACGCCTGAAAACGATCCCCAAACCCAGCACGCAGGCTGTCTATGCCGATGGCAGTCCAGCCAACATTCGCTGGCCGCCAAACCTGCATGTGCTTAAGGGGCTTGAGCGGTGCTGGGACAAGAGCTTTGCCGAGGCAAGCATCTCGAAACAGTGTGTTACCGAGACATTTGAAGCCAGCAGCTAAAGCCAACCCTCGCGCCGATACCACTCTGCTGTCGCTTTCAGCCCTTCCTCTCCGCCGATAGCGGGTTTCCAGATCGCTTCGGGCACCGCCTTGTCGAAGCGCGCGACCCAGTTGGGGTGGCACATATAGCCCACTCGGTCGGTGGTCAGCTTGGCCTTGTCCCCGCGCAGCATTTTGTCCGCCTTTGCCGCGAGGTTCAGAACTCCCGCAGGCAGGCCGGGTGCAAACACGCTGTCCTTTCCCACAGCGCGGCCAATCGCCTGCGCCAGTTCCTTGTGCGACCATCCGCCTTCGCGACCGTCGCTGGGCTCGAATGTTTGCTTGAGCCTGCTTTGCTGAGACAGACTGACCAACAATTCCGCCAAGTCCTGCACATGGATGATCGAAGTCGCCCCGCCCGGAGGCAGCGGCACGACGCCTATTTTGGCCGACCGGAATAGTTGGAACATATCGACATCGCGCGGGCCATAGACGGCGGGCGGGCGCACCATGGTCCAGTCCAGTTTGCTCGCGGCCACCAGTTCCTCGGCCTGCGCCTTTGATGCGCCATATTGCGACAATTGCGGCTCACGCGCCGAGAGCGAGGAGACGAAGACGAAGCGCCTGACCTTGGCCGCCTGTGTGGCGGCAATCATATTGGCCGTGCCGGTCACATTGGCGCGATGGAATTCTGCCGGATCGGGCGTGTTGGTCAGGCCCGCAATATGGATCACCGCGTCAGCCCCGCGCACCAGTTGGCTCAGCGCGTCGGCGGTCTCCAGCGTCCCGCGCACCCATTCCACGCCTTCGCGATCAGGCTGATCGCGGCGGGTCAGCGCGCGCACAGTGTGCAACCGCGCGGTGGCTTCATCCAAAACAGCGCTGCCTACAAAGCCGGTCGCGCCGGTGATCGCGAGCGTGAGCGGGCCGCTCATCCCTGCACCATGTGATCGCGATGCACGACGGCGGCGCGCGGAGCATAGCCCAACTGCGCCTCCTGTTCGCCTTCGCGTTTGCCCAGAATGGCGCGGCATTCCTCGGCGCTGTATTCGACCAGCCCCTGCCCCAGCCGCTCACCCTTGGGGCCGTGCAGCCCCACCAAAGCCCCGCGTGCAAACTCGCCTTCAACCGCCGTCAGACCCGCCGCCAGCAGGCTCGCCCCGCCCGCCAGCGCCTCGGCACAGCCTGCATCCACGCTCAGCACGCCTTCAATCGCCAACCGTCCGCCCAGCCACGCCTTGCGCGCGCTGTCGCTGCGCACCGGCACAAACACGGTGCCGATCCCGCTTTCACGCAGAGCCGTCAGCGGATTAAGCCCGCGCCCGTCAATAATCCCGAGGGTAACGCCCGCGCGCTCGGCAATGCGCGCCGCCTGAAGCTTTGCCCGCATTCCGCCCGAACCCAGCCCCGAACCTGAGCCCGCGCCCGCCATCGCGATCACGTCAGGCGTCACTCCCTCGACCCGTTCGATCAGTGTAGCGCCGCCGCGCGCCGGATCGCTGGTGTACAGCCCCGCCACATCAGAGAGCAGCAAGACCCCTTGCGCATTAGCCGCCTGCGCCACGCGCGCGGCCAGCCGGTCATTGTCACCAAACCGGATTTCCTCGGTCGCCACGCTGTCATTCTCGTTCACGACCGGCACAGCCCCCGCCTCGATCAGCCGGTCCAAAGTCGCGCTGGCGTTGAGATAGCGCCGCCGGTCCTCCAGATCGCCCAAAGTCACCAGCATTTGCGCCGCTGTGAGATCATGCGCGGCCAGCGCACCTGCCCACAATTGCGCGAGCGCCACCTGCCCCACAGACGCCGCCGCCTGCGCATCGGCCAGGCTGGCGCGCCCGCCGCGTTCCAGGCCAAGCCGCGCAGCACCCAGAGCAATCGCGCCCGAACTCACGACGATCACTTCCATGCCGCGTGCCCGGCAATCGGCCAGATCGCTGACCAGCGAGGCAAGCCAGGCCTCACGCGGTGCGCCGTTGTCTATCAGTAGAGCAGAGCCAATCTTGATCACCAGCCGCCGTGTCGCCGCCGGATCAAGCAGCGCGGCTAGATCGGAGACCATTCGTCCGAACCCTCGTCTACATCCTCAACCTCGACCGTGTTCGTCTCTGTCGAGGTGCGATCGGGCAGGTATCCGAGCACGGCGTCCATCAGTTCAGGGATGCCCGCGCCGGTCGCGCCGGATATCGCAAAAACCTTGTCCGCGCCCGCTGCGATCAGTTCGTCCGAAAACGCTTCACCCAATTCGCTGTCGGCAAGGTCCAGCTTGTTCAAGGCTACCAGTCGCGGCTTGTCCTCCAGCCCTGCGCCATAGGCGGCGAGTTCTTCTTCGACGACCCGCATCGCTTCGACGGGGTCTTGCCCGGCAATGTCAATGAGGTGGATGAGCACGCGGCAGCGTTCGATATGGCCCAAAAACCGGTCGCCGATCCCGGCGCCATCTGCTGCGCCTTCGATCAGGCCGGGAATGTCAGCAAGCACGAATTCGCGTTGCCGATGCCGCACAACGCCCAGCTTTGGCACCAGCGTCGTAAACGCATAATGCCCGACCTTGGCCTGCGCGTTGGAGACCGCATTGATAAAGGTCGATTTGCCCGCATTCGGCAGCCCGACAAGGCCCACATCCGCGAGCAGTTTCAGCCGCAGCCAGACCCACATTTCCTCGGCAGGTTCGCCGGGCTGATGCTGGCGCGGGGCGCGATTGGTCGAGCTTTTATAGGACGCATTGCCGCGCCCGCCCATGCCGCCTTCCAGAAATACGACCTGCTGGCCGACCTCGGTAAAGTCGGCGAGCACCTCTTCCTTGTCTTCGGAAAGCACCTGCGTGCCCACGGGAACCTTGATAATCAGGTCATCCGCGCCGCCGCCCGTCTGATCGCGGCCACGCCCGTGATTGCCGCGCTTGGCCTTGAAATGCTGGGAATAGCGGAAGTCGATCAGGGTGTTGAGGCCTTGCACCGCTTCGAAAATGATGTCCCCGCCCTTGCCGCCATTGCCGCCGTCAGGGCCGCCATATTCGACGTATTTCTCACGCCGGAACGAGACGGCACCGGGGCCGCCCGCACCCGAGCGGATGTATATCTTGGCTTGGTCGAGGAAATGCATGGGCTGCATCTATGCCTTTTCGCCGATGATTGCGAGGAATTAGAGAGGGGCGCACATCCTTCACACGCTTGCGCCTTTTTCGTGAATCCCCGCGCAGGCGGGGATCGCTCCACACTCTGCGCAGCGATAAATGAGGCTCCCGCCTGCGCGGGAACCTCATTATTTCAAAACCGCGCGCTGAACCCTGCGAGCACTTGCCGCCCGGGAGCGACGAAACTGAAGACCTGCTCATAATCCTCATCCAGCAGGTTTTCCGCCCGCGCAAACACTTCCAGCCCTTCGGCCAGTTGATACCGCGCGTTCAGATTGACGAGGGTGAACGCCTGCACTGTCTCAACAGTGGCCGGGAAGGTGCCGAAATTGTTGTCCGTCGCATCGCCATTGTATCGCACGGCAAGGTTGACGCCCGCACGATCATCAGACGACGCCCAGTCCAGCACCGCGCTAGCGATGTGATCGGGGCGGCGGATTTCCTCCACGCCCGCTTCCTCGGCATCGAGGAAGCTGTAGGCCCCGTTGAAGGTGAACCCGCCGCCTAGCCGGGCTGCGAGCGCCACTTCGACACCCTGCTGAGCGCTGTCGGTCACACGGTTGCCCGGTGTCTGGACGAATGCGGGGGCCGGGAAGGTGACGAATATCTCGTTTTCCAGTTCAGCGTTGAAATAGGTTACCGACAGGGTCACCGCGCCATCCGCGATGCTCTGGGCAACGCCCACTTCCCAGCTGGTCGATTTCTCCGGCTGCAAATCGGGATTGCCGACAAAAACCCCGTCGAAAAAGCCGAACAGTTCGGAAAGGGTCGGGTTCTTGACGCCCGATCCAACTGCTGCGCGCAGGCGTGTCGTGTCGGTTATCGAATACCCCGCGCCCGCGCGGAAAGTGGTCGCATCCTCGAACAGATCGTTGATGTCGTGACGCACGGACGCTGAGAAATTGAAACCGTCGCCATCATAACGGTATTCCCCGACAAAGCCGACATTCTCGACCTCGTTGCGATCATCGAAAGTCAGGACGTTGTTGAACCCTTCCAGCTCGTAATCTGCGGCGAAAGTGAGCCGATGATCTCGACCTCCAAAAGCGTAGGATGTGACGTAGGAGGCCTTGAACCGGTCGCTTTCGGTTGAGCTGGGGAAGCCGGTTGGCGCATCGGTCTGGCGGTCTGCATCGGTGATCTGGGCGGAAAGATCGTGGACCCATGATCCCTCAAGCACTTCGAGCCGCGCGCCGATGAGGGCAGAGACAGACTCGTTCTCAAACCGCGTGCCCGGGCTGTCCACCACAAGGCCGCCGGCCTGATTGTTGAACTGCCCTTCGTTGAGCGTGTAGCGGCCCGCCCCGCGCAGCGTGAAGTTTTCGGCTAATCTGACCGATCCCTTGCCCGAGACGGTGTAGCTGTCGCGGCCAATGTCGCGCGTGCCGCCACGTGCATTGGGTTCGCCATCCGTGCTGACCACTGTGGCGGAAAGCGCGGCATCCCAGCCACTGCCGTTAAAACCAGTACGTGCCGAGCCATTGATTGTGTTGTTGGTTCCCCCTTCAAGAAACGCATCGAAGCCTTCGCGCGCTCTGCCACTGGCGCTTTCATAGGCGATCACGCCGGTGACCGCATCGTTGCCATACAGGGCGGATTGCGGGCCACGGATCACTTCGAGGCGGCTGCCGATCTCTGCCTGCAAGGTGCCGATGTCGAACTCACCGCTGCCCGGGTCCGAGACTTCGATCCCGTCGACCAGCACAAGCACATGGTTAGCCTCGCCGCCTCTCAGGCGGAGCTGGGTCTGACCGGCCACGCTGGAGACTGCGACACCGGGAACATCGCGAAGGACATCTGCAATGTCACGGATCTGGCGCTGTTCGATCTGTTCGGGTGTGACGATGGTGGCGGAGCCGGTGAAGTATCTCGCAGCCACACCAGCATCGCGACTGGCGGTCACGAGAATGGGGGCGCGCCCTATGGGAATGATGGGCTGGCGCTCGTCCTCAGAACTTACTTCATCCGCCTCAATATCCTGTGCCACTACAGGCGCGCTCCAGGCCAGCCCGGTTCCCAGCGCAGCAACAGCCGCACCGCTCAACAATTTCGTAAGTCTCATCCTGTGTTCCTTTCAAGCGAACAACATCAAAGGCCTGCCCGGATCACTCCGGACAAACCGCCAAGTCGTCGCTCGAAACGAACTGTATTCGCGCCGCACCAATCCCTGAGCGAGGCTACAAGCGACACGCTCCGGTCGGTCTCCTGGCTCACGGGTCAGCGTCGCTGGCGCACCTTCCCGGGCCAATTGGCCCAGTGGTCGCCCCCGTTGAGAGAGCATGCGTCAGAAACTCACCGCTTACAGTTGCAGGGACAGCTGCGGAATCGCGCCGCCCATATCTGGGGTCCAGATACAGACAGGCGCTCACCGCATTCCCGTTACCGGTGCGTGTCCAATTCGTTAGACATGAGGGGTGTGAGGCGCAAGTGCTGCCGTCACCTGTTGCACACTGGTGGAGCCGAGCGGAATCGAACCGCTGACCTCGTCATTGCGAACGACGCGCTCTCCCAACTGAGCTACGGCCCCGTTCCAGTGGCTGTGATGCGGGTGCGACCTTGGCCAGCACCCGATCAGGCCGCGCGCTTTAACGCGGGCGGAGATGGCTTGCAAGCGTGAGCAGGCTTACTGGGCCAAGCTACTGGGCCAAGCTACTGGGGCGTGCCAATTCCCGCATCTCCAACAGCATCGGGCTCATTCGCCAGCGGTTCTGTGACCGGTTGCGAAATAACACCTTCGCGCACCGGCAGCACCGGAACAACGGCCCCCGTCTCAGCGTCCGTCACCGTGCCGGCGGGCGCTCCGGGCGTGGCCAGAGTGGTGGAAGGATCGGCATATTCCATGGCGGGTGCGATCATGCTGCTTGCTCTGGCGTTCTGCACCGCGACCCAACCGGGCTGCGAGGCGCCATATTGCACGCCATATTTCGCATCCCACATCGCCGAATTGCGCTCATACGCTTCGTATTCGATGAAAAACCTTTCGAACGGCGCTTCCATGTTCGGAAAATTCGCCATCGCAAAGGCTGCTATGTCGCCGGGCGGCGTGGCCAGATAGCGATTTGAGATGTCCAGCACCGCGCGGCAGAAATTGCTGCGGGCAGACGGCAACGCAAAGAAATTATAGACCCGCGTCATGTGCTTTTCGCGCGCCAGCAAGGCCGCGCGGCGGCTGCCTTCACTGCGGCGATAGGCGTCTTCGATCCTGTCATTCACCCGCTTGAGCTCGCGTGTGTTGCCGTTGATGAGGCCCCTGTAGCCTTCAACAATCGGGGCATATTGCGGGCTCAGACAATTCAGCGCGGCGACGTTCCACGCCGACCGGAAGTGCCAGACCTTCTCGTCATCGGTAAGGTTGGCATTCACCGTCAGGCGCTGGCCGGTCGCATCGCGCTCCGGCACCGACATCACATAGGCGGCTCCGCCCGGCGGCAAAGGGCGATAGGGGATAGCCTCCGCAACCGGCGGCGGCGGCGGGGGCGGAGGCGGCGGGGGAGGTGGTGGAGGCGGGGTTACGCAAGCCGCCAGCATCGCCAACCCCGTCGCAAGGGTGATGATCCGCAAGCCTGCCGGACGCTTTGGATCGGCCGCCATGCTGGCGTTTGCCCCGTGCTGCTTCATATCGGCGGTCTTTGTATCCATCCGTGTCATATTGACCGGTGCCTCTTTCAAATGTCGTTCTTTTCCAAGGACTACCGCCCAGCGCCTTTCGCAGCGATGAAGCAGGATGCCCGTTTCCGCCGCAGGCATTAGGCCTCATAGGGCGCAAAGAAAATGCCCGAGGCCTGATAAAAGGCCCCGGGCACCAAAATTGCACAGATGTGATGCGGGAAAGCCCCGCTTCGCAGATCAGCGTCCAGCGTTACTCGCGGCTGCCGAGAAAGCGCAGCAGGAACATGAACATGTTTACAAAGTCGAGATACAGGCTGGTTGCGCCCATGATCACGGCCTTGTTGATGAACGCGGTCCCGCGAAGATGGGAATAATCGTCCTTCAGCCGCTGCGTATCGTAAGCGGTGAGGCCTGCGAAAATCAGGACGCCGAGGCCGCTGATGACGAAGTCAAGCGGTCCGGACTGGAGGAAAATGTTCAGGATCGACGCAATGATCAGGCCGACGACGCCCATGATCAGGAACGTGCCGAAACCCGACAGATCCTTTTTCGTGGTGTAGCCAAACAGGCTCAAGCCAGCGAACGCGCCAGCGGTTGCGAAGAATGTCAGCGCGATCGACGGGCCGGTGTAGACGAGGAAAATCCACGACATCGAAAGGCCCATCACAGCCGCAAACGACCAGAACACGATCTGGAGCGTGCCATAGCTCATTTTATTCAGGCCAAAGCTCATCGCGAGGATAAAGCCTAGCGGCGCAAGGGCGATCACCCATTGCAGCGGGGTGCCCAGGAACATCGCCGTGATGCCCGAGACCGCAGCAAACAGCGCCACGATACCGGTCAGAAGGACGGCAGCTCCCATATAGTTGTAAATCGAGAGCATGTAGGAACGCAGGCCCTCGTCAAATTTGACGCCGGACGTGTCGCCGCCAGCGCGCGGCACGGAGCCGAAGCCGCCCTGTGTCCGCTCAGTATCATTCCAGTTAGCCATTATGGATCCCTTTGTCTCCAAATGCGGCGCACAACGCACCCGCCATTACTCCGTTAATATCGGGTCTAACCGCACATTTTTCAAGCAAAACCCGCATCAGCCCATCCGGTTTGTTCATTTATAGTTACCATCTAATGAACAATTGCTGGATTGTAAGCCGGTTATGCACCCTTTTCGGCCTGTGCGCTCAATTGCGCGCCGCGCCGGGCGGCTGCGTCCAGTGTTTTGGTCAGCAGCTTTTCAAGGGCGTCATCCTCGTCCAGCACATTCATCCCTTCGCGTGTCATCCCGCCGGGGCTCGCCACGCGGTTCGCCAGTTCACCGGGAGAAATGTCGGACCCCGCCGCCAGACTGGACGCGCCATCCACCATCGCCTTGGCCAGAGCCGCCGCCTGCTCCGGTTCCAGCCCCAAGGCCGTGCCCGCCGCCGCCAGTGCATCAATGAAACGATAGACAAAGCCCGGACCCGATCCTGCGAGCGCGGTGGCGAGATCATAAGTACCCTCATCCTCCAGCCACACTGCCGTGCCCAGAATATCGTAAAAGGAGTGGATCGCCGTGCGTTGTGACGCATCCGCCCCCTGCTCCATCAGAATCACAGGCGATTTGTTGATGCGCGAGGCAAGGTTGGGCATCACCCGCACATGGGCGCTGGCCTGCGGAAACGCCGCGCGCAATTGCTCCAACGTGATCCCGGCCAACAGTGAATGCACCGCGCGATCCTGTGCAAGCGGCGCAAAGGTGGGAGCGAGATCGCCGAGCTGTTGCGGTTTGAACCCCAGCATCACCGCATCGTGCCATTGCGCTGCGAGCGCCTCATCCAAGTCAGCGAACACTCTCACACCGGACGGGAGTTCGCGGGAGCTGCGGTTGAGGATCGCGAAACGCTCAGGGCTTTCACCGGCAGCCAGCCATCCGGCCAGCATCGCGCCGGCCATATTGCCGCAGCCGATAATCAGTAGTTTCTGAGTCATAGGCAGAGCCCTAGCACAATCTCGCCAAGGTCCAGCCGCTCAGGCTTCACCCACCGCATCGACCATTGCCGCTTCCAATGCGTCGCGCGGCGATTTGTCGCCCCACAGCACGAACTGAAACGCCGGGTAGAAGCGGTCGCATTCATCAATCGCCGTTTCCACCAGAGCCTGCGCCTGATCGAGGCTCAGCATCCCGTCATCGCCCAGCAATGCGCCATGGCGATACAGCAGCACATCGCCGTTCGACCAGATATCAAAGTGCCCCAGCCACACCTGTTCATTGATCAGGGTGAGCAATTCATAGGCGCGCTGCTTCTTCTCATCCAAAACGCGGATGTCGGGAAGACACAGGAATTGCAGCACATTATCCGCGCTGCGCCAGATTGCGCGCAGCTGGTACTTGGCCCAGCTGCCCTGCACTTCGCCGGTCATCTCGTCTTCGGACACAACTTCGCAATCCCAGCCCCGCGCCTCAAACAAGGCAGAGAGCATTTCGACCGGGGCGGCGTCATGGTCGGAAGAGTATTCCTGTTCGCCCGCTCTCATGGAGCGGGCCTTATCGGATTGAGTCTGATCGGGGCGGGGGGGTGATGTATCATGCCGCTTCAATGCGCCTGCAGCATAAGGCTTGGCAATGCGGCGCGCAGGCCTGGCTGGGGAAAGGCTGGTTTGGCTGTTCAAAGCTTGTGAATACAAAGCGGGGGAAAGAGCGAAATTAGACCGCTTACGGCTATTTAAGCTGCTGAATTTCTGTGCCTTCCGGGCTGGTGTAGGAAAAGGTTTCGACGCCCTTTTGCTTCAGCGCATTCACCAGGTCGCGCGCCTGTTCGGGCGACTCGACTGGCCCGGCGAGCAAGCGGTTGGCCTGCCCCCATGGCACGGTATGCGGTTCATATTTCCCGAGCAGTCGCGGCGCCTTGCGCGAAAAGCGCCGCCAGTCAAAACTCAGCGCCTTAAGGTCACGCCCGGTGGCAAGCTGCACCCAGATGCGACGCGGATTGGCGGGCTTTTCAGGTTCGGACTGCTTGGGCTCCGGTCTGGATGAGGCTTTCGCCGAGTCCTCGCGCGGGATCTCGATCGCTGCCAGATCAACCGCGCCTGATGCTGTACCTGTCTGCGTATCCCCCGTGGGTGCGGGATCGGTCAACAGATCACCGAATGCATCCGCCACGCGAGCGGCAGGAAGGGAAACGGACGGCTCGGATGCGGGAGGCTGGGAAACGGGCGGCTGGGAAACGGGCGGCTGGGAAACGGGCGGCTGGGAGGTAGGCGCGGTGGTGGGCAGCGCCGGTTGTTTCTCGGTCACTCTTACTGCGGGTGTCGCGGTTGCCAATCTGGTGACAGATGTTGGCGCGACTTCGGCCACAGTCGCTTGGGTTGGCGCCCCCAATTGCTCGCCCGCAGGCTCCAGCCGGTTGCCCGCCGTCCTCTCTGGCGAGGGGGTCGCAGCGGCCAGCGATGCGGTGGATTGGCCTGCCCCTTCACCCGGCCCTCCACCCGAAACATAGGCGGCAATCTCGGGCGTATCCCGGCCAATTTCAGCGGCGCGCGGGAACACTCCCAGATTGGCCGCAGCCGCCTGCTGCGCCTTGGTCAAACGCGGCATGAACTCCAGATAGGGCGTGATCCGTGTCGCCAATGCGCGCGGCATGACCGCATCTACAATAGCGGCGGCGCGCGATTGTTCGCCCATGATCGCCAAGCCGAATGCACGGGCACGAAAGGCAGGGAAATCGCGCCGCTCCACCAATGGGCGCAAGGTCGTCTCAAACGCGGCGGAATTGCCCGAAATGGCATAGCTCAGGGCAAGGCGGCGGCGCGCCTCCTTGGTTTCAGGCGTGTCATCGGGAACAGCCTCCAGATAGCGAGTGTAGGCGGCCTGCGCAGCAGCCTGGTCGCCGACCATATCCAGCGCGAGCGCCTGATCGGAGAGATAGGTCTCCGGCTTTGCCCCGCCCCCACCGGCTGCGGCAAACAATGGAAGCGCGGTGGCAGGCCGACCGGAGCGCAAATAAACGGAGGCAAGGCCCAGCGCTACCTTGGGATTGTCCGGCTCCAGCTCGCGCGCGCGGCCAAAGAACCCGACTGCTGCATCCAGATCACCCACCGCCACAGCCGCATTGCCGGCTTCCAGCAGCGCGTCCATGCTGCGGGGCTGCTTGGCAAGGCGCAGGAGAGCGCGGTTCAGAGACTGAACTTCTTCGGGTGGCAGCGCCTGCGTCACCGGGCGCGATGTCATGGTTTGCGCCTGCGCGGACTGCGGGATCGAAAAGGGAACGACGGTGGCCAGTATGACAGAATACCACACAGCACACGTGCCCACTCCCGCGCCAGGGCGAGTGAATGGCCAGGAGGCAAAGTAGCTGCGCAAATTGCGGGGACGAATGGTCTGCATGTCAGTGTCAGCCGCTAACGCATCGCGCACGCGCTGCCAGTGGGCGACGCGTTCAAGCAAGACGAGGGGTGCGTCCTCTCGGTTAAAATGCGGCTCAGCACCAATATGCGGAGCTCGGATAAGCGCAGTGAGCCCTTACCCGATATGCACATAGCTTTACTGGTTGTTCTGCCGCCCGAGGAAGCGCGGGATGCTGAGCGCGGGTGCGTCACCATCATCGTCGTCTTCATCCTCTTCCTCGTCATCCGAGCTGGAACTGCGCGACAGATTGGCCATGCGTTCAAACAGGGTGCTTGCGCCGCCCGCGCCAGCTGAGCTGTCTTTGCCGGAGCCGCTCCCACCAGCCGAGGCGCCAGACGGCGCACCAGACGCGCGCCCGCTTCGTTCACCGGTGCCGGAAGGATCACCGTCGCCGTCATCAATGTCGGAAAATTCCGCATCCATAGTGGCCGGGCCGCGAGAAGTGGTGCCAGAAAGACTACCGAAGCCGGAATCATCGGCCGGGTCGGGCAAAGCTTCATCCTCATCGACCTGTGTCAGGTCAAAGGGTTCCTCATCTGCGCCGCGCAGCCCGGCGAGCGGATCGACGATGCCATCAACATCGTCGTCATACTCGCCCATGTCATCACCGGCTTGCATGCCTGTAAGGTCAAACGGTCTGGTTTCATCGCTGTCTTCGTCGGCCTCCTGTGCTTCGGAGACGGGATCAGCGAAGATCGGCGCTTTCGACACGAGCAGTGGCTCAGATTCCGGCTCTGGCTCAGGTTCGGGTTCAGGCTCCGGTTCCGGTTCCGGCTCATCTGCAACCGGAGCGGGCTCTGGCGGTGTCAGGGTGATCGCTTCCGGTTCGGGCTCGGCCTCAGGTTCTGGCTCTGGGTCTGGTTCAGGCGCTTCCGCCTCACCCATCAGATCCAGCACAGGGCGCTGCGGCGCGCGCGTTGCGGACATCATCGCGCTGGCAGGCTTGGCCGCGACAGACTGGCTTTCGTCCGCCTCGATCCCCGTCGCCACGACAGAGACACGGATCTTGCCTTCTAGATCAGGATTGAAAGCGCTGCCCCAGATGATGTTCGCATCTTCATCGACTAGGTTGCGGATATGGTTGGCCGCGCCGTCGACTTCGAACAGTTTCATGTCCTCACCACCGATGATCGAGATGATGACACCCTTTGCGCCCTGCATCGAAACACCGTCGAGCAGCGGGTTGGCAATCGCCTGTTCGGCGGCGTCCTTGGCGCGGTTTTCCCCCTCGCCTTCGCCGGTGCCCATCATCGCCTTGCCCATCTCGCTCATGACGGAGCGCACATCGGCAAAGTCGAGGTTGATCAGGCCGGGCAT
>JBARXS010000014.1:0-3355 GCA_049647465.1 Erythrobacter sp.
ACCGCTCCAGAGTGCGCGCAAGAATGTCGGCGCTGATCGCAGCGATGCTGATCGGGCGTCCGCGCATGGAGCCGGAATTGTCGATCAGCAACGTAACGACGGTGTCCTTGAAATCGACATCGCGCTCCACCTTGTAAGACAGCGCCGTACCGGGCGAGACGATCACGCGGGAAAGGCGCGCTGCGTCCAATACGCCCTCTTCCTGATCGAAGTCCCAGCTGCGGTTTTGCTGTGCCATCAGGCGGCGCTGCAACCGGTTGGCGAGGCGTGTGACGACGCCCTGCAATCCGGTCAGCTGGCTATCGAGATAGGCACGCAGCCGGTCCAGTTCCTCGCTGTCGCACAATTCAGGCGCGGCGATTTCCTCGTCGAATTTGTCGGTGAACGCCTTGTAATCGAGCCCTTCGGGAATGTCGGGCGGCGGGCGGTTCGGGCGCACGGGCGCGTTGGAGGCATCGCCTTCCTCGCTCGGCTCGCCGTCCTGCATTTCCTCTTCGGAGGTCAGCTCACTGTCAGCGTCGCCTTCGCCTTCGCCCTCGGCCATGTCGCCGGCGACCTCGGTGCTTTGTGGATCGGCATCGCCATCCTGCTGCTCATCGCCGGACTGTTCATCGTCCTGCCCTTCATCGTCCTCGCTATCGTCCTGATCGGTTTCGTCAGGCTTTTCGGTCGGGCGGGTCAAATCGAGATCGCGCAACAGATCAAGCGAGAGTTTCTGAAAAGCCTCCTGATCATCGAGACTGTCGAGCAAAGCGGAGAAATCGCCGCCGATCTTGTCCTCGATATCGGCGCGCACCAGGCTGATGCCGCGCTGGGCCGCCTCGGGCACAGGCTCCCCGGTCAGCGCTTCGCGCACCATCAGCGCAAGTGCGGTCTGCAAGGGAACCTCGGCAGAATTGTAGGCGCGCACGATGGAATCGGCTGCGGTGCGCATTTCTGTCGCCGCGTCCAGATTTTCGCGAATGCCTTCAAACCGGTTTGCACCGATGGCTTCGTATCGGACCTGCTCGATTGCGTCGTAACAGGCGCGCGCGACCGGCTCCGGCGGGGCAGCTTCTGCGTGCATTCCGGCATTGTGATGGCGCAGTTTGAGCGCAAAACTGTCAGCGAAGCCGCGCGCCTCTGTCACCTGCTCAGGCGGCAGATCACGTCCGGGCAGGGGCACACGGAACCGGTTGCCTGCCGCGCCCGGCACATCCGCGCTCCACGCGACCTCAACCTCTTCATCGCGCGCAATAGCCCGTGCAGCCGCGGTCAGCGCCTGTTTGAATATATCGAGAGGGGATTCTTCAGCCATGGTGTAAAATCAAACGATGCCCTAAATAATGCTCTGCCCGGTCTTTTCCCAGTCAGCCAAAAATGCCTCGATCCCCTTGTCCGTCAGAACGTGTTTGAAGAGGCCCAAAATAACCTTGGGCGGTGCGGTTATCACATCCGCGCCGATCTTTGCACTTTCCAGCACATGCGTGGTGTGGCGGATACTGGCGACCAGAATTTCGGTTTCAAAACCGTAATTGTCATAGATGAGGCGGATATCCTCAATCAGTTCCATCCCGTCAAAGCCGTTATCATCGTGGCGGCCCACAAACGGCGAGATAAAGCTCGCGCCAGCCTTTGCCGCCAGCAACGCCTGATTGGCCGAGAAGCACAATGTCACATTGACCATCGTCCCTTCACCAGTCAGCGCCTTGCAGGTCTTCAGCCCGTCCACCGTCAGCGGCACCTTGATACAGACATTGTCCGCGATCTTGCGCAGGATTTCTGCCTCTTTCATCATCGTTTCGTGATCCAGAGCGACCACTTCCGCGCTGACCGGGCCATCGACGATCCCGCATATCTCCTTTGTGACTTCCATGAAGTCACGGCCCGACTTGTGGATCAGCGAGGGGTTGGTGGTGACCCCGTCCAGCAGGCCGGTGGCGGCCAGTTCCTTGATGTCGGCGATTTCGGCGGTGTCGACGAAGAATTTCATGGGCGCGTTTTTCCTGAGGCTGGCGTTGTGGTTGGCGTGGTGATTCGGTTCCCACAGGCGATGGCATAGCAGCGGCGGAGAGGCCAGCGCAGACGATCCTGTTCATGACATGGCACTCTGCCCGAAGTCTGCCTTGATAGAGCGCCATCGCAGCGCCCATATGGGAGGCGATGAAACGCCGCGTCCGCCTTCTTGTCCTGAACGCCGCTTTGGGACCATTGGATTACAGTGTGCCCGAAGGCGTGGAGGTTGAAGCGGGCAGCGTCGTGATCGCTCCTTTGGGGCCGCGAAAGGTCACAGGGATCGTCTGGGACGAAGGCCGATTGCCGGGCGGTGAGGTTCCGGCCGAAAAGCTGCGGCCCATCCTCGAAGTCGTCGCGGTGCCGCCCCTGTCTGCGCCGCTTCGTCGCTTGATTGAGTGGACTGCCGACTATTATTGCGCCGCCCTCGCCAGCGTGGCGCGCATGGTCCTTTCCAGCGGAGGCGCATTGGGCGGGCCGAGCACCACCACCGAATATCGCCTGTCGGACGCTGAGCCCGAAGGCCGCCTGACCGTCCAGCGCAAGCAGGCGCTGGAAACGCTATCCGGCCAACAGGGCACCATCCGCGAACTCGCCGCGATCTCCGGCGTCTCCGAAGGTGTGCTGCGCGGCATGGTGGGCGCGGGCCAGATAGAGCCCGTCACCGTCGCAATCGACCGCCCGTATCCCCCCGCCGATCCCGACTATGACCAGCCCGCCTTGTCAGAGGATCAGCTGCGCGTTGCAGGGATCATGGTGGACGCGGTCGAGGCGCAGGAATACGCACCCTTCCTGCTCGACGGGGTGACAGGCTCGGGCAAGACAGAAACCTATTTTGAACCCGTTGCGCAAGCGATCCGGCTTGGTCGGCAAGTCTTGGTGTTGCTGCCCGAGATTGCCCTGACGGAAAATTTTCTCGCGCGATTTGAACGCCGCTTTGGCACGCCGCCTGTGCTGTGGCATTCCTCGCTCAAATCTACCGAGCGCCGGCGGGCATGGCGCGCAATCAGCGACGGGACCGCTCAGGTCATCGTCGGCGCGCGGTCTGCGCTGTTCCTGCCTTATGCCAATCTCGGCCTGATCGTCGTCGATGAGGCGCATGAGGTCAGCTTTAAACAGGATGATGGCGTGCGATATAATGCGCGCGATGTGTCTGTCATGCGCGCGCGGTTTGAGGGATGCCCCGTTGTCCTGGCCAGCGCCACACCGGCGCTGGAAAGCCTGCATATGGCCTCCACCGGCATCTATCAGCGGCTTGAACTGCCCAGCCGTTTTGGCGGGGCGCAGCTGCCTGCCATCAAGCTGATTGACCTGACCGTGGAAAAGCCGGGATCGGGCCACTGGCTGGCCGGGCCGCTGGTCA
>JBARXS010000015.1:0-2295 GCA_049647465.1 Erythrobacter sp.
ATTCAGGGATCACGGGCCACGTCAGCTGACACAACCGTACTGCGCGATGATGACTTCCACTTGCAGCCTTGTTCGAACTTTGGCGCATCGGGTCAGCCGGGTGACGGGCGCTTCCTGGACCTTGGCAACGGTCTTTGCGCAGACAATGGCGGCACGATTGATCGCGATCTGCGCTACAATATCGGCGGAGACCGGTTCCTCTTTTCCGAGAAAGACCGTTACAACGTGCAGGCGCTTTTCAATTACGAGTTCAGCAACAGCGCCGAGCTCTATTTTGAAGGCCTGTATTACCGCAGCGAAAACTTTCGTGAGCGCGAGCAGAGCACTATGCTTGGCGCAATACCGCTGGGCGTTGAAGCAACTGCATTCTGGAACCCGCTTGGGCCAACTACGCTGGCGGACGGTTCTCCCAATCCCAATCGCGTGAACAATGGTCTTGGTTCTGGCGTTACTGAGGCGGGGCGCGCGCTTTTGATGGAGGATTACCGCTTTATCGATGCCGGGCCCCGGTTGGGCTCTGTGACCAAGGATGAATTCCGCCTGGTGTTGGGTTTGCGCGGCAATATTGGCGATTGGGATTACGACACCGGTCTGCTCTATGCGCAAGCGAACCAGCTTGATCTGACGCGCAACCGCATCTCAAGCTCGGCGGCACAGGCCGCGATCAATCGCACCGATGCGACCGCGTACAATCCGTTCAACGGAGGATGCTTCCCCGGAGAAGGTCTTGGCCCCAATCGCGCAGACTGCACCCCGAACCCCCAAAGCGTGATCGACGACATCACTATCGATGTTTTCCGCGACGGTGAAACAACGCTGGCGCTGGCTGACTTCAAGGTTTCGAACAACAATGTGTTCGAGCTTCCGGGCGGCGGCGTTGGCATTGCTGCTGGCATCGAAGGCCGGCGCGAGACTTTCATCGATGATCGCGACCCACGTCTCGACGGCACGATCACGTTTACAAATGCAGTTACTGGTGAGTTCTTTGGCTCAGACGTGCTGGGGTCGAGCCCTTCGCCTGACACCAGCGGCAACCGCGATGTCTTTTCCGCCTTTGCCGAAGCGCTTGTTCCTGTGATTTCACCGGAAATGGACGTGCCCCTGTTCCACTCGCTCGAATTGCAGGTCGCCGCGCGCTACGAAAACTTTTCCGATGCAGGCAGTGCCTTTGTCCCGCGTGCCGCGGTCGCGTGGCGCCCGATCGAAGATGTTCTGTTGCGCGGTGCATGGTCGCAGGGCTTCCGCGCGCCGAACCTTGTGCAGGTCAACGATGCCGGAACGACCCGCGCCAACTCGATTACGCAAGTGGTCGAATGCGTCGCCGAGATTATTCAGGGTATCTCGGAAAGTGTGGACGATTGCGGCACACAAAGCACGATCGACTTTCGCGAAGGGGGCCAGGATCTTCAGCCGGAAGATACAGAAAGCCTCAACTTCGGCATCGTCCTTACGCCCAGCTTCATCCCGGGCCTGACAATCACCGCCGATTACTGGCGCGTAAAGCAGGAAGGGATCGTTGGCATTTTTGGCAGCGAGAATAATCTGGCTCTCGATTTGCTGCTCCGCCTGAACGGCGAAACCAATCCCAATGTCATCCGCGCCGATCCCGATCAGGAGCAGCGTGATCTGTATGACGGGACGGGAATTCTCCCCGCCGGCACGATTACACAGATCCTCAACCCCTATCTCAACCTGGACCAGCGCACGTCTGAAGGCGCCGACTTCAGTGTTTTGTATGAGTTTGAGACCGGTTTTGGTGATTTCGATTTCCAGGTGAACGCAGCGCGCCTTATCGCATTTGACCAATCAGCGGGGCCGCTCACGGACAGTCTTTTCACAGACCTTACGCCCGCGCTCCAGCAGATCCCGCAGCTCTCGACCGAGGATATCGGCGCGCTGCTGCCATTCGGCTTTGGCGATGTGCTGGAAATTGACGGACGGCCCAAATGGCGGTTCAGCGCATCGGCTGCGTGGGAAAGCGGACCTGTGCGGGTCAATGTCTTTGGCCGCTATGTCGGGCGGGTGTTCGATCCGGACGCAACACAGGATGATACGCTTGAGTTTTTCGAAGTCGATGACTGGTTCACGTTCAATCTGGGGGTTCGTTACCGGATTGAGAATGACACAGCGCTTGACGGGACCTCCATCCGCTTCGGCATCAACAATGTGCTGAATGAAGCGCCGCCGATTGCCGATGAAAGCTTTGGCTTTTACGGCAGCCTGCATAACGCGCGCGGGCGGGTTTTCTCGATCGATCTGCGCAAGAACTTCTAGGGCGCTAGGGCGCGCGGGCTT
>JBARXS010000016.1:0-39380 GCA_049647465.1 Erythrobacter sp.
TCAGAGTGCCCGAACCTGCCGTTCCCAGCGCGGTCAAACGAATTGCGTCGCCATCGCGGTCGAAATCGTTCGCGAGCAGCGAGGCCACTTCGAAGCGCACGCTGTCGCCTTCATCGACGCTCAGCGCATCGGTGCCAGCATCAGGCAATTCGCGCGCCGGGCGCACATTGAAGAAAATGAGCGCAGGCTCTTCGGATATTGCGCCTTTTTCGTCATTGGTGTCATATGAGAAGACGACCGTGCCGTTGAAATCGGTCGGAGTGACAAGGTCAATCCGCTCGTCCTGCACACGCAAGCTGAGACCGTTGACGCTCTCAACCGTCACCGTGTCATCGACAATCACTTCAGTGATTACCGACATATCGGGCAGGCCAGCCCCATCTCCGCTCACATCAATTCGCACAGGGACCGCGCCGACAAATTCGGGCGGCGGGGTGCCTGCAAAGGACAGCGCCTCGGCATCGAAGGTGAGCCACTCATTGAGAGGCGCGCCGCTTTCGCGCGAGGCTGCGAGGCCCGTCGCAGCGCCCAGATCAAGCGCGAACAGACCATGGCTCGCGAAGAACGGATCGCCTGCAAGCACGGCGTTGATCGCGGGATCAATCCCCGTGACAGGGTCGATCACGAATTCGAGCGTGAAGCCGCGATCAGTGGTGGCCACCACCTCGTTGGGTAGTACGCGCTCGGGCGGGGTAAAGACGATCTGCACCCGCGCAGGATCAGCATCGGCATCGGGCTCAAAGCCGGAGAGCGCAAGCGTGCGGGTGTCGCTCTCAAAGGTGAGCCAATCGGGCAGCGGACGCCCGCCATTGAGCTGGGCGGCAATCGTCGCGCCAGCCAAATCGAACAAGGCGATATCGCTGTCATATGCGACCGGGCCAGCGGCCACAGCCCCCGGATCAATCGTGAGCGTATCGCTGAAGGCAATGACTTCGGCGGTGTCCGGATCAGTCCGAGTAAAGTCGAGCGAGATAGCGACCGGATCGCTTGTACCCTCGGGCGGAGTCCCGGCGAAGCTCAGCGTCGCCGCGTCGAAGACAAGCCATACGGGCAGATCAGAACCATCCACAAGCGTCGCGACCACTGCCGTGTTGGCATCAATGCGCGAGGCGTCGAATTCGAGCTGCGTCGCGTGATCCTGGCGCACGCGATAGCCTGACAGGACGTTGCTGCGGACAGTTTCGCCCTCATCAAGCTGAATCTGCGTCAGCGTGAAGCGGCGATTGTAGATGCGGCCATTGGCGGGGTCCTCAACCCAGACATCAACCCGCGCTTCGGTCTCGCCATTGAGCGAGCCGGTGAAGGTCATCGTGTCAGTGTCGAAGGCAATGCCATCGGCAAGCGGCGAGCCATCAGCCATCCGCGCACTGACCTCAAAATCTGCCGAGAGCCAGCGATTGGTCACTTGGCCCAGAATGCTGGCGCGCTCGAAGAACAGCACATCGCCATCAGGCTCAATATCGTTGCCGAAGGCTTCTGCGGGGATGACAAATTGCGGACCATCCTCAAGCCCGGAGACCAGATCGTTGCGCAGGATGCCTGCGTCATTGCGGGGCAGGATCGTGATTGCGACCCAGGCGGTATCCTCACCGCCGCGGCCATCGCTGATCGTGTATTCAAACCCGGCAGAGCCGTTGAAATCGGCCCGCGGCGCGAATTCGATCAGGCCTTCCTCGTTGAAGCGGACCTTGCCATTGGTGGCAAAGCGCGAGAGCGTTTCAATGGTTAGCGGATCGCCGTTTTCATCGCCGTCATTCGCGAGCAATTGCGCCGAATCGATGACCAGCAACTGGTCTTCCAGCGTGCGCAGCCCGTAATCGTTGCGCGCATCGGGCGCATCATTGTCGGGTTTGACGAACAGCTTGTAGACAAGTGTCGAGGCGGCTCCGCGTTCGTCGATGACTTGATACTCGATCGAAGCGTTGCCTAACGCGTCAGCGGTGAACAGGAAGTCTCCGGTGTCAGCGTCAACGATAACGGAGCCGTTACTTGCCGGGTTCTCATCCGCACCGGGGAAGAGGCCGACGAAGCTGATTGCATCGCCTTCCACATCGAAGCTGTACGCGAGGAAATCGGCCTCGGTTACGCGGACAGCGTCGCTTAGGCGCACAGAGCGGCGGCGGTCATCCGCTCGCGGTGCATCGTTGACTGGCGAGATGAAGACTTCGACCGTAGCCGTCGAGGTCGCGCCGCTGGAGTCGGACAAAGTGTATTGGAAGCCAGCCGCACCGAAGTAGTCGCCGAGCAAGCGGAACTCGAGATAATCGCCGTCGATGCTGCCGCTCATGTTCGAAGCAGCAAACCTGTAATCCCGGTGCTTGAACCGGTCGATGTCATTGCCTTCGGAGTTTTCCAGCGGTGCAAGACCAGTAATCCGCAGACCTTCGACATCGCTGGGTCCGTCAATGTCAAAATCATTGGCAAGCAGCGTGTCGATCCGGATGCGGAAGATCACATCTTCCACCGCGTTTTGCGTCGGATCGTCGACGGCCGTGGGCGCATCGTTCACGGGCGCGAGGTTGACCTCGACCCGAGCCGAGCTTTCGCGCCCGAAATCGTCTCGCACAACATAGTCGAAGAAGGCATCGCCGTTGAAGTTGGGTGCACCGAGGAATTCTATGAGACCCTCATCGGTGACACGCACGCTGCCATCGACTGGATCCTCGACCCCCAGGAAGGTGAGCGTGGTCACATCATCGGCATCATTGCCGATCAACTGAGCCGGGTCGATCAGGATCGGCTCGTCTTCCTGCGCAAAGCGGACGATGTCGTCGGCTGCGTTGAAGCGGCCTTCACGCTGGAGGATATCGATCGTGTCGCGATCCCACACCGTGCCATTGTCGAAGACTATCTCTTCGATACCCGTAGCGCGGCCAAGGAAATGGTCGGTGACACGGATCGTATCGATCAGGAATCCGTCATCGCGCTCGAATTCGAGGAACAGGTCATCGCCTTCGCGAAGGACCGAGACATCCTTCGGCGCAACTGTGGCGTCAAGCGCGATACGGTCAATATCGGCTTCGTCGCCGACTTCGTTGATTGTATCTTCGTCGCCCTCAATCCCGAAGACATAGCTGTCCGAGCCAAAGCCGCCCGCGAGGGTGTCCTTGCCAAAGCCGCCTTCGAAGGTTTCATCCGCCGCGCTGCCAGTGAATGTGTCAGCGAAGACCGAGCCAACCAGCATCTCGATGTTGGACAGCGTGTCGCCAAGCGCTTCACCTGCAAGGCCGAGGCCCTGTGAGAGATCGACCACGACCGCCTCATCAGCCTCGGAATAGTCAGCGATGTCAAAGCCTTCGCGCCCGTTGATCACATCTGCCCCGCGGCCGCCGCGAATGCGGTTGTCGGCGGCATCGCCGCGGATCACGTCATCATGGAACGAGCCGCGGATGATCTCGATATCGCTGAACGTATCACCCAGCGCATCACCGCCACCGGCAGTGCCATCGACCATGTCAATCGTGACGCCCTCAACCGAGAGCGTGTAGTCAGCGATATCAACGCCCGCACCGCCCAGGAGGACGTCAGCGCCGCGACCACCGATTAGGATGTCATCGCCCGCACCGCCAAACAACACGTCATCGCCACGCTTGCCTGAAAGCAGGTTGTCTCTCGCATCGCCTTCAAGCGTATCGTCAAAATCAGAGCCGATCAGGTTCTCGATACTGGTGAGTACATCTCCTTCAGCCTCGCCGCCCGAAGCGGTGCCCGCTGCCAGCGAGATTGTCACACCTTCACCCGAGAACTCGTAGACCGCAGTATCGCTGCCTTCACCGCCATCGATGATGTCACCATGCGCGCCGCCGGTGATCGTGTCATCACCATCGCCGCCGAGCAGGGTATCGATACCGCCGCGCCCTTCGATGATGTCGCGACCATCGCCGCCTTCGAGCCGGTTGTCCTGCGCATCGCCGCCAAGCTGATCGTTCCAGGTCGTGCCGACCAACGCTTCGATGCTGACATAGACATCGCCTTGCGCAAACCCGCCCTGGCCGATGCGTGCCTCCAGATCGGCGCGAATGCCTACGGTCGAGCCGGTGAAGCTCAGAGTGTCATAGCCCTCGCCGCCATCAACCCGGTCAGCGCCATCGCCGCCGTCGATAATGTCATCGCCCGAACCTGCTTCGATCCAGTCATCGCCGAGGCCCGCAGTGATGGTGTCATTCCCGCCAAGCGCAACAATGCGGTCATCCCTGCCCTGACCGTTGATGATTTCGGCACTATCGGTGCCTTCGATATAATCTGGATCGGGCGTGCCGTTGAGGATGCCGTTGAAGAAGTCTGTCGCCGTTGCGAATGCAAAGCCGGTGTCTTCAGCGCCGTCAGCGTCCGCGATGCGGTATTCAATTGCGACCTGGCCGGTGAAGCCCTCCTCAAAGCGCACCACAACGAATTGGTCGCCTGCCCAGTCAACCAGTTCGACAGTGCCAACTTCGACGCGCTCACCCAATTGCAGCGGATCGAACGCCAGCACCGCATCGACGCCGATGAAACTCGGACGCGGACGACCAGGATCATCGAGATCGTCGTTGGGCCTACCATCACCATCCGTGTCGATTTGTTCGATATCGAAATCGTTGGCGAGCAAATCGCTGGTGCGCATCACCAGCGGCACATCGAGCGGCGTTATGAAGCCAAAATCATCGTTGACGGTCGGATCGTCGTTCGAAGGCACGATCACGATGTCGACCTTGCCGGTCGCCTCACCATCAGCGTTATCCGAGATGCGGTAGCGGAAGCCTCCGGAGAACGTCGCATCGTTATCCGGCGTGTAAAGCAGATTGCCGTCAGCGTCGTATTCGAGCGTCCCGTTGAGCGGGGCATCGGCGCCGCTCGTAAAGAAATCGAGGAAGGTCAGAGGATCGCGGTCGATATCGGTATCGTTGGCGAGCAGCGAGTCGAGCGTGATCGTGGTCGGAATATCCTCAAACACGGTGATCGTGTCGCGCCCGGCAGCGGGCGGGCCATCGCCGACATTCTCAAAGAACAGGGTAACGCGCCCGCCATCGACGAGCCCTTCGGGATCAGTGACGGAATAGCTGAAGGTTGCCTCGCCCCAGAAATCCGGATCGGGGGTGAAGGTGATGATGCCGTTCTCGACCACGAGATCGCCATTCACCGCATTCCCGGCTTCCTCGAAGGTGACTGCGAAGCCTTCTATGTCGAAATCGTTCTTGAGCAATTCGACAATCGGGATTGCGAGCGGCGTGTCCTCAGTGCCGCGCAGGATCGGGAGCTGGTCACTGGTATAGCTGTCATCACGTGCCACCGGTCGATCATTGACCGGCTGATAGACGATCGTCGCGCGCGCCCAGGCGGTGCCGCCTTCGCCGTCAGAGACCTGATAATCGAACCAGGCCTCACCGTTAAAGTTCGCACTTGGTTCGAACAGCACTGTTTCATTGTCGAGCAGCGTTGCGCTGCCACCTGAGCGGCTGCCAAGCGCGGTGATTTGCAGCACGTCGCCATCGCGGTCGATATCGTTGGAAAGCAGCTGATCGGCGTTAATGACAATCGGGTTGTCTTCAAGGATCGGCGAGCCGTCCTGATTGGTCTCAAACCGGTCATTGACGGGCTCGGGCGCGTCGTTGACCGGGGTTATTGTGAAATTCACCCGGCCCGTGGACGTGGCGCCAGAGGGATCGCTGACGGTGTATTCGAAATAGGCCGCGCCCCAATAGAAATCGGCGGGCGTGACTTCGATCAGTCCCCCATCGTTGAGCGCAACCTGCACATTCACATTGGACGAGAGCGATTCAATCGTCAGCGCATCGCCATCAATATCGATGTCGTTAGCAAGCAGGACGCGCGGGTCGACCGTGAAGGCAGTGCCCTCCGCGACTGTCGGCACGCTGTCATTGACGGCTTGCGGGGGATCATTGACCGGTGTGACGTCAATGAACACCGTCGCCTCGGCTCGGCCGCCCTCAGGGGTGTTGGCGACATAGGTGAACTGCGCCCTGCCGTTGAAGTTCGCATCCGGCGTGAAATTGATGCTGCCATCGTTCGAGATAGAAGCCGTGCCGTTGATGGCATCGAACACATCGCCCACCACCATGCGGTCGCCATCGAGATCGTTGGAGAGCAGCCGCTCGACGCGGATGGTGAGATTGCGGTCTTCTTCAACGCTGAAGCCATCATCATCGCGCGCGGTTGCAATCGGGCGCACGCGCACTTCGATTGTGCCGGTGTCGAACCCGTTGCGTCCGTCAGACAGCGTATAGGCCAGCGTGACCGGACCAAAGAAGCCGCCCGTCGCGGTAAAGCGCACATCGCCATTCTGGTCGAGGCTGGCGATGCCGTTCGCGCCGCCATCGACCGCCACAATGCTGAGCGAATCATCATCCGCATCGAAATCGTTAGCCAGCAGATCCACCGCTGCGATCACCAGTTCGGTGCCGGTGATGACGCTGTAAGGCCCGTCGAGCCCGGCATTGGGCGCACGATTTGCGAGCAGATCGCGAACCGTATCGACGTCCCACGTCACGCCGTCGGCGAATGTGTAGCTTTCAATTCCGGCGCCGTTTTCCGCCAGCGCATTGGTGATCGTCAGGCTGTCATCCGCGTTTCCGGCAATGCGGAAGATCACGGTCTCGCTGCCCCGCGCGAGGCGCTCAACCGCGACATCGGTGGAGGCGATGCCTTCGAAATTGATGCTGTCGCCCGCGCTTGTTGAACGGTCGTCGATCCGGTCATTGCCTGACCCGGATGCAAAGGCATAGGTGTCAGCGCCTTCGAGCCCGACCTGTAGATCGTCGCCTGCACGTGCGGCGAAACTGTCTGCGCCATCAAAACCGAACAGATTATCATCGCCGGCGCCATCGCCCGCATCCAGAACCGCGGCGCGCATCGCATCTCGATCCCAGGTGGAGCCGTCGGCGAATTCGACAGTGACGGTGCTGCTTGACCCGTTGGTCGAGGAAAGCGCGCCTACCAGCGTGACCCGGTCTCCAGGATTGGTGAAGGTCAGAACAAGATCGAGATTGTCCGGCCCACCGCGCGCGACTGAGGCGAGATCAGCGGCGTTATAGTCCGCCAACGCCAGCACGTCCGCACCGCCCGCGAGCGGCTCAAGACGATCATCGCCATCGCCCGAGCTGTAATTGTACCGGTCAGAGCCCTCGCCTCCATCGCTCAGATCGTTGCCGAAGCCCGGAGTGATCGTATCGTCATTGCCCGTGCCAAGGATTACATCATTGCCGTCAGTCGCTTCGCCCGACAGGAGCAGCGCTTGAATCTGCGCAAGGTCAAACGTGGTTCCGTCTGACAGTGCAACCGTCTCGATACCCGCATCAGTGACGAGGCCGCCGATGACAGCAATCTGATCGTTGGTGGTCGCAAAACGAATGACGAGGTCGTTATCACCGCGCCGCGAGAATCGCAGCTCATCAGCAGAGTAGCCCGCTATTTCGATCCGGTCAGCGGTCGAGTTCGCATCCTCGATGATCGTGTCGCTGCCATCGCCCAGCGTGAAGAGATAGGTGTCATCGCCGCCCTTGCCTGAGAGCGTATCGTTGCCAAGCCCGCCTTCGAACGTGTTGTCTGCCGCATCACCTGTGATGACATCGCCCGAGAACGTGCCTGCGCGCGAGATCAGGTCCTGGCTGCCCCAGACTGTTCCGTCAGCGAAGCGGATTTCCTCAATCGCGCCCGCGCCCAGCGCGTCTTCGATGGCTATGCGCGCATCGGTCCCGCGAATGCGCAGGACGAAGTCGGCTCCATCGCTGCTCTGTTCAACCGTGACGTCATCAGGCGTCATATCGCTTGCAAACTCAAGCGTGTCGGTGCCGCCTGTATCCGCGATCACATCGCTGCCGCCTGAGCGGGCGAAGCGATAGATGTCATCACCCAGACCACCCTCAAGCCGGTCGTTACCACCCGCGCCATCGAGGGTGTCTGCGCCCTCAAGGCCGCGCACCAATTCATCGGCGTCAGTGCCGGTAAGCGTGTTCGCGCCATCATCGCCGAGGATCACGCCATCACCGACAGCCACTGTGCCTGAAAGCGCGATAAGCTCGGCTTCGCCCCAGATAGTACCATCGGCAAATTCGACGCTACCCAGACCCATGCCCACCTCGGCAGGAGAGCCGAGGTCGATCCGGTCATCGGTGCCAGTGATGCGCAGAATGAGGTTGCTCTCGCCCGGCACTGCCTCGATCATGGAGGCGTCGATCCCGGCACCGAAGATCAGGCGGTTGGTGCCGCTGTTGTCATTGATAAGGTCCTGACCATCGCCGAGGTCGAACCGGTAATTATCATCGCCCGCGCCGCCCCGCAGGACATCGTTTCCGGTCCCGCCGGTCAGCGTGTCGTCAACTTCGCTCCCGATCAGCTGATCATTGCCGCCGCCGCCGCTGAGAGTGTAGCCTTGGCCTGATCCTGCCGACGTGCCGTCAGCAAGCGTCAAGAGCCGCAGCGCGACATCGTCCAGCTTGTATCCCGACGCCGAAGTCGGGCCTACAGCACGAAAGCGCAGCGAATTGGTGCCTTCAATCGCAGTGACCGCAATGCTGCGAGCAATCCATTCGGGACCGCCGTCTTCAAATCGGCGCAGGACTTCACCGTTCCAGATGACTTCCATCCCGCGCGTTTCAACGGTTTCTCCAAGAAGATGTTCGAATTCAAGGAGGTAAATATCATCAGCGCTTAGGTCGGAGATCGACTGGGTAATGTCCATATGATCGTTGAATTCTTCGAGATCGAGACTGAAGCCGTCTTCCTCAGCGAAGAGCTCAAAATACACGTTTGATGGCGTTTCGGTCCAACCGGGGATATCGTGGAAGGTATAACCCCAGCTCTCAGTAGAGCGGCGACGGCTGAAGTCGGGTTCATCAAACCCGCCATTGACCAGAACGGTCCCGCCAAGAGTCCGTGTCGGAGCTCGAAGGGTCTGATCGGCATCCGAGGCTGCTAGCGAACGCTCGGCAAGCTCATCGAAGTCCCACTCATCGCCGTCAGCGAAGGCGATGGCCTCCACTCGGCCAGTGGAGTCGACCAACGCGTCTTCAATGAGGATTCGCCCATCCTCACCATTGGCATCGCCGATGCGCAGTTCGATATGGCGGCCTTCGACCTGCACCACCGTGACATTGGTGGCAGATATCCCGGTTCCAAACTCGATCCTGTCCGCGCCGCCCAGATCGCTGATGCGGTCACGGCCATCGCCGCGTTCGAAGAGATAGACATCATCGCCTTCGCCACCGTTGAGCAGATCATCACCTGCCCCGCCGCTGAAAACGTCGCTGTCGGTCGGGCTGCTGGAATCGCCAAAGCCTGTCAGGACATCATCGCCCGTTCCGCCTGACAGGATATCGCTGCCCTCGCCGCCTATCAGCGTATCGTTTCCGCCATCCCCGGCAATCTGGTCATTGCCAAAACCGCCATCAATCCGATCATCGCCCAGCCCGCCGGAGAGGCGATCATCATCAGCCAATCCGTCAATCTGGTCAGCACCGCCATTGCCGAAGACAAGGTCGCCGAACGCCGTGCCGGCGATCGCATTGCCCATATCGGTGTCAGACAGGATCAGCGCGTTGTCATCCGAGAGGGCAACACCGCCAAAATTGGCTGAAGTGAGGGTGTCAGCCGTGACGCCTTCGAGCAGCAGCAGCACACGCTCGCCACCATCGTCTGAACGCTGGATGATCTGCGTGTCCCCGCCGGACTGGACGAGTGCTAGCCTGCCTCCCTCAAACGGGTTGGGTTGACCTTTACCGAACACGATAACGTCACCGCCATCGCCCGCAGAAAAATCGGTGATGACATCGGCCACTACGCTATCGGCCAGATCAGTACCGAGGAAGAAGTAGGTATCACGACCTGCCCCGCCGGTCAGGCGATCAACGGAATCGTCGCGAGAAACGCCGTCAAACCGGTCATCCCCAGCGCCGAGATCTACAGCGTCAGCACCCGCGCCAATGATCGCATAATCCGCAAAATCGCTGCCGGAAATAGTATCATCGCCAGCAGTGCCGACGAGGTGAAGTCCAGCGATTTCAATATCATCAACCAGCAGCGCACGCACGTCAGCCATGCTGAGCGTAGCGCTTTCATCTTCGAATACGAAGCTTTCGATGCTGCCACTGCCGGTGCGCAAGCCGCCCTTAATCGTGATGATGTCGTCTGAGCCAGCAAATCGCAGGATCAGATCATTGCCAAGCTGCCCGAAACGAGTCGCGGCGAGCGCATGGCCGCTAATGCGCAGCGCATCGGCGGTTGTATCACCCGCATCGTCGATCACGTCACGGCCATCGCCCGCAGCGAAGCGATAGATGTCATCGCCAAGCCCGCCACTCAGCGTATCATCGCCGATTCCACCAGTGAGATCATCCTGCCCCGCTTCGCCCGCAAGGCTGTCATCGCCCGCGCCGCCAGTGAGGATATCAGCGCCGCCACCGGCGGTCAGCGTATCGCTGCCCCCCGCACCATCGAGCACTTCGTCTGCGTCGGTGCCGAGCAGGCTTTCATCCGCGGCGGTACCGATCAATGCAAGGCGAGCGATCTCGGTCGCATCCCAGTTTGATCCGTCAGCGAAGTTGATCGCTTCGATCTCGTTCGCTGCATTAGTGACAGCGCCCACGAGCGTGAGCGTCTCACCGCTGGCGATCAGTGTAAGCACATAGTCATCCGCAGACCGCGTGACCGCGAGGTCAGCAGGCACGATGCCTGTGGCCAGTTCGACAGTGTCGATCCCAGCGCTGTCAGTGATACGGTCATCGCCCGAGCCCGCGCCCCAGCGATAGGTGTCATCGCCTGCATCGCCGCTTAGGCTGTCATTGCCGGTCCCGCCATCGAGGATGTCGTTGCCGTCATTGCCATTCAGCGTATCACGGCCAGCCCCGCCAAGGATGGTGTCATTGCCATCACCGCCAAGCAGCGTGTCATCGCCGCCAAGCCCGTCAATGACATCAGCATCAGGTGACCCAAGCAGGTTGTCATTCGCATCGCTGGTAGCGGACAGCACCATGGTGCGAAGGTCCGCCTCGCTCCAGATGGTCCGATCATCGAAGCGCACTTCCTCAACCACGCGAGCGCTGTTTGAGAAGAAATCGACCACGGTGATGCGATCATTGGTGCCACGCAGGCGCAACAGCAGATCGGTGCGATTGTCGGTTTGCAGCGCTTCGACATCAGCAGGATCGATCCCGGCCAGGAATTCGATGGCATCGACGCCTCCAGCTTCGGTGATCGTGTCCTGACCATCGCCAATGGCGAAGCGATAAATGTCATCGCCTGTCCCGCCAGCGAGCGCGTCGTTGCCTGTCCCGCCGGTCAGGGTATCGTTTTCAGTGCCGCCATCGAGGCTGTCATCGTCGGCTCCGCCATCGATTACATCATCGCCAGAGCCACCACGCAGCGTATCGCGGCCGCCATTGCCCGAGATTGTGTCATCACCGGCATTGCCGTCGATCGTGTCATTGCCTTGCGCGTCGTTCGCCTCTGCGCCCGTGCGGAAGAGCTGCACATTGTCGAGCGAGGAGCCCACATTGTCGATACGACCGGTTTCGCGGAATGCGAACGTGTTTGTTCCGGCCCCCGCAGTAAGCGTGAGCGAGATGCGCTGCATCGTATGGTTGGTCGCGTTGTAAGTGCCCACCACATTGCCATTCCAGAGCACTTCCATAACGGCACGCGATGTGCTCGTCCGGTTGGCACGGTCGAATTCCAGGATAACCAGCTCACCCTCATCCAGACCGCTGATATCCTGCGCAATGTGGAGGTTGACCGATCCGTTGCCGGTCCCCTCCAGATCGAGCCAGTACAACCCGTCCGTGGCGTTCACGCCCTCATGGCCGTTGTTCACATGCTGGATTTGCTCAACCGAGTTTGATTGTGGCTCATTCAGCCAATTCCAACCGGGCAAGGTAAAGGCAGAAAAGCCATAGGATTGCGTGGTTGGATTGGGGCCAAATTCCTCAAAGCTGCCGTTGACGACGAGATTTTCGCCAGCCTTGCTGTAGACGACAGGGCTATCACCGATGAGCGTATCATTGTCCGGTGAGCCGATAATCGTATCACTGCCTGCCGAGCCTGTGACGCTGGCATCGCCCGAAGGCGGATTGAGAAGAGGGTCGTTGCGCACGCTGGCCATCGCGGCAATATCTGCGCTGGACCAGACGGTGCCATCAGCAAAGCGCACCTGATCAACGAGACCATCGGATTCGCCATCACCGATCTGAATCCGATCGGTGCCATTGACAAAGTCGAGAACAAAAATCGGGAAGCCGACTTCGCTGTAAATCGCGACAACCGAAACATCCGCAGGCGCAATAGTGCTGTCGAACTCGACAATATCGAAGCCATCGCCCGCTGTGCCATCAAAGCTGTTGATCGTGTCGCTGCCAAATCCAGCCGAGAAGCGATACGTGTCATCGCCCGCGCCGCCATCGAGCCTGTCGGACCCGGTGCCGCCGATCAGGATATCAGCGCCTGCCCCGCCATTGAGCGAATCATTACCAGCCCGGCCGTCAAGCGTCTCATCGCCAGCGCCGCCGATGACAGTCTCATCCAACGAGGTGCCGGTGATTTCAATGGAACTTGGATCGCCTTCCAGGGTCAATCCGGCAGGAATCGTTACCATGGTCGCCAGCTCGCTTTGCGAAACCGTGCGACCGTCATCGAACACCAGTTGGTAGTCTCCGCCTTCGAGACCGTCAGAAAGGACCACACGGTCATCCGACCTGGCAAACCGCAGAGTGATATCGCTGATGATATCCTCGCCTTCGCCCAATTCGCCGCCATCCGACGGTGCACTCTCGACGATCAGATCGTCAAGCGAGAGGCCGCGCCCAAACTGGATCGTATTAAGCGCGCCATCGACCGTTTCATGGATGACGTCCTGTCCATCGCCAGCGTTGAAAACATAGGTGTCGGCGCCCTCAAAACCAAAGGCTTCATCGTCGCCCGTGCCGCCCGTGATCGTATCGCCACCCAAGGTGGCGTAGATGGTATCGTGGCCTGCATAGCCATTGAAACGGGTGCCTGCGGGCGTGGGATCGCCAGGATTTTCAGGCGGATTTATCGGCGTCGGACTATCATCCGGAGCGCTGAGAATAGTGATGCCGTCATCTGGTCGCAGAGATCTGGATGGCGGCACACCGATGATGTCAGAACCGAGCGTTCCGTCGAGACCGGTGCCATCACCACCGAAGATGTTCTGATCCAGCCCTGGCCCGGCAAGCGCAAACACATCATCCTGAAACCAGACTGTCCCGTCGGCAAAGGTGATGCGATCGCCCGCTTCAAAGCCCGCAACCAACATCGTATCGGTTGTGCCGTTGATGGAGAGGCGGAAGTCGCGAACCGAGAAGAAATCCTCACCCTCGAAACGAATCCGAACCTCGCTGACTGCAATTGTCGAGTCAAATTCTATGATATCGTCAAACTGGCCGGGCTCGAACAGGAATACCTGGTCGTCTCCAAATCCAGCAGAGAACCGGAAGATGTCCGCGCCTTCATCGCCATAAAGAAAGTCTGACCCGGGGCCACCAATCAGAATATCGTCGCCGACATCTCCTTCAAGATCGTCATTGCCAGAGCCGCCATCAAGAATATCGTCGCCGGAGCCGCCCCACAAGTAATCATCGCCAACGCTTCCGATCAGGGTGTCATTGAGGTCGTCGCCCTCATCGCCATCAAGCTCAAACCCTGAGCTTTCGAAGGCCATCCACTGCAGATCGGCAGCGGTCCAGACGGTACCGTCTGCGAACCGAACTTCCTCGACCGTACCAGCATCGCGATTGCCCCCGACGAGGACCAGAGTGTCGTCGGTTATCTGGCTCTTGAGAACAAGGTTCCAGTCGCTGAACAACTCGTACTCAACAACGATGTCGTCGGGCGCGAAGTCCCGAACCTCGACTACGTCAGTTCCAGCATCCTCCAGTTCTTCGAAGAGAACGTCGAGGCCATAGCCAAGGCCGAAAACGAACGTGTCGCTTCCTGCACCACCAAAGATCGTGTCGCCGCCAGCACCGGCATCAATAATATCATCGCCTTCACCGGCATCAATCTGATCCGGACCGATACCGCCGAGAATGGTATCATTACCCTTGCCAGAAATGATCCTGTCAGCACCATCGCCGCCTGTGAGGGTATCATCGGCGTCACCGGCCTGAACCGTCGCGCCAGCAATCTCTTCGCGGCGCGCAAGCAAGTCACTATGGGTCCAGATCGTCCCATCGGCAAAACGAACCCCGGCGAGTTCAGGGCCTTCGCCAGGCCCACCAAACCGGAAATCGGAGATGCCCGGCAAAGCGATGCGATCTTCGCTGCCAACGATCTGGATAATCGTCTGATCACGGAACAGGAATGGACCGTCAGTCCAGATATTGGCTGGCGGCGTCTCCCCGTCACTCACTACAACCATGTCAGGCGTTATGCTGGCGTCAAACTCGATCCAGTCGTCGCCGACACCCTCAACCACAACCTCGTCGCTACCAAAGCCGAGGCTGAAACGATAGGTGTCCGCGCCAGAGCCGCCAGTCAGTCGATCATTGCCGGTGCCACCGATGAGGATGTCGTTCGCGTTGCCGCCTTCAAGGGTGTCGTTTCCTGCACCGCCATCGAGCGTATCATCAAGCTCAAACCCGCGCAGCGTATCGTCTGCATCAGTACCGGTCAGCGTATCTGCGGTCGGGTTGGCCCCGGTCGCGCTGATCGTCTGATCCTGCGATCCAAGCGGAATCGCGCGGTCTAGGAGGTCGAAACGATTGAACTCGGTGCCATCATCGGCAAACCGGACAAACGAAACTCTGCCAAGCTCTAGGTCGATACGGTCATCTGTCCCGACGATCCGCAATTCGCCGCGGCCAGAGAAGAAAAGGCCGTCACCTTCATCAACGAAGCTTTCAACGATCAGATCATCAGGCGAGATGCCAGCGCCAAACTCAATGATGTTCTGGAAGTCGGTGTCTTCGATCGTGTCCTGACCAAAGCCGGGCACGAAGCGGTAAATGTCTTCGCCAAGGCCACCGCGCAACACATCATTTCCGTGGCCGCCATCAAGGATATCAGCCCCGTCGCCTCCCAATAGGGTATCAAACCCGCCTGCGCCCTGCATCTCGATTGAGGCAGTCTCATCGCTTGCATCAAGCGTTTCGGACGCGTTGGTGCCAACAATGCCTTCGGCGACAGGCACCGCGACAAAGGTCAGGCCGTCCGGCGCGTCTTTCAGATTGTAGAGAGCGCTGTATTCGGAATAGGTGAGAACCGAGCCGTCATCGAAGCGGAATTCCTCGATCCGATAGCGACTGTCGGTCGCGCCGCCGCTGACAGTGATGCTTCCGCCTTGGCCATCAAACTCGATTATGAGATCAGAGCCGGAGGTGCGCAAGCGGAGCATATCAGCGGCAATACCTGCTCCAAACTCAATTGCATCTGAGCCAGCGCCGTTCAGATTGGCATGGTCGCTGCGCTGGTCGCGCAACCAGTCGTCACCATCGCCGAGATTAAAGACATAAACGTCGTTGCCGCTGCCGCCATACATCCGGTCATTACCGGTGCCACCGATAACGCGGTCATTGCCATACCACGCATCAATGTAATCGTTGCCCGCACCGCCTTCGACGGTCTTCGAGAAGCCTTCATCATTGATGGTATCATCACCGTCGGTCCCAGCCGTGATGATATCGACGACCTGTTCAAAGCTGAGCACGCTGCCATCAGCGAAGCGGTATTCGTCGATGCGGTAGCGGCTGTCGCGGAAGCCGCCGCTGATCGTGATGCGGTCTTCAGTGCCAAGCAAACGAATGACCAGATTGTTACCAGACGTGGAGAATTGCAGATCGGCCTCGGTGATGCCTGGACCGAATTCGATCGCATCGAATCCAGCGCCGCTTAGATTGGCGTGGTCGCTCCGCTGGTCGCGGATCCAATCAGCGCCATCTCCGCGATTGAAGACATAGACGTCGTTGCCGCTGCCACCATATAGCGTGTCATCGCCCAGCCCACCGATCAGTCGGTCATCGCCGAACCAGCCATCAATTGTATCATCGCCTGCCCCTCCTTCGAGCGTTTCGGAAAAGCCCTCGTCGCGGATATCATCACGGCCATCGGTACCAGCGGTGGTAATCGCGACGACCTGCTGGAAGCTGAGTATGCTTCCGTCAGAAAAACGAAATTCATCGATGCGGTAACGTCCATCACGAAATCCGCCGCTGATCGTGATGCGATCATCGGTGCCGTTGAACTCGACAATCAGACTGGTCCCCGAAGTGCTGAATCGGGTGTTGGCCTGCGTAATCCCATCGCCGAACTCGATTGCGTCAAATCCGGCCCCGTTCAGATTGGCATGATCGGTCCGCTCGTCCCGGATCGTGATTTCGCCATCGCCGAGGCCAAAGACGTAAACATCGTTGCCGCTGCCACCACGCAGCGTATCAGGCCCACCGCCGCCAATGATCCTGTCATTGCCAAAGCCGCCGTCAACTGTCTCGCCAGCGATTGTGCCACTGACTGTCTCCGAAGCATTGGTCCCGTTGATCGTCGCTCCGGTTTCCAGTGTATAGGCCAGACCTGAGAAATTGCTGTCGGTGAGGTCTGCCACAGCGACGCTCTCAAGCCGCAGCAGCAGGCGCGCGGTGCTTCTGTTCTGCGCACCTTCAGGCACGAAATAGACCAGCGTATCAGCGCCATCGGCGACGGCCACGATATCTCCGTCCAGCATCTCTGAAACGCCGATGGCGAGGCGGTCGCCTTGATCGCCGACGCGGAAATCGGTGACTGTGTCGACACCTTCGCCAAGCCGCTGCGTGGTAACGAACACACTGTAAGTGTTGCGATCTGCAACTCCAGAAAGACTGCGGGTGAAAAGACCTGATCCGATCCCGTCAACCTCTGGCAGACCCGTGGCATCAAACACCTGACCCTGATCGAGCGCGAGCAAGCGCTCAGGCGTGTCCAGATTGACAACTTTGCCATCTTCACCGCCGCCACTGGAACCGGAATTGACGGCGAAAAGCGGATCGGAGAAGGGATCGACAACCGGATTAGGGTTGAGTTGCGCCTGAGCTTCGGTCTCACTAACGGCCATCGCGGCAAGTTCGGTCGCTGTCCACTGCGTGCCATCGTCGAAACGGACCATATCAATCCGTGCCGCACCAGATGCGAGCTGGTCCTGAATGCGAAGGCGCGCATTATCATCGCGTATATGCAGAATGATGTCCGAGCCATCCGACTGCACCACCACATCGCTGACTGCGATACCCGCATCGAGCACCAGAGTGTCGGGGAACGCGCTCCAATTGCCCTCGACAATCGTGTCATAGCCATCGCCGCGCCCGAACCGATATGTCGTCGTGCCGCGTCCGCCCGCGAGGCGATCGTCACCGGTACCGCCATTGAGCACCGTGGTGACTTCAATCTCGCTGCCCAGATCAATGTCATCGTCGCCAGCCGATCCAGCGAGCGCCCGGCTCAACAGTTCGCCGAGATCCCAGAATTCGCCGCTTTCAAACTCGACCCGCTCAACACCCTGATCCGAGGTCGACGTGCTGGCAGTGAACATGCCGCGCAGCGTGATCCGGTCGTCCGTGCCAGCGATACCGAGCACGATGTCAAAAGGCCCACGCTCAAGAAACACAATGTCGCTGGGTGCAATTCCGGGACCGAACCGGAGCGCATCTATAGCACTCGCATCGAGGGATTCGACGTCATCAATGACGTCCTGCCCATCGCCCAGATTAAAGAGGTAGGTATCCCCGCCACTGCGTCCTTCCAGCAGGTCATCACCGGTATTGCCTCCGAGCGTGTCAGCGACATCGCCACCTGCAAGACGGTCATTGCCGGCAAGACCGGCAAGTGAGACCGAAGTTGGACCGCGCGCATCGATCGCGTCATCGCCATCGGTCGCACCGAACCCGGCCATGATTTCACCGAAAGCAAGCTCACGCCCGTCGGAAAAACGCACCAGACCAACCACGGGAGCTGTGCCGGAAGGCGGCGTGACCAGCGTGACGCTGTCAGCGCTATCTGCCAGCGAAAGCAAGAGGTTACCCTCACGATCGAGGCTGGCGCTGACGTCTTCGAGCGCAATCGTTTCGCCGAAATGAAGCTCTGCCAGCCCATCGGCTGCGCCCGTGCTCTCGATCCGGTCCTGTCCATCACCGCGGCCGAACTGGTAGATATCGGCACCGCCATTGCCGATAAGAACATCGTTGCCGCCCAGACCGTTGAGAACATCCGCCTCAGCGGTGCCAATCACCAGATCGTCGCGATCGGTCGCTGAAAGCGCAACACGATCAAGCAATTGTTGCAGGCTGATGCTCGTTCCGTCGGTGAACTCGACCCGGTCAATGCCCGCCCATGACGAGGTGTAGGCGAGGACGATTTCGTCATCGCTGTCGGCGAAAGTAAGCACCAACTCGTTGCGCGCCGCGTCAGGGCGCGAAACGATCAATTCATCAGGCCGGTAGCCCGAGATTTCGAGCGCATCATCGCCTGCACTGTCGCTCAACACATCGCGACCATCGCCGCGCGTGAATATGAAGCGGTCATCACCGCCAAGCCCTTCGCTGCGATCATCTCCGGTGCCCCCGAGGATCACATCAGCGCGGTTGCTGCCTTTAATCCTGTCGCCCTCGGCGCTCGCTTGCGCATCGACATAGGCCTGCACCAGCGTGGCAGCGTCCCATTCAGTCGTATCGCCAAATTCAATAGTCGGGACTGCACCGGTTCCTAGCGCGCCCCTGATGATCAGCTGATCGCCCGTACCGATCGCCGCAATGATAAGATCGTTCGATCCAACCCCCGCCGCGCGCACTTCAATCGTGGCCGCAGTCTGCGCCTCAAGCACCACCGTCGCTTCAGTGACCCCGGTGGGCATTTCAACGGTATCAATGCCATCACCGGCACCAATGACGAGCCGCGAGCCCTGCGCCAGCAGAATGCGGTCATTGCCGCCCGCGGGACGGTATTCACGCCCGTCAGGCAGATCGCGCAGATCAACCAGCTCCTGCGCATCCGCGCTGCGCTCATCGAAAATGACCGCGCGGACTTCCTCAAGAGACAGCACCGCGCCGTCAAAGAATTCGAAACTCTCAACCGGTGCCGCTTTGTAGCCGCCAAAGACAATCAGACGGTCCGTGCCATCGGCAACAGTGATGAGAAGATCGCCGTCGATCTCCTCGAACTTGACAAGGTCCTGGGTGATCTGATCGCCAAACACGACGCGATCAAGGCCACCTGTATCAGCAACGCTGTCGAGCCCGTCGCCAAAGCCAAAGCGATAGGTGTCATCGCCCAGCCCGCCTTCGAGCGCATCGGACCCCGCGCCCCCGGAGATATCGTCATCGCGATTATCAAAGCCGATGAGTTGCTCGTCTTGATCGCTGCCGGTGAGCATCTGGTTGATCACTGTGTCGAGTGACCAGATTGTGCCGTCGGCAAATTCGAACTGCTCAACGCTGGTCGAGGCTAGGCCGCCAACGATGGTGAGCACGTCGAGGCCATTGCCCAGTCCGATGACAAGGTCGTTGTCCTGCCGCTGAACGACGAGGTCTTCAGAGCGCACCGACGCGCCAAAGATCACTCGGTCCACAATTCCTGCGCTGTCCGCTTTCTCCTCAATCCGGTCAAAACCGTATCCCGAAGTGAAGGCGTAGGTGTCCTCGCGATTGCCACCGATCAGCCGGTCGTCGCCTTGCCGCCCGTCAAGCGTGTTGGGCGAATCTTGCGTACCTTCGATGAGGTTGTCGCCGCGATTGCCGCCCGCGATGTTGAGGATTTCCTCGACATCGGAGATCTTGATCACCGAGCCATCAAAGAACTTGAACAGCTCGATTTCATCTTCGGGATCGCGGAACTGGTTGCGCACCCGCAGGGTATCAGTCCGGCCCTGCACCTCGATCAGCAGGTCATTGCCATCCTTTGTGAAGCGGATGTTGTCGCGTGTGATGTCACCGCCGAACTCGATCGTGTCGTTGACCAGAACACGCACGCCGTCGCGATCATCCCAGCGCGAGCGGATACGCCGGTCGATGATGACATCCTGACCATAGCCAACGTCGAATTTATAGATATCGCCGCCATCGCCGCCTTCGAGGATATCGTCGCCCGCTCTGCCATCAAGGACTTCACCAAAATTGGAACCCGTGAGCGTTTCGTCAGCGCTGGTACCGATGATATCAACCTGGTCGGGATTGATCTGACGGAAGTCAATTGTCTGGTCGGTGAACTCGAACAGCTCGATCGCCTGAGACTGCCGTGAGCTGCGCACATACTGGTTCTCAAAAAAAATCCGCTCGCCTGTACCCCGCACGATAAAGACAAGATCAAGCGCTGTGCGATCAATATCGACGTCCAGACTGGACAGGTTTTGCAGCACAACACGGTCAGTGCCACCCGTATCTGCTATGGTATCGCTGCCTTCGCCACGGCCTACAAGGTATCTATCATTGCCTAGGAAGCCTTCAAGCCGGTCATCGCCCAGTCCGCCATCAAGAGTGTCGCTGATCCGGTCAAAGCCGTAAATCGTGTCATTGCCATCGGTCGCGGCGATATCAATGTAGTGCTGGAGCAGCTTGAAGACGGACCACTGCGTCCCGTCGCCATACTGGACGCTTTCGATCAAGTTGACGAAGCCGACGATCGGCACGTGCTGAAGCAGATTGGTGAGCGTAACCTGGTCTTCGGTCCCGCTGATCCGCATGGTCAGCGTATCGGACGCGTCTTCGCGCAGGAAGTCGAGATCGGTCCAACGGATGTCGTCGACGAACTCAAGCTTGTCGGCGCCGGGAGGGGCGAACAAAGCGAAGCTGAAATCGTTGTCGAGCACGACATCATCGCCATAGCCGCGCCCGAAGACGTAGGTGTCATTGCCTTCAAGCCCGGTGAGGAAATCGTCGCCCGCCCCACCGTCGAGCCGGTTGTCATTGATGAAGCCATAGATCGCGTCGTCGTTTTCGGTCTTGGCATTCTCGAGCACCTGCTCGAGAATCTGCGTGAATTCGAGGCTGGTCCCGTCTTCAAAGATGAAGCGCTCGATGAGGTTTGGCGCAACGTATTCGAGCCCGTCCCCGCTGCCAAGGACTTCGGAAAACAGGCCCAGATTGGTGCGGACACCGTCGAACTGCCCAACAATTTCAAGCGTATCGCCGGTCGCAATACCCTGATCATCACGGATTTCGATTTTGAGGTTGTTGCTCGCTCCATCGCGGATGAGGTGAAGGTTCTCAGCCGAAATATCCCCGCGGAATCGCAGGAAATCGATCCCCGCCTTGACTGGCCCGAACGAAAATGTGCCCTGATCGTCAATAACGTCCTGCCCATCGCCAGCTTCGAAGATGTAGAAATCGCCGCCCGCACCGCCAGACATGTAATCATTGCCACGACCACCCCAGAGGATGTCAGTATCGCCGGAGCCAAGCAGACTGTCGTTGAAATCGCCCGCCGCACGCTCGCGGTCGACAACTTCCATTGACATACGGAAACGGTCCCAGACGATCCCGTCGGCAAACACGATCGAGGTGACACCGGATTCAAGCTGTTTGCCGTTGGAAAGGAACGGATTAAGCTCGCCAAGGAACTGGTCGGTCAAGCGAATGACATTGTCGCGACCTTCGATCTGGAGGATCAGTTCCTGTCCGTCACGAATGGCAGTGACCTGGCTTTCCAGCACGTCGGTAAAGCGCAATTCGTCCGCATCGCCATCGTCCTGATCGAAGATGACATCATTGCCTGCATCGCTGCCGACGAAGTAAAAGTCCGCACCGCCGCCGCCAGTGATGTTTTGGTCACCGCTAGTAAGGTAGAAATAATCAACGCCCGCCGTTCCAGCGACATCGGTGGCCGAAGGCGCATGATCGATAATGCGGGTCTCATCGATCGATAGCGCATTCGCAACCCCGCGAATATCGAGATCGACACCGACGCTCTCAAACGCCGGCAGCAGCATCTGCATGATGAATGCCTGATCAATGCCGACCGACCCGCCGGCGACATTGCCAGTGCCATCCGGACGATAATCAGGATAGATCTGCCACAGGATTTCATTCCAGTCGGTCAGATAATCGTAAACGGCATCCCCGGCGTTAGATGAGGGTGCGTTTTCGAAAATCTTCTCAAACAGGGGCGCAAGTTGACGCTCGCTGGTGGGAACATAGGCATCCAGATCAACGTCATATTCGAACCCTTCGGCATAATCCGAAAGGCCACCTTGCAGAGCCAGCCTGACTGAAAACCGTCGGCTCGCGGTGATGTATTGCGTCATCACCGGGCCAAGCAGCTCGATCATTACGGCAATGCCCGATTCGTAGCGGCTCGGGTCAGTCGAGAGGTTTGCGCTGCCCGTCGGGCCGACGGCATAGTCAATCGTACCACTGTCTAGATCCAGTGTCGCGCTGAGCATTTCGGGTCGGAAATCGATTCCGCCCAGTGAGGTCGCAAAATGGAACTGTGCAGGAGTCAGCAGCTCGACACGATAGGTGGAGTCGTCAGTAGAGTTGACCTCATCCAGATTATCGAAGTCGATTGCGAAATTGCGGAGATTGAATTCGCGGTAATCGCCTGTCTTCCATTCAAGCTCAAGGGCACGGTCGAGATTGCGCGCCCAGACATAGAATGTGCCATCGCGGTCTGTAACTTCGACAGTGTAATCAACCACCTGTCCGTCGGTGAAGCGCACACCGATTGTCTCTACTGGCAAGTCTGCGAGCGGGTTAAAGCCGAGCTCTTCTTGCCGCCACTCGGTACCCTCAGCATGATCAAGCGCGAGGATGTCCTCACGCGTCGCGAAGATTGTGCCCGGATCAGAGGCGAGCACCCAGCTGCCGTCCGCCTGCTCGATCCCGTAGTCGAGGACCACCGCGCGCCCGTCGACAATCTGCGTCAGATAAGGCGCAGCTTCGCGGTGGGTGAGCGGCCCCCCCCGGTCCGAAGGTGACCATTGCTGCTCAAGCCGCCACTCGCTGCTCTGCGCGAGCACATCTCCAAGGCTCGGTCGTTCAATCGCAAAGCCCTGTGCATCGACAATATCGGCTCCGCTGGCGAGGGTGAAATAGCCTCCGCTCGCATCTTCAACATAAACTGCCCGGTCAAGCAGCACCGCCTTGCCCTCGCCATCGGTGCCAACCAGCACAGGCGTCAGTTCACGTGTCAATTCCTGGCCTGCACCCCATTTCCCGAGCACATCGCCGGCCTGTGCTACAAGATCGCGCAAGTCAGGTGTCGTCATCGCGGCTGCGGTGCTGGTGGCAAGCTCCTGAAGCGCAATATCGTTTGCCATCGCTACGGAGAGGTCGGTGACCCGCCCAAAGCCTTTGGCGTCGAGCGTCTGCCCAGCCTGCCAGTCCGCGCGACCGCCTTCACCGGCATAGCGTGTGTCGACATCGTTGGCGGCCAAGATGGCGTCGAACATGGTGCGCCGCACGCCATTCTCGAACACGACATCGCCAAAGCCGGCAAGCTGCGCGCCCTGCGGCGTTGTCGCACCAAGCGGCTGCGCAATCGCATCAAGGCTGACAATACCGAGTTCACCCAGGGTTTTGAGCTCGCCCGCATCGGTCACGCCATCGCGGTCAAAATCCTGCCAAACCTGCAGCTCCGACCAGGCAATATCGGCCACAGTGATCTTGCCATCGCCATCGGAGTCAAGCGTCGCAAGCTCGGCAAAGCCGGAGACGCCAACACCACCGAACATCTCCGAGATATCGTCAATACGCCCGTTGCCATTCGCGTCGAGCACAAGGAACCCGTCATCGCCCTTGAGCCAACCGACGCGTTCGGCAAAGAAATCTCCATCAATGTCGAAATAGACATTGTTCTCGCCAAGCGGGAGCGTTTCGATCCCGTCACCATCAAGGTCAATGATGAGGGGATCAGTCACCGTCGCCCAGCGGATGCGCTTTGCAAAGCGACCCGCAGCGGCGATTAACGTAAAGGCTTCGTCGACTAGAGGTCCACCACCGGACGCGGCCAACGTGATAAAAGTCGGAGGCAGCAACGCCAGCAGCGTAAAAATGGGATTGGCTTGCTTGAAAACCATCCCAAATGTGCCTTGACCATCGAGGTCAAGCTGTTGAGATCCGAAAAAGCTGCCAACAATGTCGACGTTGGGAATGCGCATCCAGCCCGGCACATCTGCGCCGCCGGTGATCGGCTCGTATGTGGCGTTGGCATCTGGACCGCCAAACAATTGCAGAAACGCATTTGCAAACAGATCGGTGACATACATGTCATAGCCACCGTCCTGATTTTTCAGGGTAACGTAAACCATCCCCGGAAGGAGGTTATCGTACCACATGCCGCGCAGCGGATCGTAACGCCCGGTATTTGGGTCTACCGCGTTTTCGAATGCAGCTTGGCCAAACGCGGCGACGCTCATTCCCGCCGTCAGGCCGGCTAGGATCGGGCCTCCCGATGCGTTGCCACCGGTCAGTGGCAGGCCATAGAACGATAGCACATCACTGTGCTGGGCATCCATGATGGTAGTATCAGGCCAATACCAGAAATTGTCAGAGTTTTCGGGCGAGTCTTCGATTTCGAAGCCATTTTCGAGACCATCGATGGTGTCGCCGTACAACACACCACCAGCGGATGTGTTGAAGACCCAGTCCCGGCCCGACCCGCCGACGGTGATAACCCGCTCGCCCCTGCGGAGAGCGAGGACAGCATCGTTTCCTTCCCCCCCGTCAAGGGTTAGCTGTAAATCCTGTTCTGCGATAGGCGAGTCCGGAATGACCGGCAGCAGGGGTAGTCCGGCATCTGCCCTGGCGACATTTTCTGCTTTCCTTGCATCCGCCAAAGCCTGCAGTTCCGGGAAGAGTGGCTGACCTTTTTTGAGCACTTTTCCTTCGATGCCGACCACAAGGTCATGCGACTCACCACCACGTGCCTCGCCATAGCCGCTATGGTAGATTTCGTCGGTCCCACCTTCCCCTAGGATTAACCCGTTAGCTTCTCCGTAAAAGAGTTCCCCTTCCACTCCTCCGCGAATGGCAGCGGGCTTGTTCGGGTCTTGATCGGTAACCAGATACCCGTCGCCTGTGGGCAGAATTTGTTCGCCTAGGCGCCCCGCGCGCGCCGCTTCAACCAGATCCTGGATGAGTTGGATGCTGTAAACACCCTGGCTGCTCTCCGCATTCGGAAAGAAACCATCGCCGACAATCAATTCGGCGACTTCATCGCCAACGCTCTTGATGATGTTAGCGACGGCCTCAAATCCGCTGTAAATCGAGTACGCACCTAGCGCGGCACCAGCCACTACGGCCGCGGGCCCGCCTACCAACGGGAGCGCAGCCAACCCTCTTAGCGTCAAATTAGCAGCAAAGGCGAACAGTGCCATTTCCGCGCCGACCGCGGCAGCTGTCCCGATTGCATCACTGTAATCGCCCGTCTTCGAGCCGTTCACCAGCGGTTGGTACAATGCGGTTACGACTTCGGCGACATCGCCAATGTCGCCGACAATACCGCCTCCGGCGAGCTTGCCAGCAAGATCGCCAAGCCCCGCATTATCGAAGGCGCGCTGAAGCGAGTCCCTTGCTTCATCAGTGACATTGGGCGTGCCCGTTCGCGCCCGTTCTCCCTCGGGGAACCGGTCAGGCAGATTGGAAGCCTCCGCGCTGGCACGTTCGATCCAGTTCGTAATCTCGTCGATTTGAGCCTGAATTTGAGAGGCGCCAACTTCGACGATCGTGCGCGAATCGATGAGTGACGCATAATACTCGACCACAACCCGCCGCGAAGTTTCTTCGTCGGTGAGCAGCGAGACATTACCAGCGTCTTTGGCGAAGACGGTCATTGCCTGAATCACGGCATTGCGGACCTTTTCTCCGGTCCTTCCGGAAGCAAGGTTTTTCTTGGCCTCCTGTAACCCTTCCAGCGTCAGCGGGTCGTTGGTTGCGGCGATGAGGGTATCGATCAACAGCGCAGCCAGAGCACCGCGGCGATGCGGTGACTTCGAGTAATCCTGCCCCGTTTCCGGGTTGGTTATATTTGTGTCTAGCGACGCAAAGCGCTCTGAACCTCTCGTGATAGCGTCTCTGACGGCATCAGCCTCGGAAGAAGCAGCGAATTCTGCGTCAAAATCGGGATGATTTGGATTAAGGGCGTCAATATCTGCCGCGTTAATAAGTGCCGCCTGTGGCCCAATTGTAAAGGCATCAGTTAGAGCTCTCTGAAACGCCGGATCGTCCCCCATGACACCCAAGGGGGTACGTCCATCTGGGCCTAATATTTCACCCTTGGATAATCGCCAAGTCCAATCGAACAGATTGTCTATAGCTGCCTTTTGGCCTGCTTCGCTGGCACCCGAGCTTCTGATCACATCGAGTTGAGTTGCAAGAAACTGGTTTTTTCCCCTTTGAAAGCCCCCTGCCCCGCCAGAAATAGGGCCTCCCTTGTGCCAGGTGAGGCCAAACCCTGAGTTGGGATCCATAAGGGCCAAACGCAGCGGGTGCTGTGTTGGAAGAGCTTGAAGCTTAGCAACCGTGTCGGGATCAGCGAAGAGACCCATCAAGTTGCCAAGCATGTCTCTTTTGTAGCCGAAGCCGTTCAGATAATCCGCAAACCCAAGACGGTTCCACAGCTCCTGCGCGAAGACGTGCTCACCCTCAAAGCCCCAAACAACGTCGTTGAAGCCCTCGATTACATCGGTTGTTTCGTCAGCCACTGCCCGCCCCCGCAACTACTTGGATTTCTACATTCTGTCAGAGCGTCCGTCCAAAAAAAATCAAACGACCCGCCCTTTGACCATATCGCCGAGCCCCTTAAACCCCCTCGTGATATCGAGCTCACGCATTGCGTCGCCAAGCTCAGCGCTAAAACAAACAATATGCATTAGGGTCGGATCCATCCAGACGGCAGCTCCACCGACTGCTCGTCCAGAAAAAGCAAACTCAAAGTCAGTGGGACCACTAGGCACCCACACTTCTTTTCTTCGCGACGGCTTGAACAAACCCTGCGACTCATCAGGAAGCAGCGCTGTCTTTTGGTTACCAAAATTAAGGCAAAACCATTCGCCCTTTACCGGAGTCTGACGATCAGACTGCAGGAACTTCACCGGGTATAAGTGAGCTCCACCCATTTCGAATTGACGGAGCAATTCAGCAAAGCGGCCTGATACGATCCAATGCGTACCAGCGTAAAAAAAGTCCGCAGCTGCCGAGGTATCGCTCTTCTTGGCATTTTCTGCCGGCCAAATCACCGTTGGAAAATACTCCGGACCTAGCGACTCGCCTGCGTCATTTCGCTCTCCTGCTTTGATCGCAAACTCTCGATCACGTTCCGCCAGATCGCTGGTAAGCGCACGCCAATTACTGACATCGGTCAAAGAATGTGAAAGCCAAATATACTCGCTCATTATACCCTTTTCCTCATATCGTGCGTAAGTTGCGCCCGCCGAAAAGTACTGCCCCGCACAGAACCACGCCAAGCCCCGCAAAAACTCCCGCCGCGCCCATTGTCCCAAACTGATTGATCATCCCATTCACAACGAGCGCAAAGAACCCTCGAAAGCGCCCAACGCCTTCGGCCATCTGGCCCTGCCAAGCAAGAAACGCCAGAAAGGCGAAGACCGCAAGCAATGAAAGAGCAGGCATAATTCTCCGCACAATCATACGCAGCGCCCCGGCGAAAAACGGCGCTCAGAAACCCGCCCGAATACGCGACTGCCCGCGCGCAAACACACACGCTCAAAAGCCCCAAAATTGTTGGAATGCGGCTGCGACCCCACCCTGTACCCCTGTCGAATCCTCAAAGGCATGATGACATGCAAACCCAGGAAAGCAAGCCTTGCTGTGTGAAGGATTTGCCAAAAATTTACTGTGCGAACCAGCATTTGATCGAGCAAATCGGAAACAGTGGCAGTATCGTGGAAATTACTTACTTTAGGCGAGCAAAAAGTGCGACCTGCAAAGCTGATGCTATGGTGCAATTTCGGCACATTTCGCAGTGCTTCATCCCGCTTTTTGGCAATACACAATACATGAATTCGCCGCGAGACACCTAAACTCATGTTCGTACCACGCGCTTTCGGTTGACAGCCCTTGGTGGCTGCCTATCCATTCTGCACAAAATACGTCCGCAAACAGGCAGGAGATTCGTCACAGTGGCAAAGAGCAAGGGTCGCCCCGAAACCAAGAGCGAAAGCAAGCAAGCACCGTCTGAAACGCCAGCGAACACACCTCCCCAACTCGACCCCGAAATCGCGGCCAAGATCGCCAATCTGCGCAGTCATGTGCGTGAGAGCTTTGGCAAGGTTGTGATGAGCATGATGATGCTTCCGCGCTACCGTCACCAGACGCTCGGCGATTTGCAGCACCTTGTGCTTGAACCGCTGATCCGGGATCGCGTTGCCATTGCTCAACGTGCAGAGGACAAGGCGGCGGCTTCTCAGGACATCACCGGCGTTGCGATCTGGGCGAGCCTTTCGGACGAGGCCGAGGGACGGCTGCGCGAACAGATCAGCGCGGGGGCATGGCCGCTGCGGTTGAAGGCGGATGACTGGAATTCGGGTCAGAACAACTGGCTGATTGATGTCATCGCCACCGACAAGAAAGCGACCGCAAGCGTGATCGCGAATTTCCGGCAGGTGGTGAAAGACGGCAGCCTGAAACTGCACCCGCTTATTACGCGGCTTGTCGATGCCGAGACCCTCAAAAGCATGGGCGCCACCCGTGCAAGCGAAGCCGAAGCGGCGGCTGCCGAGCCCGTGCCCGAAGACGCAACGATCAACTGAGAGATAGCTACCGGTTAACAGCGTCCAGCCAGACGGCAGGCAGGCGGCCTATTTTTCCCGCCCCGCCTCGCTCATCGCCTGGTTGATAGGTGAGAGCAGGTACTGAATGATCCGTCGGCGCCCGGTCTTGATCTCGGCCTGCACAGCCATGCCGGGTTGGACCCGGTCGCACAGCGCGTGGCGCGTAGGGTCATTGAGCGCACAGGCGAGCTTGATGGTTGCAGCGTAAACAAGCCCCGGCTGGATTGGACGGCCGTTCTCATCGCGCACGCTGCCAGCAGGCGCCTGGCTCTGATCGATGGCATCCCGGCTGATATTGGTAACCGTCCCTTCGATCAGGCCGTAATCGGTGAAGTTGAACGCTTCCAGCTTTACCGCCACGCGCTGGCCAACGCTGATTGAGCCGATGTCCTTGTTCTGGATGAATGCCTCGACCGTGATTCCGCTGTTGCAACTGGCAGCGTTGGTGCCGTCGCCAGCGGAGCACGGCACAATCACCATCAACGGCTGAGCAGGCTGGACGACGCCTCCGACAGTTCCGACCGTCAATTGCTGAACCACCCCGTCAACCGGACTGCGCAATTCCTGAAACCGCCGTCGCCGCTCGGTCTTGCGCAATTCTTCGCTGGCCATGTTGGCCTGTGTCTTTGCTTCGGCAAGATCGGTAACGGCAGTCCGGCCAAACCCTGCGCGCAGGCTGGCCAGCTCTGCATCAATCCTGCGGATGGATGCTTCGGCCCGCATGCCATTGGCGCGCTGCACTTCGATATTGCGAACATGTTCAGCGCGCAGCTGCTCATATTCAAGCAGCTGGAGCTTGGAGTAGAACCCGCGCTCCGCCAGTTCAGCGCGCGCGCCCATTTGCTTGTCGATATAGGGCAGCGCCTCTTCCAGTTTTGCAATCTCGGCAGTGCTCGCTGCGAGCTCCGCCTCGTTCTCACTGCGCTGCTGAATGAACGAGAGCCGCTGCGCCTCGTATTGAGCAACCGCGTTGCGGATGAACGCCTCTTCGTTGCGGACAATATCGGGCGGCGTCCCCACCGGGGCTATGAAGCGCGTCGGGCGGCCGGCCAAGTGAGCCAGCAAGGCATCGTTGCGGGCCTGGATAATCCGCGCGGACATAAGCGACTGCTCACTCTGTGCCTCGTCAGCTTCGCTGAGCGTCGGATCAAGCTCAATCAGCATTTCGCCCGCTTTGACGAACTGACCATTCTTGACGTGAATTGTGCGCACAGCCCCGATCTCGATCGGCTGGATAATCTTCACATTGTCACCGGGCATGGTTTTACCGGCGGCCGTGGCAACAACGTCGATCCTGCCAAAGATCGACCATAACAGCGCCAGCACGAACAATGTGCAGGTGAGCAGCATCAGCCACCGCATGCCGGGGCTGGCAGGTTTCTCCATGATCTCCAGCGCTGCGGGGAGAAATTCATGGTTCTCCTTCGGCTCGAACGCCACGTCCGCATCATTTTGATTGCGCCAGCTTTCGCGCAATACACGGGAATGTTTGGCGAGCGTCGGGAAACGGTCGGCAAGGGCACTCATACCGGCTCGGCCTCCCGTCCGGTATCACCATCGCGTCTGAAGCTGCCCCCAACCATGCCCGTTTGCTTGGCGTGCAACTGGGCATAACGCCCGCCTGCTTTCAACAGCTCTTCATGGCTGCCCGCTTCGGTGATCTCGCCCGCCTCGACAGTGATAATCCGATCGCACGGACGTACAGCCGAGAGCCGGTGCGCGATAATCATCACTGTGCGCCCCTCCGCAATGCGCGCAAGGTTGTTCTGAATGATCTCCTCACTCTCGGCATCCAATGCGCTGGTTGCCTCGTCAAGGATCAGGATACGCGGATCAGTGATGAGTGCGCGGGCAATCGCGAGGCGCTGTCGCTGACCACCCGAGAGGTTCGCGCCGCGCTCTTCGATGGTCGTATCGTATCCATTCGCCAGCGTGAGGATGAACTCATGCGCGCCTGCCAATTCGGCCGCAGCGATGACGTTTTCCATGGCGATGGTCGGGTTGGCGAGAGCGATATTCTCCCGCACGGTACGGTTGAACAGAATGTTCTCCTGAAGAACAACACCGACCTGCCGCCTGAGCCACGCGGGATCGACCAAGGCAAGATCGGTTCCATCGACCAGCACGCGTCCCTGCTCGGGGACGTAGAGCCGCTGCACCAGCTTGGTCAGGGTCGATTTCCCTGAACCAGAGGGCCCGACAATGCCGAGCATTTCGCCCGGCGCAATTTCGAGATTGACGCCGCGCAAGGCTTCGGGCGCGTCCGGGCGATAGCGGAAGCGCACCTTGTCGAACTCGACCTGCCCCTTGATCGCAGGCAAGCTCGCGCGATTGGGGTTGTGCTCAGGCTCTGCGGGCGCGTTGAGGATATCACCCAGTCGATCAACCGAGATCCGCACCTGCTGAAAATCCTGCCATAACTGTGACAGCCGCAGGATCGGCTGAGCGACCCGGCCCGACAGCATGTTGAACGCCACCAGCGCCCCGACCGTCAACGTGCCGCCTATCACCGCCTGCGCGCCGAAAAACAGGATCGCGACGGTCGTAAGCTTGCTGACCAGCTGGATCAGGTGACTTCCCCAGTTGGATAGCACCGTCACATCCCATCCCGTCTGGATGTAGCCTGCGAACTGCTTTTCCCAGCGGTCTCGCATGCGCGGCTCAACCGCCATGCTTTTGAGCGTACCGATGCCGGTGACAGTCTCCACAAGGAACGCCTGATTTTCCGCGCCGCGCTTGAACTTCTCATCAAGCCGCGCGCGAAGGGGCGGGGTGATGAACACCGAAATCGCGATATAGACCGGGATGGTCAGCGCCACGATCAGCGTGAGCATGGGCGAATACAAATACATGACCGCGAAGAAGACAATGGTGAAGAACAGGTCGATCACCACGGTCACCGCATTGCTGGTGAGGAAGTTGCGGATGTTCTCAAGTTCGCGCACACGCGCCACGCTGTCACCCACGCGCCGCGCCTCGAAATAGGACAGCGGCAGCGCGACGAGATGCTTGAAAAGCGCCGCCGACAGCTCGGCATCAACGCGGTTCGAAGTGTGCGCGAACAGCCAGTTGCGTAGCGCCGAAAGCATGGTTTCGAACACAAGCACAGTCGCCAGCCCAATTGCCAGAACCTCAAGCGTGGTCATCGACTGGTGGACCAGCACCTTGTCGATAACGAGCTGGAAGAAGATCGGCGAGGCAAGCCCGACCAGCTGCAGGAAAAAGCTGCCGATCAAAACGTCGCGCAAAGCGCTGCGATATTTGACCAGCGCCGGAATGAACCAGCTGATATCGAACGCGCGCTTTTCGCCTGCGATCTTCTCGCGGCTCGTCATCAGCAGCATATCAACCTTGCCACTCGAAAGATCGAACCCCTCGGCAACCTGCTCTTCAGACCATATCTCGGGACGCTCACTGCCTGGCAGCAGCATCATGTACCGCGCCCCGGTATCACCGCTGTCGTCAATCTTCAGCAGGATTGCGCACGCGCCTTCATTAAGCGCAACAAGTGCGGGCAGAGGCTGTCTGGACAGATCGACCAAAGCAGAACCTTTGCGCCGCGCGATCAAGTCCAGTTTCTTGGCTATGCGGATGAGATCGTCGAATGTGTAGGGGCGATCCCCCTGCCCGCGATCATGGTGTATCTGCGACGGCTCCGCAGGCACGCCTAGAAACTGCGCAAGCAAGACAAAGCTCGCGAGCGCGGGATCAGCGACAGGCGCTGTGGCTTGAGGTGGCGATTCTGACATAGATGAAGCGTGCCCTTGGCGCTCTTTAATAGGCTTTTTCTGTCAGGCAACTGCTATCGTCTTTGCATTCATGTTCGCAGTTGGTTGCAGTCCAAAAGATCACACTGGTTTAACAGTCCCAAGTCTTCCTCAACTTGGCTGTGATGCGCAGCAGAAGGCTTCGCGCGGTGCCCCGGCGCTCATCAAGCGGCGTAGCGGCCCTCTTCGATCATCTCTGCCTGACCCAGCGCGGCGAGGCTGTCCAGCAACGGCTCCACGGTCTTTCCGCGCGCGCGGGCGAAGCGGCTGGCGACCTCAGCCGGTGTGGCCACGCCCAGTTCCGAAAGGGTCTCGCGCACGGCGGCGATCTGGTCTGGCAGGGCTTTGGGCCACGGCGCTTTTTCAACCTTGGTGACGATGCCCAGATCAAGATCGGCGGTCTCGCCCTTGGTCGCAGTCACGCCAGTGGGGTTCTGGTATTCGGGGCGCAGCCAGCGGATGAGCCCGCGCGCTTCTTCCTCGGCGCGCTCCTTGTTCAGGGCGACCAGGCGGAAGAGGATGTCTTCATCCGAAAGGTCGGCTGGCCAACCATAGGCATCGGCGACGGCGGCATCGATCTGGTCGTGCAGGTCTTTCAGAATGCCGATCAGGCCATCGTCATAGATGCCCTTGTCCTTGCCCTCGATCGGTTCGCCCGCGCTGAGTTTTTCCAGCACATTGTACATCTGGGTGAGCGTGAGTTTCGGGTGGGCTGCCTGCTGACGCTTGCGATGCGCGTCGAGCTCTTCGCCAAGCTGGCGCAGATGGGCGCGCTGGGCGTCGGTGAGGTTGGGGAATGGGAATGGGTCAAAGCAGCGGGACTTGTTGTAGCGTGGGCGGTCTTCAAGCGTGCCACCTGATGCCAAGGACCAAAGCACGTTGATACGCGACGAGAGGACCGACAGGGCAGCCGCATCATCCACACCGATGGCGATCAGCATGTTGTCCGGGAGGATCGACCCATCGAGAAACTGGAACACACGGTGCTTGGTCGTTTCGACAGTCGCGATGTAGCGTAGCAATCCTGACAGAACAGGCCGCATATCTCTGCGGGGTTCGCCGTGAATCCACCAATTCTTCCGATAGCCTTGACGATTGTTCTGATCGCGCTCTGGCTTCACGGCATCAAGCACATGCTGATAGATCGCCGGAAAGCGTTGCTTCACCTCGCCATCGGTCAGGCTGAACAAGTCGATTACCATGACCCCGCGTGGTTGGGCCGTAAGATCGCGGCCGTTGCGGTATTCGCGGATATGCTTCTCTGCGCCTGCAATCGACCCCAGCCCCAATTGCTTGGCTTTCTCTGGGGAGACAATGAAACCTGCGCCATGAAGCTTCACACCGGGTGACGACAGGCCTTCGTTCGATTGCAGCGCGACAGCCCCCGCCACATCGGCCCCAATCTGCAAGTTCGCGAACACCTTCCCGATCTGGTGGTCAAACGTCACCTGCCGCCCATCTGCCTCGCTTTTCTCTTCGCGTTCGCTGGTGACGGTCAGCAGCCTTCCAGCGCTATTCCCGGCAGCACCCACAGTCATCGCTATGCGCACCGCCGCGCCATAGAGCGTATCAACCCACGGATGGTCCGGAATGGCGAACAGCAGCGAAAGCGGCTTTTTGGGATCGTTCAGATGCGGCTCCAGCACCCGGCGATTGAATGTCTGGCGCAGCGAGTTGGTGGTGATCAGGCCAAAACGCCGCGTGCCCTTGCCCGTCTTCGCGTTCCAGCCGCGCGCCGCCAGCGCCGCCTTGTCCCACCAGAACATCACCAGATCGGCGCTTTGCGGCATTTTGGGATAGGCCGCCCACAGCGCCTCGGCATAGCCATCGCCCAAACTGTCCCGCAGGCGCGATGCCCCAATAAACGGCGGGTTCCCGACGATAAACTCCGCCTCGGGCCACACGGTCGCTTTTGGCTTGGCATAGTCGTAGACCTGCACCCGTGCCTGCGGGTCGGGCACTTCTTCACCAGTCACATTATGCTTGATCGTCGTCACCCCGTCCCAGCGGGTGACGGGTTTGCCATCGGCATCCATGCGCGCGGTTTTTTCCGCCCATTCCAGCACGGCATCACCTTGACGGATGTTCTTGAAGTCGCGCAGCACCGGCTCTGACGGCGCGGCCACGCCATAGGTGCGGAAATGCCATTGGAGATATCCGATCCACAGCACCAGTTCGGCGACATTGGCCGCCCACGGGTTCAGCTCGATCCCCAGAAACTGATGCGGGTCGATGGTGATGAAGCTCGCCTGATCCTCGCCCAGCTCATCCAGCAGCGCGGTCACTTCCCCCTCCAGCCGCTTCATCATTTCCAGCGCGACATACAGGAAATTGCCCGAGCCGCAGGCGGGATCGAGAACGCGCGTCTCGCACAGCCGGGCGTGAAAATCCTTCACCAGCTGGCGCGCCGCGTCGTCCTTCCCGTCGCTGGCGAGGCGTTGCACGGCGGTCTGGATATTGCGCCAGTCCTCGCGCAGCGGCTCCATAATGGTGGGCGTCACCAGCCGCTCGACATAGGCGCGCGGGGTGTAATGCGCGCCCAGCTTGTGCCGCTGCCGCTTATCCAGCGCGCGTTCCAGCAGGGTGCCAAAGATCGCGGGCTCCACCTGTTTCCAGTCCGCCTCCGCCGCTTCGATCAACAGGCCAAGCTGGAGATTGTTGAGCGGGAGCGCATCGGCCTCTTTAAACAGGCCGCCGTTAAAGCGTTTGAGATCCTGCATCAGAACCTGCGAAAACCCGCCCTTGTTCATCGTCTGCCATAGCCCTTCGAGCGATGGCTGGGCGTGTTCGGGGCGGCCACGCAATTTCCGCAGCAATTCGGTGAAGCTTTCACAGGCACCGCATCAGGAACCGGGCCACCGCCTCGCTTTCATGCCCTTGCTCTTCGAGGCTTTTGCCCAGTTCGGCCAAATGGGCGGCGATATCGCGGGTGACTTTGGCAGATTGCAAGGAGGGATCGAGGCTGAACGGATCGGTCCAGATCGCCCTGAGCAGTGCGCGCGTTTCCTCCTCGCGCAGATCGTCAAGGGCGATGCGATACCGGTTGCCGTCCGGAAACTGGTTATATCCCTGCCCCTGCCCCGAAAAATCGGCGTAAAGCTCAATCACATGGCCCACATCAACGATCAGCAGGAAGGGCGGCCAGCCATCTTCCCTGGCAACCGCCCGAGCATAATTGTCGGCCTGATTGCGCGCCTTGAGCATCGTGTCGTCAAATTTTGCGCTGCGACGTTTGCCGTGGCCTGATTGTTTGGGTCCGGATTGTTTTGGAGCGTCCTTGTCCAGGAACAATTCCAGAGTGCTTTTGTCGCTGGCCTCGGGCGAAACGAACTGCTTCGCCTCAAGGATAAAGTGACCCTTCTTATAGAGGTCGATGCGGCGGTTCTTTTTGCGGCCCGTATGGGTTTCGGTGACAGGCCGCTCAAACCGGTAATCGAGAAAGTCGCCATCCTTGTCGGACACATGGGGGCGATCAACGCCGAGCAGCTCAGTCAGTTCAATGGCGAAGGATTGCGCAGTCGCCATTTCGCTGCCGCCAGAGCCTTGCCAACGCTCAATAAATTGATCGACAGTCATCACACCGCTTCACTTGCAGCAATAGTGGCGTGGCGGAAAGAGCTTATGTGCGCGGGCACTAAACCTTGGTGGCGGCTTTCTTGATGGCTCGGCGGATGCTCATATAGGTGGCGCAGCGGCACAGATTTCCGCTCATCGCCTTGTCGATATCGGCATCGGTCGGGCTGCTGTTTTCCGCCAGCAGGGCGCTTGCCGCCATGATCTGGCCGGACTGGCAATATCCGCATTGGGGCACGTCATCCTCAATCCATGCCTCGCGGATCGCGTCGGCAGCGCGTGTGTCCGCGCCTTCGATTGTGGTGACGGCCACGCCTTCAAGGGAATCGTGCGGCAGGACGCAGGAGCGCGTTGGCTTGCCGTCGATATGCACGGTGCAGGCCCCGCATTGCGCGACGCCGCAGCCGAACTTTGTGCCCGTCATTTTCAGGTGATCGCGCAGCACCCACAACAGGGGCGTGCCGGGCGCGGCTTCGACGGTTTCATCCTTGCCGTTGATGTTCAGTGTAATGGCCATCAGCGCTCTCCCGGGTCAGGCAATTTCTGTTTGGGTTTTGGGGATCGACAGGCGGCTCCCGCTCGCCCCGATGATGGGAAGCGAGCGAAAACGGTGGCCGGTCGCGGCAAAAATCGCATTGGCCAGCGCGGGTGCGGCGGGCGGCGTCGCGGGCTCACCCACGCCGGCGGGCGCGCGGTTCGACTTGACGATCTCCACGTCGAAAGCGCGCGGTGCCTCACCCATGCGCATCAGGCGCCATGATGGGAAATTGTCCTGCACCACAGCGCCATCCTTCGCTGTGATCTCTCCGTAAAGGGCGTTGGAGAGGCCATAAATCGTGCCGCCTTCCATTTGCGCGCGCACATGGCGCGGATTGATGACAGTGCCTGCATCCACCGCCAGCCAGACACCGGGAATGGTGATAGCGCCTTTCGGGCTCACAGCCACTTCGACAACGGTCGCGATGTAGGAGAGGAAGGAGCGGTGCGCGGCGATGCCAAGGCCGTGGCCCTCGGGCAGGGCCCTGCCCCAATCTGCCAGCTTTGCGGCCTTTTCAACCACGTTTGAGAGCCTTTGTGTCTCATAAGGGTATTCCTCCGTCGACCCGCCATAGTTCGAATAGGCTGTGCCTTCGGCTTCCAGATCGATCGTGCGCGCTGGCCCGATCAATTCGAGCAGGTAATCCTTTTGATCGCGCCCGGCGGCGGCGGCCAGTTCCCCGGCAAAGCTTTGCACTGCAAAGGCGTGGAAGATATTGCAGACCGAGCGCAGCCAGCCGGTGCGCACATGCGCTTTGGCTTCGCCGGATTCGACCTGAATGTTGGGCATGCCGAACGCCATATCGGTCGCGCCCATGCCAACTTCGCCATCGCTGGGCGAGTTCACGCCGTCCGCAAAAGTGGACGAAATGGTCGGAAAAACAGTGCGGTGCAGCCAGCTGGTGCAGGCGCCCTCGTCATCGAGCCCTGCTTCGAGATGCTGCGCGCTGGCGGCGTGATAGAAACCGTGGCGCACATCATCCTCGCGCGTCCACTGGACCTTCACCGGCTTACCCATTTCCTTGGCAATCATCGCCGCTTCGACCACGAAATCCGGCTTTGACTTGCGCCCGAATGCGCCGCCCAGCCAGGTCGGTTTGACGGTGATATTCTCTTTATCAATGCCCAGCAGATCGGCCAGAGTGTTGCGCGTGTCCTGCGGATCCTGAACACAGCCCCAGCATTCCAGCTTGTCCCCGGTCCAGCGGGCAGTGGCTGACGGGGGCTCCATCGGGGACTGGGTGAGGTGGGGCGCATAATAGTCTGCTTCGACGCGGGTCGCAGCTTCGGCAAGGCCTGACGCCACATTACCACGCTTGCGCCGGATGGTGCCGGGGCGAAGCGTGGTCGCTTTCATCGTCTCGGCGAAGCTTTCGGAGTTGTAGCCCGCATTGGGTCCATTGCCCCATTCCACTTCCAGCGCGCTGCGCCCCTGAATTGCAGCCCATGTGTCTGTCGCAACAACAGCGACTCCGCCAAGCGGCTGATAAAGGGCCGGTTGAGAAGGGCTGCGAAGGCGCACGGTCTTCAGGACGCCGGGCACTTTCAGAGCCGCTGTATCGTCCACCGAACCTGTGCGGCCAAAAACCTGCGGCGGGCGGGCGACGACGGCATAGACCATGTCGGGCACATCGACATCAATGCCGAAGGTACCTTCGCCGCGCGTGATCTTGGGGATGGTGAGCGAGGGCACTTCCTGCCCAATAAAGCGCCAGTCCGCCGGCTCTTTTAGGGCGATGGCGCCTTCTTCGGGCACGGGCAGTTTCGCGGCCAGTTCCGCCAGATTGCCATAGGACAGCGTGTCCGAATTCTGCGAATTACTCACCAGACCTTGCGCCGCGGAGCATTCGGACACGTCGATCTTCCAGTACAGCGCCGCAGCCTCGGTCAACATCTGGCGCATCGCCCCGCCCGCGACACGCAGGCGGTGAAAGTTGTAGCGGACCGAGCGCGATCCGTCGGTGTTCTGGTCGCCGTAACGCTCATGCCCCTCGGCCTGAACGATTTTGACGTTGTCCCAATCCGCCTCAAGCTCGTCCGCGACGATTTGTGCCATTGATGTCCAGACCTGCTGGCCCATTTCGGACCGGTGGCAGGTTATCTCAACCGTGCCGTCTTCCTGAATGGCGATCCATAGTGCCGGGGTCGCATCGCCGCCTGCGATATCCGTAAGAGGGCTTGCGCCGGCATCGGGCAGATCGAATGCGTCCGCGTCAACCTCCGGCTCGACATAGCTGGTGCAGCCCGCCAGCGTCACGCCTACCACAAACAGCCCGCCACCGGCCACAAAGCCGCGCCTACTCAAAACTGTCTGGCTCAAATTGGAAATGGAAGCGCCCGCGCCATCATCGCGGCTGGACGGGCGGGACGCTGGAATGACGCCGATATCACGAAGAAACATTTGGGCCTCCAAGGCTCACGGGACGATGCGATTGGGTGAGGATACCCTGCTATGCCAGTTCGGGACAATCTTGAATTGACAGGCCCGCCTATCGCGCCGTTTCTGCTGCGGGGGTCCACCAATTGATCGACAAGACATCATGCGCAGAGGTCCACACGCCATCGGGGGTGTAGCGGATTGCGCCGCTGCCTTCTGCCCGCCCGACGCGCGCCAGAATATCGCCCGATGCTGCATCAATCACGACAAAGGTCTGGTCATCGGTGGTGCGCAACCAGACCTTATCCTCGCCCACGTCGATATCGCCATACAGCAGGCTTTCGCCCACTTGTGTGCGACCGGTCACCTTGACGGTGGCTGGGTCGATTTTGGCGACCGTGCCATCGCCCTGCTCCTGAACCCAGACCGCGCCTTC
>JBARXS010000017.1:0-13956 GCA_049647465.1 Erythrobacter sp.
ATGCCTCGATCAACCGGGCCAGCCCTTCTTCCAGATCGCCCGCTGCCATGGCGTACAGCGCGTGGGTTGCCCAAGCGACGTCGAATGCGCCGGCCGGACAATCGAGGGCTTGCAACGTCACTTCATATTCGGCTGCGGGCACGAACGGTTTGCGCAAGGCAGCGCGGGCCTCGTTTATCGAAAAGCGCGACGGATCGAGCAATGCGTATTCGATGTCGGCCAGATGTTCGCCGGTTACTGCGGCGTGTCGATTGAGTGCAACGGGAAATTTCCCCGAACCACACGCCACATCAAGGAGCCTGAGCGGCCGCTGCCCCGCCGCTTCGGCTTTATCCGAGAGCCATTGTCGCCAGTCTCGCGCTTTGGCCAGATAATCATAATCGACCGAGGCAACTGCGTAGAAATGCTCCATTTCCCGCCTACCGTCCTCGCTCCAATGCGCGCAGCTGCGATCGAAGGTGTCCGCTACTGGTTCGGGTTTACGCGTCATGTTGAGGTTTCACTTTCGGGCGCTTGCGACCAATCCGCCTTGGCGGGCCAGCAAACGGGGTTGAGATGGCTCGCCGCGACATCACCAGGGCCGACATCAGGCAAAAACTTGTTCCAGTCGCCAGAAACCATAGTTGGCGCATCGACGACACGTGCCCCGTCAACAAAGAAGGTGTTCGCAAGCGCGCAGCGGCTGATCGGTGTCGAATTGGCCCCGGCGGTGTGAAAGTTGAGATTGTGATGAAAGCTCACCTCGCCCACGGCGAAGGGGCCGTCATCGACCGTCACCGCCTCGGCAGCAAAAATCTCGGCAACGCGCCTGTCATAGCTTGTATCGGCCTTGCTGAAGGGCACGTCGGCGACGAGCTTCCAAACGTCCATTCCCTTCGCAAAAGCGAGCGGCCCCATGGCCCTGGGAATGGCCTGCGCAGCGATCCAGGCGGTCACCACTTCGTTGGTCGCGAGTGGGAAGTGATGGTCATCGTAATGCCACGGCGTTCGCCCGCAACCGGGCTCTTTTGCCAGCAGGTTGTCGTGATAGAGCCGCACGGCATCGACTTCGAGCAGATCGGCGCAGATCTTTGCGATCCGGGGGCTGAGCACGAACAGGCGGATGACGCGATTGTCGAGCCATGCCATCTCGCCCGAGTAGAACCGGCTGCCCGGTGTGTTCGCTCGTTTTGCAGAGGATGCGCCGTTTGAATCGAGCGCTACGCCAAACGTATCGCCAAGCACCGCTGCGATTTCAGCTCTGAGCGTGACCACTGCTGCGGGCGAAATCACGCCCGGCAGTTTCACATACCCGTCCGCACGAAAGGCAGCGACCGCATCTGCTGACAGATCATAGGGCGCGGCGAGTTCCTGCTCCAGCGCGTCAAGCGCAAGCGGGCGGACGACGCACGGGTCGGGATCAAGCACTACATCCGATTGAGAAGCGGCCTGATCGAGCGGCGCACCCTCTTCGGCAAGCCCGACATACCAGTCCCACCAGGCCTGATTGTCACCGTCCCAAGGCGCGGAAACATCGAAGTCAGCATCCGCGGCTTCGCGAAGGTCTGATCGAGCCTTTTCAACCATGGGTGATTTGCTCTTGGTAATCTGAAATCCTTCGCAAGCTTTCTGCGCGTGAGTGAGGTACAAGCTCACCCGCCGACTGTCACCAGCCAGCTTGCACTTCTTTCTGATAAGGCGATCTGCCCGGCCTGACCGTGCGCACAATCAACAAAGATTTGTTTCCAATCAAGGTACGAATTGCCATGGCCGATTGATGCTCAGCTTTATTCGCGCAAATGCCCGCTGGCTTTTTGGCGGCTTTCTGCTGACCTTCTTTTCCTCGTTCGGGCAGACATTCTTTATCGGATTGTCCGGCGAGGAACTGCGCGCGAGATTCGCGCTGAGCGATGGCGAATTCGGGCTGATCTATATGGTGGCGACACTCGGCAGTGCGGCGACCCTGCCATTTCTCGGCCGATTGCTGGACGTGGTTTCAGGTCGGCAGGCGATTCTGTTCGTTATCCCACCACTCGCAATGGCATGTGCCTCAATCGCTTTTGCGCCAAGCGTCGTTCTCCTGATTGCCTCGATCTATCTGCTGCGGCTGTTTGGTCAGGGCATGATGACGCATATTGCGATGACGGAGACCGGACGGTGGTTTGCAGCCGCACGCGGCAGAGCAATCTCGCTCGTTGTACCTGGGCATCAGGCCGGAGAAGCCATCCTTCCTATCGCCTTTGTATTAGTTTCAGCGATGATCGGCTGGCAAGCCGCGTGGCTGATCGCGAGTACCGTCTTAATCGTTGCAGCTCTTCCGATGATCTACTCGCTCTATTCGCGCGAGCGCGAGCCATTGCAACTCGAACGCGGCAGCGGACCGGATCGCACTGCGCGGGACTGGACGAGGTCCGAGGTCGTCAGAGATCCTTGCTTTTATGTACTTTTGACCGGCGTTCTCGCACCGGCCTTTATCGGGACCACGGTTTTCTTTCATCAGGATCACTTGATCGAACTGCGCGGATACGATCCGCTGGCGTTTGCCGCCGCCTTTCCTGTAATGGCCCTGACGACGGTGATTTTCTCGCTGATCTGCGGGCAATTGGTCGACCGGTTCGGCGCTGTCCGGCTTCTGCCCTATTTCCTCGTCCCGCTCACCATAGCTAGCATAGCCGCCAGCGTCCTCACATCGGTCTGGGGCATCTACTTGTTCATGCTGCTGCTGGGCGTAAGCTACGGATTTACCTCCACGCTGTTCGGCGCACTCTGGCCAGAGCTTTACGGTATTCGGTACTTGGGCGGCGTCAGAGCCATGATCGTCTCCGCGATGGTCTTCGCAACAGCGCTGGGCCCGGGATTGACGGGCTATCTGATCGACACAGGGATAAACCTGCCAGAGCAACTGTTGTGGATGGGCGCGTGGTGCGCTGGCGCGACTGTCATGCTTTCACTCGCAAGCCGCCCCCTTGCTCATCGAGCGGCCAGAGACCCGAAGCTCCACGTTGGAGGGGCTTAGGTGAATTTCCCCGCGTCTCATATGGCGCTCAAGGCAGTCCTGTCGACGGGGCGCTATCGAACTGGTGGCGGAGTCCCAAGTTGTAGCTCGAACGATGATTATAACCGCACCCTAAAAACCTTGGCGACCATAACTGCACCGGCGCTGTAATGCTCTGCAATACCGCGATGCGCTTCTTGTTTTGGTCCGGCGAGTCGATCACTGATTGTCAGAGCTCACTGAACCAGACGACCCCACATATGATGATCTCTTGCGCCGCTCTTCGGGATTGCCTGATTGACCTTTCTTGAACCTATGCTCGACAGGTGGCTTGCCGTAGCCAACGGCGTAGGGGACAACCTTGCGGTCATCCCCACCTTCGTCGTTCTGAGCTTTCTCGTCCGGCCTGGTGGCTCAGCAGCCTCCATTTCGAGTACAGGCCGCCTGTTAGCGCCCTCCTCAAATGTCGAACCACAGGCATCAAGCTTACTTTTCTTGCCAGTACAGGCTTCCCACCGCTTCATGATCGTATCGCAATAACGCGGGTCGTATTCGATAAGCCGCGCTTTGCGCCATGTCTTCTGCGCAGCAATCAGCGTGCTGCCCGAACCGCCAAAGTCATCAAGGACGATCTCGCCACTGCGCGAGCAATCACGCAGCGCATCGACCGCGCGAAGGTGAGACAATGGAGTGCTCGCTTGGAGATATCCACCTGCTCAATTCGCGGGACAAGGATCGGCGCAGGCGGGTTGAAACCAGTGAGCCGCGCGCAAAACTCACCAGAAATTCGGATCTCGCTGTAAATTCCCTGTAAATCAGGGGAAACAGACAAGAGACGGGTTCGCTTCGGACTACGTCGCGCACCACACTTTTCAGCAGAACTAAAGACTTGCTTCATGGCGAATGCGCGTTCGACCTGAGCCTGTTGGGCCACACGTAATTTCCTGTAAATTCGCGCCCTCGCGCTGGCGAAGTCGCGCTTGGCGTGGCACACTCAGACCGCTTTGATAGAGGAAAGAGCGCTGATGATCCGGAACCTGTGCCTTGTGATGGCTGCGCTGTGCGCGGTGATGGCTGCTCCGGCGAGCGCGCAATTGCCGCGCGTTGCTACCTATGAAGTTCGGCCGGGCGACACGCTGCTCGCAATCGCGCAACGCTACCTGCGCGGGTCCAATGCGGTTAAGAAGCTCCAGCGCGCCAACGGGATTGCCAATCCACGCCGTATGCCGATCGGAAAGATGCTGAAGATCGACCGCTCACTGCTCAAGTTCCAGGACGTCAAACTGGAGGTGCTGGAGTTTTCGGGACAGGTTCTGATTTCCAACGCCCCCGCCGCGCGCAACCTTGTTCTGAAAGAAGGTGAGATCGTCGCGACGCAGGCCAACGGATACGTCACTTTCAGCACCGAATATGGGGGGCGTATTTCGCTGCCATCCAATTCGCGTGCACGCCTGATCCGTGCACGGCGCTATATTCTGGGCAATGCCCTTGATGTGAATTTCCAGATCGAGAAAGGGCGCGGTTCTGCCACATCGCCCAAATTGCAGGGCGATGACCAGCTGCTCCTGACAACGCCGCGCGCTGTCACCGCTGTTCGCGGCACCGATTTTCGGGTTGCCTTTGATGATCAGGCCGAGCGCAGCATCACCGAAGTCACCGAGGGGACAGTCGCGGTCGCTTCCGGAACGGACCGGATCGAGGCCGCACAAGGCTTTGGCGTGGCCACCACGGACACAGGCCTTGCAGAGCCCGAAGCCTTGCTGCCCGCCCCCAAGCTGATTGATCCTGCGAAAATCCAGACCTATGAGCAGGTGCGGTTCCGCCTTGATCCGGTCGCCGGGGCCACGGCCTACCGCGTTCAGGTGGCACGCGATGCAGGCTTTCTCGACATCCTCAGCGGGGTGATCGTTGACGGCGACGAAGCGGTGTTCACAGACCTGCCTAACGGAAACTATTTCGCGCGCGCACGGGCGATCTCTGCCAGCGGGATCGAAGGGTTCTCGACCGAGGAAGTCGAACGGTTCCGGCGAAAACGCTTCGGCGTCGCTGCGTCCACCGGTCCATCGGATTTAATTGATGGCTTTGTGTTCAAATGGGTTGCCGAAGGGGATCCCAATGCAACCTTTGCCTTCCAGCTTTGGCAGACCAATGATGAGGGGGATGATCCCGCTGCGCTGATCGTGGACGAAGCCGGGCTGACTATAACGGAGATGGTGCTGACAGACCTTGCGCCGGGCCGTTACAGCTGGCGCGTTGCGGCGGTTCAGGCCGAGGCAGACGGGCTGCTGAAAGTCTGGGGACCGACGCAAAAGCTCAAGATATCCGACTGACCGCAGACCTCAGGACACTGCCAGATTGATGCCCGACTGATGCCCGAACTATGAACGCCGCGCGCCTGATGCTGGAATGGGCAATCCTGCTTGCCCTTGCCATTGCCGGAGCCCTGTATGCGCAGAGCACCGGGCTGACCGGGCGGATCGACAATCAGCTGTTCGACCGCGCAGCCGCGCTGGCGACGCCGGATGTCGATCAGGATATCGTCATCGTCGCCATCGATGATCAGAGCCTCGCAGATCAAGGCACATGGCCGTGGTCACGCGCGCTGCATGCCCGGTTGGTTGACCGACTGGATGCTGCGGGGGCGAGGCTGGTTGTCCTTGATATTCTGTTTCTCGACGCCACTGACACCGAAGCCGATACCGCCCTGGCAGACTCTGTCGCGCGCAGCGGTTCGGTGTTCTTGCCGCACACATTCACGCGCAGACTGAACGCTGTAAGCGGGGTCGATCCGCTGATGCCCTTGCAAGAGCTGACTGCTGCCAGCGCCGGTGTGGGCCATGTCGTGGTTGAGCCGGATGCTGACGGCGTGTTGCGCCGGTTCGATCTGACGCTGGAGACAGACACCGGCACCTATCCCCATGTCGCATTGCTTGTCGACAATGCGCTTAGAGGGGAAACGGATGGGGACGCATTGTCCTCGCCTGGTGACAGCCGCGAAGCTCTGGTCCCGTTCAATCCCGAGGCCGCATTCCCACACGAATCCGCCTCCAATGTGCTGGCAGGCAGCACCGTTTCGGGGTTCTTCAAAGACAAGATCGTGTTGGTCGGCGCAACCGCGCAAGGCATGGGCGACCGCTATTCCGTGGCAGCGGGCACTGTGGGCCTGATGACTGGCGTGGGGATGCAGGCCAATCTGCTCAACGCGCTGCAAAATGATGCGTTGATCACGACAACCGGCCTGTTTGTGCAAGGGGTGGTTGCAGTGGTTTTGCTGTTCGCCCTGTTTATGGCGTTCTGGCATCTGCCTCCGCGCTATGTTCTGATTTGCGCGGCGGGGCTGGTGATTGCCTTACTGCTGGTCTCGATCATCCTGCTTGGCACAGCGCGTATCTGGTTTGCTCCGGGTGCGACCATTGTGACAATCATCCTCGCCTATCCGCTGTGGAGCTGGCGCCGCCTGAGCAATGTCAGCCGCTATCTTGACCGCGAGGCGACCCGCTTGATCGCCGATGATCCAGTCCCCGTGGCCAGCGAAGGGCTGGATTATGTCACCCGCCAGATCGACCAATTGCGCCGGTTGATAAGCACCGTGCGCGATTCCCTGACTTTCCTGAGACAGGTGATCGAAGCCGCTCCCGATGCGATTGTCGTGCTGGATCGGTCAGGCCGGACCGAAATGCTCAATGAACGGGCGATGGAGCTTTTCCCGGAATGGAGCAAACAGGAAGAAGCGACGTTCACTGAGCTTTTGCTGTTTTCCGGCGCGCGGCAGGAAAAGAACGGGAGCGAGTTGGTGACTGCCGACGGGCGGACATTCCTGATCGCGTGCGCTGACATGGGTGGGAGTATGACTGGAGGTTCTGGCGGAGACGCAGACGGCGTTGAGGCGGGCGCGATCATTGCCTTGCGCGATGTCAGCGAGCTTCGCGCGCTGGATGATGAGCGCCAGCAAATGCTAGAATTCCTGAGCCATGATATGCGCACGCCGCAGGTGGCGATTGTGGGGCTGACCAATCAGGCCAATGGAGCAGGCGCAAACCGCGACATGGTCAAGCGCATCCGCAAACAGGCAGAGCGCACACTGAAACTGGCGGACGACTTTGTGCAGCTTGCACGGCTCAGCACGCCAGAGCTCCAGATTGCCGATACCGACATTGGGGCATTGCTGGAGGAGGCTTGCGACAGGGCCTATGCCCCATCGGGAGCAAAGCAGATCACTATCGCGCAGACCCTGCCCGAAGAGCCGTGCTTTGCCAGCGTGGATGCCTCGCTGATCGCGCGGATGATGGACAATCTCATCGGCAATGCGATCAAATATTCGGAGGCTGGCACCCGCATTTGCGTCTCGCTGAGCGGGGGAGAGGCGGGGCCAATGGTGATCGAAGTGGCGGATGAGGGTCCGGGTCTGTCAGAAGCGCGGCTGGCCAATCCGTTCGCGCGGTTCGGCGCTCATGCCACCCATGCCGGACCAAGCGCGGGTCTTGGGCTGGCTCTGGTCAAGCGGGTGGTGGATATTCACAGAGGCACGATCGCGCTGCATTCAACGCCCGGAGAGGGCACACGCTTCACGATTACAATTCCGGTTGATTAGGCCGCTCAGCGTCCTGAACGGGTCAGCGCATCTTCGACCAAGCGATCGGCCAGCGCCGCCAGGTCCGCATCGTCAAACTCGCAATCGGTGGCCTCGCCAGAGCCGCGATAGACCATCTTGCCGGTGTTTGCGTCAAACAGGACGAGAGTGGCCCGCAAGCGTTTGGCCTCGCATTTGTCAAAGCGGCGATCACGGCGCGGCGGGGTGATCCAGTCCTGCTCCGCCTCGCCTTCGGCATATTGCCCTTTGCCGTTGAGCACGCCACTTGATGCATCTGTGATGGAGACACTGAAGTCGGCGAGCAATTCTGCTTTCTTGTCAGGCTCAACCTCGCTGACCTCAACATTGCGGGCCATCATCGCCTTGCCCAGTGCATTGGAAAAGCGCCCGCGCTCGCTTTGGCTTTGCTCAGGCATGGTCATCGCCACGCTGGACCCGCGCGCTATACCGGGGCCGGTCGAGGTTATGGCTAAGGGGGTCGCGACCGCGCAGGACGCCAGCAATGCGCCCATACTCACAGCAGCGCCCAAGGCACTGCCCATGGTCATCAAACCATTGTGTCGGGACTCTGTACGGCTGGTGCCGAAAGTCAGGATTCTTCGCCGGGCTCGTTGCATCGGTCCATGCGATAGCCGAAACCGAAGACAGTTTGAATCGCAAATCCGTGTTGGGGGCGTAATTGCAGTTTTGAGCGCACCCGGCTGACATGCAGATCCAGCGTCCGGCTCTCGATATCGGGGACACCGCCCCATACCTGGCCAAAGATATAGGCGCGCGACAGCGGACGGTTGAGATTGTCAAAGAACAAGGTGGCAAGTTCCACTTCCTTGTTCGTCAGCTTCACCGGCTCATCCTTCCAGGTGATAACCTTGAGCAGGCGATCAATCTCGTAATCGCCAAACCGCGTGAAGCGGTCCGCTTCGGGCGGGCGCAGGCGGCGATTGGCGGCTTCGATGCGGGCAAGGATGACTTCCTTGCTTTCTGGCTTCACAACATAATCGACCGCGCCCGCTTCAAGCCCGCGCACGACGTCGGATTTGTCAGAACGGCTGGTGATGAGGATGAAGGCAGGCGGTTTTTCAAGCGTCTGCATGGCCCACTGGATGACATTCAGGCCGGTTTCGCCGGGCATATTCCAATCAACCAGCACAACATCATAGGTCTCGCGCTTGAGCGAGGTCAGCAACTGGTCGCCGGAACGAAACCGCTCACACTGGTGCTCGGTATCGCTGAGCGCGGTGTGAAGCTGTTCAAGAAGCTCGGGATCGTCATCAGCGATGGCAATTCTCATATAGTGTTCCAGTCATCGGGTTGTGGCATAGAATAAACCGGCATCAACACGATTTGACGGTCGCCGGTCTTACCTATCGTTAAAATGTATCTTAGCCGCATCTTCTGTCCTTCGGGAAGGCTAAAGACCCGTTTTGGTTGCATCTTTTACAAGAATTTACGTCTTGCCAGATCTGGTCGTCAGTCCGACAGCTGCGCGAGACGGCTTGCCTTGATGGCTGCGCAGGCTAGGTTTTCGACACTATGGGTTCACCAGCAAACAGCACGGATATGGCCGCGCGCGTCGTTATCGCCGGTGCGAGCGGGACCATTGGCCGCGCCGTTGTCAAGGAATGCAGCAAGCGCGGTTTTGACGTGGTTGCTCTGGTGCGATCCGCCGGGGCGGCTGAGCTCGCCGAGTTGCACAATGCGCAATGCGAGGTGGTGGCTCTCGATGACGCTCAGGCCCTGAATGGTGTTCTGGCGCGGACGGCACCGTTCGCTGTCATTTCCTGCATTGCCTCGCGCAGCGGGGCGCCCGATGATGCGCGGCGGGTCGATTATCAGGCGAACAGCAACCTGCTTGACGCGGCTCTGGCTGCCGGAACTGAACGGTTTGTGCTGCTGTCCGCGATCTGCGTGCAACGGCCGCATCTCGCCTTCCAGAAGGCGAAGCTGGCATTCGAGGCGGAGCTGGCCTCCGCTCCCATCATCCATACAATTGTGCGGCCCACGGCGTTCTTCAAATCGCTTTCGGGGCAGGTGCAGCGGGTGATGGAGGGCAAACCCTTCCTGATATTCGGCGATGGCGAATTGACGCGGTGCAAGCCGATTTCCGATGCGGACCTTGCCCGCTTTATCGTCGATTGCCTGACCGATCCGGCGGCTCGCGGCGCGACGCTGCCTATTGGTGGACCCGGCCCCGCAATCTCTCTGAAAGAGCAGGGCGAGCTGATTTTTGAGCTGGCGGGGCGAGAGCCGCGATTTCGTTCGGTCCCAGTGCGCATGTTCGATATTGCAGCGCGGATTTTGGGGCTGGGCGCGCGCCTGTTCGGGGGGTCCGGGTGGTTTGCCGAAAAGGCCGAATATGCCCGCATCGCCAAATATTACGCGACGCAAAGCATGCTGGTGCTCGACCCTGAAACTGGCGAATACGATGCCGGGGCGACGCCCGAATATGGCAGCGACACTTTGCGCGATCATTACACCGCCTTGATCGCGCGCGAATTGCCCGATCCCCCGACACAAGCTACGCCCTGACTGGCACGGCAAGGGGCGCGTTTTGGGCGAAGGCAATCTGTTTTTTACAGCGGTAAGCTGTGCTGCCTTCATGGCGCTGGTCGGCTGGATCAGCTGGGCCAAGACACGCGGCACGGCGGACACAAAGGACGGCTATTTCCTCGCAGGGCGGGGGCGGGGCGCGACCTTTATCGCAGGCTCCCTGCTGCTGACGAACCTCTCGGCAGAACAGCTGATCGGGCTGAACGGATCGGCCTATGGCTATAACCTCTCTAGCATGGGATGGGAGGTGACAGCGGCCATAGCGACGGTGGCGATGGCGCTGGTGTTTCTGCCCAGATACCTCGCCGGGGCCTTCACCACGCTTCCGCAATTCCTGAATGACAGGTTTGATCCGACCGTGCGGCGGATGTCGGTGGTGCTCTTCATGCTCGGCTATGGCCTCGTGACCATTCCCAGCGTGCTCTACTCCGGTAGCCTTGCGGTGATCGCCTTCTTCGATGTGCCCACGCTGACCGGGCTTGATGATTTCAGCGCGCTGGTTGCGACCGTGATCGTGATCGGTGTGGTGGGTTCGGTCTATGCCGTGTTCGGTGGGCTCCGCGCAGTCGCGGTGTCAGACACGCTCAATGGCGTTGGCTTGTTGATTATCGGGATTGCGGTTCCGGTGTTCGGCCTGATTACGCTGGGCGGCGGAGACTTTGGCGTGGGGCTGGCGCAATTGGGGACGCAGCATACCGAGAAACTCAACGCGATTGGCGGCGCGGATGATCCGACACCGTTCGGAACGCTCTTCACCGGAATGATCTTCGCAAACCTGTTTTACTGGTGCACCAACCAATATGTGATCCAGCGCACTCTGGGAGCAAGCAGCCTTGCCGAAGGACAAAAGGGCGTCCTGTTTTCCGGCTTTTTCAAGATACTCGTGCCATTCATGATGATGGTGCCCGGAGTTATCGCGTTTCATCTCTACGGCCCCGGACTGGGCAGCATTGATGAGGCCTATCCGCGCCTGATCCGCGACGTGTTGCCGGTGTGGATGAGCGGGTTCTTTCTCGCCGTGTTGCTGGGGGCGGTATTCTCCAGCTTCAATTCGTTGCTCAACAGCGCCGCGACCCTGTTCACGCTCGATGTCTATGCGCCAGCTCTAAAACGCGCGGTGAGCGATGCCGAGCTGGTGCGGGTGGCTAAAATCGCTAGCCTTGTCATCGCGCTTGCGTCCTTCGTCATCGCGCCGATGCTGACCTTTGCATCCGAAGGGCTGTTTCAGCTGATCCGCAAATTCACCGGCTTCTATAATATTCCCACCATCGCCATCGTGATGGTCGGCCTGTTCACCCGCCGCGTGCCAGCTTTGGGAGCAAAGATCGCGATCATCTTCCACGTCCTCGCTTATGCGCTGTTGCGCTTCGTATTCGAGGATCAGGTGACGCTGCACTTCATCCATCAATATGCGGTGCTGTTCGTCATTGAGGTGGGCATCATGCTCGCCTGCGGAGCCATCGCGCCGCGGGCCGAGGCGTGGGAATTCACCCGCCACGAAAAGGTCGACATGACCGGGTGGCGCTATGCCAAGCCGCTGGCCGGGACATTGCTGTCCTGCGTGGTCGCGACTTACGTGCTGTTCTCGCCGCTGGGAGTGGCGAGCGCTGGCGGGGTGAGCGGATGGTTTGCGCCGCTCATGGCGGTGCTGGTGATCGGCAATGTTGTGATTTGGGGCTGGGGCCTGCGCAACAAAAACGCCTAGGCAATCAAGCTCGCCAGCACGCGGCGTTTGCCTTCGAACGGGCGGCGGCCATGCATCACGGCGAAATTGTCTACCAGAGCGACATCGCCCGCCTGCCACGCACAATCGAAAGTCAGCGCATCGGCAATCTCAATCGCTGGAGCCATGTCCTGCGACGTGATCGGGTCGCCCGCGCCAAATGTGATCGCCTTGTTCGGATCATTCCGGCTGTCGGACCAGCCCCTGAACGCGGCGATCAACTGGTTGAAGAAGCTGCGCCGGCCATCGCCAAGCCTGCGCACAGCGGGCAATGCAGGCGTGGTTGCGCGCAAAGACCCATCCTCCATCCACTCCCATGAATATCCCAATGCGGCGAGCCGTGCCTCGGCAGCCTCACGCGTGTCCGCGCTCAACGTGCTGCGCCATGACCTGCCCTGACCAGAGCCCGCATCATCATCGCCCGGCATCACATTGGTGTAACGCACGCCCTCGGCTTCAACCTTGGCTACAAAGTCGGGGGCCGCGCGCTCCAGCTGCTCAAGCACGCGGTCAGACCGGCACAGCGGTGTCGCCCCGCCGGAACCGGGCGCGATCTCGCAATAGAAGAACAGTTTGGAAGGGTAGATCGGCGTCTGCGCCATTTCGTGGTGCAGGAATATCTCGGTCGAAGGGGGCGCTTCGTTGGCGGTGAACACACGCGGGGTCACATTGGTGCGCACCGCGTTGCTGAGCGAGTCCTCATACGTGAAACCGGGCTCGCCATAGGCCTCAACCACAGCATCAAATGCTTGTGGATCAGGCACGTCAAATCCGCGAAACAGCACGGTGCCTGCCTTTTCGAGCGCAGCATCCACAGCGCCTTTTTCCGCCGCGATGTAAGCAGACAGGTCGCCTTTACCGGCGATGATGGCGGGGAAGTCGGGATCAGTCATAAATCGGGTGGAATGTGTTGAAGGCGGCCTCTGTAAAGGTGCCCGGATCGTTGAAACGGCGGTTCTGGTTGAGAGAACTGATCGCGGCCATTTCAACCGCGCTAAGCTCGAAGTCATCAATGGCAAGATTCTCGCGCATCCGCTCCGGCCTGGTCGTCTTGGGAATGATTGCCGTCCCGCGCTGGATACCCCATCGCAGCAGGACCTGTGCCGGTGTTTTGCGATGCGCTTGCGCGGCCACCATCACGGGCGCTGCGCCCAGAAGGCTCTCCTGCGCGTCCGCCATGTTGAGCTCGAAATAGCTTTGCGCACCCAGCGGGGAGAACGCGGTCACGTCGATCCCGTAATCGCCCGCACACCGGATCAGGCGCTCCTGTGTCAGATAGGGATGGGCCTCGATCTGGAGCATCGCAGGCTTGATCCGGGCATAGGTCACCAGATCATGGATCAGCGCGGTATTGTAATTGCAAACGCCGATTTGCTTGACGAGGCCTTTGTCGACCAGCGCCTCCATCGCCGCCCATGTCTCATGCCGCGGGACGGGCGCTCGCTCCATTGCCGGCTCAGCGGCGTCTGGATCGAGCAGCCATTCGGGCGGGTAGCGTTGCTCGATGGGCACGTATTTCAGCGCGATGGGAAAATGAATGAGATAAAGATCGAGAGTATCGAGCTGAAGGTCGGCGAGCGTTTTGCGGCAGGCTTCCTCGACATGCTCCGCGGCATGGAATGTGTTCCAAAGCTTTGATGTGACCCACAGATCATCGCGCGTCACCAGCCCTTCGCTGATGGCGCGCGCGAGGCCTTCGCCGGTCTGTATTTCGTTGGCGTAGTCGGCGGCGCTGTCAAAATGGCGATAGCCCGCGCGAACGGCCTCGACGACGACATCGGCAGTTTCGTCTTGCGGGATCTTCCAAAGGCCAAAGCCAACTCGGGGCATCTGTGTAGGCATAGTTAATTCTCGTCTGCGAATGCGATGGTGACCGGCAATCCGGTGGCGATGCTTTCCTGCGCTGCTGCGCCGATCACAACCGATCTATAGCCGTCTTCAGCGTCGATCAGGGGCTTTGTGGCCCCTTTCAGCGCTGCATGAAAGTCGGACAGTTGATAGAAGGTTGCGCCATGGTGCGATCCGGCGTCCAGCGCATCTTGCGGCACGTCGATATGGTCTGTGAAAGGGCCAGACTTGTCGCGCGGGGACCATGTGATATCTCCGCCCGGCAATTTG
>JBARXS010000018.1:0-11305 GCA_049647465.1 Erythrobacter sp.
ACGAACGAGCGAGCGCGAAGATTTTATGAGCGCGAAGGCATGGAATTTTTGCGAGAGGGACGACATCCTAGAACCGGGCATCCAGTGTCCTACTATGAATGGACGCCCAATCGGCAATCTTCAATGATATGAGGGTCACTCCGTTTCGGTGCTGTAATCCCACGGACGATAGTGGTCGCTGAGAAGCAGAAATTCGGCTCCCCACCCACGACCTGCCATGAGCGGGGTAAATGCTCGATCCCGAAAGCCGTATGGCAACTTTCCCCGGCTGCCGGAAAATTCCTGCCCTTCATGTTTCGACCCCATCGTGGACGTTGGAGTTGATCTTGCACTTGTCGAAAAGCAGACGAATCTTCTTCCGACCCCTCCAATCCCGCGAGTTTTCAAAACTGAGATGAAATGCATTCTGCCGATTGGCGACGCTATTTATCGGATTGTCCTATGTCTGTGAAACGGCTTTGCTAGCCTAGATGGCTGGAATTACACATCTTGCGTTGAAAGCAGTTTTTCGAGATTGTTCAAATTAGATCTTGGTCACAGACTTTGCTCTAGAAGGGTTCGATATGTGGAGAATCGGCGTTGCCACCCTCAGCCTCTCGGCGTGTACTGCTACCAGTGAACAGGTCATTCTTGCTCCAGAGCCAATGGCTCCAACTCAGAGGGCAATGGCAGCCGACCCGGCCCATGAATGGAAGGTCAGCTCGTTAGCAGAGCACGACATCCCTCAAACTTCGATCGATGAAATGATTGGCAAGCTGGACAGGGGGGCGTTTCCTGGGATCACAAGCGTCCTCTTAGTGCACAAGAATGAACTTGTTCTTGAACGCTATTTCGAGGGATCCGAAAGGGAAGACATTCAAAACACGCGGTCCGCTTCTAAAGTCATCACCTCCGCGTTGGTCGGAATTGCGCTCGATCGCGGCGAGTTGGAGTCAGTAGATCAAAAGGTTTTGCCAATGTTTCCTGAGTACGAGGAGACGGTGGCGAATGAAGATTTGCAGAAACGTTCAATCACCGTTGCACATCTTTTATCAATGAACTCTGGTGTGCAAGGCAACGAAGATGCCATGTATCCAACGAACGATTGGGTAGGCTTCTATTTTGATCAACCACTGGTTGCCGAGCCGGGAACGCGCTTTTCTTATGCCACAAGCGGTGTGGTGGTTCTTGGAAGTGTGGTCACACGAGCGTCCGATTTGCGCATTCCGGATTATGCGAACAAGTATCTCTTCGAGCCACTTGGCATTCGTTCTTACAAATGGCCGATTTCAAACTCGCGTGGCAGCCAAGGTCTCGCCATGACCGGTGGTGGCTTGCATTTACGCCCGCGCGACATGGCAAAGATTGGGCAATTATACCTTGATGGCGGGGTGTGGAAAGGCAGACGTATTTTGTCCCAAGCATGGGTCAAGCGCTCGACCACAAAGCATGCGACGAGCGACCTGTATGGCGAGGATTACGGCTATCTTTGGCGCATGCTGGAACGTGAGAGTTCAGCAGGAAAGGTAAGATCCTTCGAAGCATGGGGCAATGGCGGCCAATTCATCATGGTGTTTCCCAAGCTTGATCTGGTCGCGGTTTTTACAGGCACAAATTACGGACGAATGCCTGAAATGGAGCAGCCGTTCAGATTGATCGAGCAATTCATTTTGTCTGCATTCTCTTCTTCGACTGCAGGAAGCCCACGAGACGAATGATCGATCAGAAGATCAATTGGTCTCGCGCGCTCGAATGCTAGCGAAGTCGGCTCCATCTTCTTAGCTTCGATCATCATAACCAGACCGTCCGCCTTCCACCCATTTGCAGCCATGAGCTGGCTGTCGTCGCGATCCCGAAAGCTGCCCTTTAGCGAGCATGCGCCTGAGGCCGCATAGACCGTTATTTGGGTGCGTCGGCTTGCCCGGGGCTATGTGCTTGGCTTAGCGCGCGTTCTTTCTTCCTGGCCAATCAAGGCCATGGAGAAAGATGATGACCTACTCTCACCTCGACCCCGCCATGCAAAATCGTGTCTCGTGGAATGCCGGCAGAACCGTCGGCACTAAGCGGCCGCTTACCCAAAAGCAAATCTGGGCGATCCGATTCTTCCTTGATCGCGAGGAGCGGCTCCGAGACCGCGCCCTGTTCGACCTGGCGATCGACAGCAAGCTCCGGGGCTGCGATTTGGTCAAGCTGAAGATCGGCGATCTCGTGGCCGGAACTGAAGTCCGCGACCGCGCGATGATCATTCAGCGGAAGACCGGTCGGCCCGTGCAATTTGAAGTTACCGCGGACGCCCGCACGAGCCTCGCAACATGGCTGCTGCGGCGGGATGGCACCATCGATGATTTCGTGTTCCCAAGCAGGATCCGGCCCGGCCATCCGATGAGCACGCGGCAGTATGCTCGCCTCGTCGATGAATGGGTCACCGCAATTGGCTTGCGGCGGGAAGACTACGGCACCCACTCCATGCGGCGCACCAAGGCCGCCATGATCTACCGCACGACTGGAAATTTGCGTGCAGTCCAAATTCTGCTTGGCCACTCCAAGATCGAGAACACGGTCCGATATCTCGGGGTCGACGTTGAGGATGCTCTCGTCCTGGCAGAGCGCATCGAGATCTGACAATGCTTGCGGCCGTCGGGCATGCTCCGATGGCCGCTTTTGTCGTAGTTCGACGATCACTGAAGCGGCAACAAATGGGTGGATAGGCGAACGGCGGCTTTTCGCAGCAACTGATAGAAGGATGCGGTCATTCTCGATACTCAGCTACCGAAAGTGCCGCCTCCAATGCTATCAGACCACGAAGGGGGAACCCTTCAAGACTCCCATGATAGCCCCATCTCTGCCGATAGGTCGTATCATCGTAGCGCTGTCTTGCCGAGGTAGCGACAAGGAGCGTTGCACGAGCGAAATCGTCGGTCGAGACAAACCCCTCAAGCACGGGCTGCGACTTCCATTTCCAAACTGACGGATTGCTCCACCCATCATCGTCGAGCGACGTGCCGCCATCCCTCACAGTTAATCTGGCTATCCGACGCAAATCCTTCGAAAGACCAGAGGGTTCTAAGGCAAGACCCCAGCGCTGCGGTTCCTCATCGAAGATGATCCCAACGTAACGTTCTCCGGCGGCAATAAGGAGCGCGGCACGGACCAAATCGCCTAAGCCGTCGGTCGTGTAACCGAAGCCTGGAATTTGGAACGACCGCACACCTATCGAGATGCCCAGCGAAGCCCATCCATGGTCCTGAAGCTCGAAGGCAAATGATATGGCCTCCGGGTCTGGAACGTTCGGAACGTATTTGCTGTATGCCTCCAGGACCTAGATGATGACACGAACCAAAATGTCGTCAACGTCCGATAATTGGATGCAGCCTTTCTAATTACGAAGGGCAGGAACGGGGTCGTTTCCCGAACGGCTGCTTTTTTCCAAAGCTGTGCTAAAGCGGACGTACAAAGCCCCGTACGGTTATCGAACCTTATCCGGTCTCGCCTTCGCCTCCGACTTCAGCCTCTCGATCCGCTCCGAGCAGACCGCGTGGACCACGCGGCTAAGCTCTTCGACCTGAGCGCCGAGCCATTCGAGCTCTTCCTTGGTAACGCGATAATGCTTCGAGTAGCGAGCCTTGACGTAAGCGTCTTTAAGTTTCTCGAACCGCGCCCGATCGCGCTTTGCATCACGAGGCCATACATAAGTGAGGCGGGGATCAATGCGCTCAGCTTGAGTGCGTAGAAAGGCAAGGTTGTGGTTGTGGGGGGTGTAGAAGGTGCAGACCAGAAGCACACCGTGATATAGCCGCTCCGTCGCCTGATGAAGTTCGAACGCTGCTTTCTTGAACCGCACCCGCTCGACGTTTGACCGAAAATCGTCGAAGAACTCGCCAGCGCTCGGAAACCAATCCTCGAAGTACTCTGTGGCCATCGCCAGAGCCTGCGTCGGCGTCTTCGGCTTCGGCGTGTGGAGCTCGCTGTCATCGGACTGGTAGACCGCGATCCCTTCGGCCTTCACGTCCATGAAGAAGTAGCGCCCGTGGGCTAGCCCGTCGTTCACCTCCTGCAGGGTGTGAACGATGAAATTGACGGGTGTCTGGAGTGTGCCAGTGACGCCATACTCGCGCATCAGCCGCTCATCGAGCTTGGCCCAGTACTTGACCCGGTCGGTGAGCCGCTTGTCGTTGACGATGATGAGCAGATCGAAGTCTGACCGGTAGCCCTTGGCGGTGTGGGGCTCATCGACCCAGGTGCCGCGTGCGTAGCTGCCGTAGAGGATGACCTTGAGGATGCGTCCGGCCTTCTTCCACTCGTGTTTGGCCAACGCGAAAGCGTCGCCGAACTCCTCAAAGATCAGCTGCACCACGCGCTCCAGCTCGCGCTGCTTTTGCGGAGGAAGATGGTCGAGATCGGTGCGCATGGTCAGATGAGTGTAGCAAAGCCGGACTCGGCCTGCACCTTTGTTCTTACTCTGTTTGTTCGAACGCGCGTTTGCCGCGTCTGCGCCACAAGACCAATGCCTGTTCGCGTTCCTCGCCCTGCAATTTGGCAGCAATGGCGAGGAACGCGCCCAGCAGCACGGGCCGGTCATCATCGGTGAGTTCAATGAGCCCAGCCTTCTGGACCAGTCCGCCGAGCTCGATCAGCTGCTTGGTTCGTGTCCGGCGCTTGATCTGCCAGTCGCGCATTTCGGTGCGTGCCTTGATCGCGTCAAGCCGATGCTGTGTTGCTATCAGGCGAGCCAGCCTTGCTTTGCTGGCGCTCAGTTCCTTTGCCAGCGTTGCGGCCCTTACTCCGAAAGAACGCGCTGCCACGCTTGCGCCAGCTATCCTTTCGTGCGGCATCGGTCGTCTCGGCAATGACCATCAGTGCACCCGCCAGGATCTCGGCGTCGATGCTGTCAGCGCCGGTGGCGATCACGAGCTCGCCGAGCTGCTGGACGCGGCGTTCCTTGAGTTGCTTCGCCTTCTCGGCCAGCGCCTTGAGCTCGGCATCAATGTCTCTCGGTTTACGCATCATGGTTCTCCATCTTTGGTTGATGCGCTGATTGTAGATGGTGATCTCGCCCAAGGCTTTAGTGTCGTCGGGACCGTCTGAGACCGGGTAGTCCCGAACAGGATTTTATCATGTGAGGGCGCGCTTATACGTCGTGCCGACGTGGCTTGTGTGGTGTAACTGGTTCGCCGTTATGGCGATCTACCATCTCTCCGTGAAGGTCATCAGCCGCTCTGCCGGGCGCAGCGCTGTGGCAGCCGCTGCCTATCGCTGTGCCGGTCGGCTGCATGATGAGCGGATCGATCGCACCCATGACTTCACCAACAAGGGCGGTGTCGTTCATTCCGAGGTGCTGCTGCCCGAAGGCGCGCCCGAGCATCTGTCCGACCGCGAACAGCTGTGGAACGCGGTCGAGGCATCCGAGAAGCGCAAGGACGCGCAGCTGTCGCGCGAGGTCGAGTTTGCCATACCGCGCGAGCTCAACCAAGTGGAAGGCATCCGGTTGGCCCGCGAGTTCGTCGAACGTGAGTTCGTGGATCGCGGCATGATCGCCGATCTCAATGTGCACTGGGACATCGGCGCCGATGGCCTCGCCAAGCCGCACGCGCATGTCATGCTGACGATGCGCGAGGTGAACGACGACGGGTTCGGTGCGAAGGTGCGCGACTGGAACCGCACCGAGTTGGTCGAGCAGTGGCGCGAGCGCTGGGCAGAGCACGTGAACGAGCGGCTCGCCGAGCTCGATATCGATGCGAGGATCGATCACCGCAGCCTGGAGGCTCAGGGCATCGGGCTTGAGCCGCAGGACAAGATCGGCCCCGCCGCCTCGCGCATGGAAGGGCGCGGGCTTGAGGCGGAGCGGATCGAGGAACACCGCGCCATCGCCGAGCGCAACGGCGCGCGGATCATTGCCGACCCGAGCATCGCGCTTGACGCCATTACGCACCAGCAGGCCACCTTCACCAACCGTGATCTCGCACGCTTCGTGCACCGGCACAGCGACAGGAAGGACCAGTTTGACCAGGTGATGAGCGCGGTGCGCCAGTCGCCCGATCTGGTCGCGCTCGGCAAGGACGGGCGCGGCGAGGAGCGGTTCACCTCGCGCAAGATGATCGACACCGAGCAGCGGCTGCAGCGTGCGTCGGAGTTGATGGCCGAGCGCAGACGGCACGACGTGAATGAGCGCAGCCGTGACGCGGCGCTGGCGCGGGCGGCGGAGCGTGGTCTGGTCCTCTCCGGTGAACAGCGCGCCGCCTTCGAGCATGTCACCGGCGAGCGCGGTCTCAGCGTGGTGGTCGGCTATGCCGGGACCGGCAAAAGCGCGATGCTCGGCGTTGCGCGCGAGGCCTGGGAAAGCGCGGGCTACAATGTTCGCGGTGCAGCGCTGTCGGGGATTGCTGCCGAAGGGCTGGAGAACGGCTCGGGCATCGCTTCACGCACGATCGCCAGCCTTGAGCATCAGTGGAGCGAGGGGCGCGAGCTGCTCACTTCGCGCGATGTGCTGGTGATCGACGAAGCCGGCATGGTCGGCACGCGCCAGCTGGAGCGCGTGCTGTCCCATGCCGCCGATGTCGGCGCAAAGGTCGTGCTGGTCGGCGATCCGCAGCAGTTGCAGGCGATCGAAGCGGGCGCGGCGTTCCGCGCAATCCATGAGCGCCACGGCGGGGTCGAGATCACCGAAGTTCGCCGGCAACGCGAGGATTGGCAGCGCGATGCGACGCGGCAGCTGGCAACCGGGCGCACCGGGCTAGCGATCGCGGCTTATGATGAGCGCGGAATGGTGCATGCCGCCGATACGCGCGAGGCGGCGCGCAGCGAGCTGATCGAGCGTTGGGATCGCGAGCGGCAGGCAAGCCCGGGCGATACGCGGATCATCCTCACCCACACCAATGACGAAGTGCGCGCACTGAATGAAGCGGCGCGTGAGCGGTTGCGCGATGCGGGCGAGCTTGGCGAGGACGTCACCATCAGCGCTGAGCGCGGCGAGCGGCAGTTTGCCAGCGGCGATCGCATCATGTTCCTACGCAACGAGCGCGAGCTCGAGGTGAAGAACGGCACGCTCGGCACGGTCGAGGAGGTGACGCCGCAGCGCATGACCGTGAGGATAGGTGATGAGCGTAGCCTTACTTTCGACCTCAAGGACTATGCCCATGTTGATCATGGCTATGCTGCTACGATCCACAAGGCGCAGGGCATGACGGTTGACCGTGCGCACGTGCTGGCGACGCCCGGCATGGACAGCCACGGGGCTTATGTGGCGCTGTCGCGGCATCGCGACAGCGTTGCCCTGCATTACGGGCGGGATGACCTCGCAGATCAGTCGAAACTGGTTCGCACGCTCAGCCGTGAGCGCGGCAAGGATATGGCCAGCGACTACGCGCGCGATGATCCCGCACAGGCCTTTGCCGAGCGGCGCGGGATTACGTTCCGCGAGCGCATTGCAGAGATCATCCGGACAGCGCCTGAGAAGGTGCGTGGCATATTTGATGGGCTGCGTTTGCCTGGCGCCAGAGCCGATGTTCCTGAACCGACTGCGCCCGAACGGAAGGTGGTCGACGACCCCGAAGCAGAACTGCGCCGTGCCCGCACCAGAGCGCTCATCCGCCATGCGCGTGCGGTCGACGATATCTTTGCCACCCACGACGCAGGCGGCACGAGAAGTGCCGCGCAGATGCGAGAACTGACCGACGCGCGCAAGGCGTTCGAAGAGGTCGGCCCCTATGGCTGGCGCGATGCTGAAGCGGCCTATGTCAAGAGCCCGGACCTTGCTCAGGAAGCCGCAGGCGGTGAGGTCAGGCGCGCAGTCGGCGCGCTCCAACGCGAAACCGCGCTGCGCACCGATCCGCAGCGCCGTGCCGACCGCTTTGTCGAGCGCTGGCAGAAGCTCGACGAGACCAGCCAGCGCCAGTATCAGGCGGGCGACATCTCCGACTACAAGGCAACGCGCGTCGCCATGGGCAACATGGCCAAAAGCCTTGAGCGCGACCCGCAGCTGGAGTCGATCCTCGCCAATCGCAAGCTGGAGCTTGGCATCAGTTTTGACTCAGGTCGCAGCTTAGGACGCGAGCTTGCGTTCAACCACGGCATCGACCTTGGCAGAGGAAGAGGGATCGGGATTTAATGGACAGAAATTCGTCTAATGCGGCATCGACCACAGGCTCACATGGGACCACCGGCCAACACGCGTTAGAAGCCGATTTTCCTCGAATTTTGAAATTCGCTCGGTGCTTGCTATATGGGATGCACTTAGATCGCCCGAGCCGCAGCGAGATTGTGGATAACCGTCAGAACGTGCAAGAGTTGCGATAAAATGTATGTTGGTAGCGGTGCCGGTAAGTCGGCAAATGCAATTTAACCTTCTAAAATAATTACATATTTATGCACTAAAAGGTGCAATCCTGTCTCCCCGACCAACTCTTTGGCCTACCACGTGATTTTCCCAGTCCTTCTGTCGGCCAGCATGTGCATGCAGGTTTGCCCTATACGTACGCCCACCACCCGTTAAGACTTGACCTCCATTGCACTGCAGTATGGAGGAACACGCCCGTCTGTCCGATCTCAGAGCGCTGGCTCTGGACCGCGTAAGGGACAGGCAGCTCTTTACGAATATCACGCGGCTGGCCGCTGAGCATTTCGGCTGTCCAGTCTCGCTCATCTCGATCGTCGAGGAGGACCGGCAGTGGTTCCTCGCCAATACAGGCACCGATCTGAAAGAGACACCGCGGGATATCTCGGTGTGTGTTCGCTGTATCGAGGCCGGTGAGCCGTTCCTTGTCAGCGATGCCGCCACCGATCCGCGGCTTTCGCGGACACTTCCGCCCGAAACGCCGCCTGAAATGCTGGCGATGCGGTCCTATATGGGCGTGCCGGTCGCCAGCGAAAGCGGGGCGTTGATCGGCACATTATGCGTGATTTCAAACAGGCGCAGTGCCTTCTGCGACACCGATATTCCCGGACTGCGCGTCTTTGCCCAGCTCGTCGAACAGGGCATTGCCGCGCATACACAGACCCTTGATCTTGCGCGTGCCAACGGATCGCTGAAAGAGCTAAACCAGGTGTTCAAACAGGCAGAGGCCGCCGCACAAATCGGATCATGGAGGCTCGAGCTGGCAAGCGGCGAGGTGCAATGGTCCGATCAGGTGTATGCCGTGCACGGGCTTTCCCCCGGCTCCGAGCTTGATCTGCAAAATGCGATCAACTTCTACGAGCCCGACGATCGCGAGACAGTGCAGTCCAGTCTCAATGAGGCGATTGAGTCGGGCGAGCCGTTCTCCTTTGAGGCGACCATCCGCCGCACGGACGGACAATTGCGCCGTATTCGCAGTCTGGGTGAGCGCATCGACAATGATGGCACGCCCGAGGCAATGGCGGGCGTATTCGTCGATTGCACCGATGAACATCAGCACATGGTCGCCCTGCAACGTGCGGCGACCCGCGATGGCCTGACCGGGCTTTACAACCGCAGCGAGTTTGACCGGCGACTGGGCGAAGCCTTGGCAAAGGCACGCGCAAACGGTGAGGCGCACCGTGTAACGGTATTGCTGCTGGATCTGGACGGCTTTAAGGATGTGAACGACAGGCTGGGCCATCTGGTGGGTGACAGTCTGCTGGTCAAGATTGCCAAGGCGCTTGACCGCAAAGTCGAGGACGAGGCCTTTCTGGCGCGGTGGGGCGGCGACGAATTTGCGATCCTGTTTGAAAGCAGGCTGGAGCTGGATCAGGCGACACGGTTTGCGGAGGATCTGATCACCGAGATCACCGATCAGGTGCGCGTGGGTGAAAGCACGATCCAGGTCGGCGCCAGTTGCGGAATAGCGCAAATGTTAGGGCAAGCCACAAGCGAGGAAATCGTGCGCCGCGCCGATCTTGCAATGTACTATGCCAAGGTCAACGAGCGCGGCGGTGTCCAGTGCTGGAGCGAGAATATCGAAAGCACGCAGGCCGCCCGCCAATCAGCAATCGCGCGCTTGACCGGGGCGCTCGATTGCGGCCGAGCCTTTGCCGCCTATCAGCCGATCGTCTCGCTTGATGATGGTCAAACCGTGGCTGTGGAGGCGCTGTTGCGACTGCGTGAGCCCGACGGCAGCATCGTTTCGGCAGGCGAGATATTTCCCGCTTTGCTGGACCCTGTATTGGCGCGCCGCGTATCGAGTTTCATGATTGAGCAGATTGCAGCCGAAGCGCCCGAACTGCTTGCCCTGATCGGACAGGAACTGCAGATTGGCATCAATGTGACCGAAGCCGATTTGCGCCGCGGCAACTTTGTCCAGATCATGGAAGACCTGATTGAGGCCAGCGTTCTGAAGCCGCAGAACATCGTCCTTGAAGTGACGGAGACAATGCTGATCCTTGATGAAACTGGCGCGATTCGGGCCATGCTGCAAGACCTGGACAAGCTCGGATTTACCATCGCGCTGGACGATTTCGGGACCGGCTTTTCGTCACTCACGCATCTGCGCGACTTCCCGATCCGCAAGGTGAAGATCGACAGGGATTTCATCGCCGCCATGACGCACGATCACCAGTCGCGCCTGATTGTGCAGGCGATGGTGCAGATGGGGCATAGCCTTGGTCTTGGGATCGTGGCTGAAGGGATCGAGACCGACGAGCAGCTGACTTTCCTGAAATCTATCGGATGCAGCCATGGGCAGGGCTATAAATTCGCCCGCCCCGTTTCGCTGGACGATATTACGGCACGGATGAGCACCGGCCAGCGCAAAGTCGCATAAACGCAATCCGCGCGCCCACACGCGCGACCCAACGACCCAACAGCGCCGCTTTGCTATGACTCTGCCAACGTCCTGTCCAGAACCCACGGACCCAGCATGTCAACCGTGACTTCGTCAGCATCCAGCCCGAGCGACCGCACAGCCTCGAACCGTTCGCGCGGGGCATGGTTTGCCGGTGTCTGGACAAAGATCAAATACCCCGCGGCCGACAGAATCTGGAGCCCCTTGGCCCCGTCTGCGCCATTGCCGACCAACAGACCACCAATCGCCGGAATACCCGCACGCGCGATCGAACCCAGCAGCAGATCGGCAGAAGGCCGGACGCCCGCGACCGGATCGCGCGACACCATGCGCAGACGCGGCGGATCGCCCGCCTCGATGATAGTGTGCCGCTCCTTTTCAAAGGCAAGATAGACCCGCCCCGGTGTGAGAGCGAAACCTTCGACTGCCTTTTCAACCTGGCATGCAAGCGAACCTTGCATCGCCACAATAGCGCGTTCGACGTGGTCCGCTTCGGCATCGACCACCAGAACGGTCGGCGGGCAATTGGCCGGATAGGACGCCAGCAATTGTTTGGCCGGTTCCAGTCCGGCCTTTCCCAGAGCGATGGCAAT
>JBARXS010000019.1:0-34210 GCA_049647465.1 Erythrobacter sp.
ATCGCCGCCATTGCGCGCAGGCAGAGCACGCTTTAAGGCCCCACCTGAATTTGGCACCTGAACCATGATAACAAGAACGAGGAATTAAGCTCCCGTGGCGCTACCTCCATCAACTACCGGAAACAACACAGGCGAAGGCGACAAGGATGCGCCCCAGCCGACCAAACAGCCGACCAAACAGCCGACGGCTGAGGATGAAGTCATCATCCGCGAGATTGACGATGCTGTGCGGCAGGACGATGCCTTGCAGTTCTTCCAGAAATACGGCGTGGCGATCGGATCGCTGGTGGCTGTCATTCTGGTTGGCCTTGGCGGATATCTGGTCTGGAATTCGCAGGTTGAGGCAGGCCTTGAGGCGGACTCCGAACAGCTCATTAAAGTCGTGGATTCCGCGCAATCCGAGAATTTCGAGCAAGTGCGCGAGCGCGCTGCCCCGCTACTGGACAATGATACGCCGGGCGTGCGCACGTCTGCGCGTCTGCTTCAGGCGGCGGCCTCACTCGAACTGGGCGAAACGACCAAAGCGGTCGAGATGTACGCGGCCATTGCCGAGGATGCCGAGGCTCCCCAAGCGATGCGCGATCTGGCCCGCATTCGCGAGGTTGCCAGCAACTTTGATGAGCGCAAACCGGCGGATATCATCGCCAAGCTGAAGGACCTGGCCGTGCCGGGCAATGCCTTTTTCGGAAGCGCGGGTGAACTGACTGCCATCGCGCATCTCGAAGCGGGCGACCGGGCACAAGCCGGCGCCTTGTTTGCAGCCATTGCCAAGGAAGAAGACCTGCCGGAAACGCTGCGTTCGCGGGCGCGCCAGATGGCCGGACTGCTGGGCGTGGATGCAGTCGAAGATGTAGAACAATTGCTGGAGGACGAGGGGGTCGTTCCGGCAAGTGCGCCAGCCAACGCTGGATCGCGGTAAAGAGATTGAACGGGACGGGACCAATGACAAGACAAGACTTACAGCTTGCAAAGGCAGCTGGGAAAGCCGCGCGCGGCTTTCTGATCGCAGGCGTATGCGCCGCCGCTCTGACAGGATGCGCAGGCAATGGCCTGTTCGGTAAGCGTGAAAAGACCACGCCCACGGTCGGGGATCGTGTGGCGATCCTTTCGCGCATTGAAACCGGCACAATCGTTGATCCGACCTTGGCAAGCGTGTCCGTGGTACTACCGCCGCCGGTTGCCAACGCCGAATGGTCGCAGGTCGGCGGGGCTGCGGACAAATCCTATGGCCATCTGGCTTTGGCGGAGAACCCGACAAAAGTCTGGACTGCCCAGATCGCCGGGTCCGATACCCGGCACCGACTGGCCGCCGCGCCCGTTATTGGCAGCGACAAGCTCTTTGTCGAAGGCACTGACGGCACGATCCACGCCTTCGACAAGAAGACCGGCGTGGAAATCTGGAGCGCCGAAAATGAAATGGCCAAGAACATGCGCGAGGCCGCCTTTGGTGGCGGCGTCAGCTATGACAACGGCATCGTTTATGCGACCAACGGCATCGGCGAAGTGAAGGCTAAAAAAGCCGATACGGGCGAGCTGATCTGGAAGGTAAAGCCCGCAGGCCCGCTGCGCGGATCCCCGACTATCGCCTTTGGCCAGATTTATGTGATGACACAGGACAATCAGATCATCTCGCTGAATGCCGAAAACGGTGAGTTGCTGTGGGATGAAAGCGGATCGACTGCACAGTCTGGCGTGTTTGGAGTGGCGGCTCCTGCTGCGGGTCAGGGCACGATCATTGCCGGTTATTCCAGCGGCGAGCTTTCCGCCTATCGTTATGAGAACGGTCGCACACTCTGGTCAGACGCGCTGGCGCGGACCAATATTTCGACGCAGGTCAGCTCGCTGACCGATATTGATGCCGATCCGATCATCGATTCAGGCCGTGTCTATGCCTTGGGTCAGGGCGGCCGGATGGCTGCCTATGAACTGGTGACCGGCCAGCGCATCTGGGAGCTGAACCTCGCCGGCATTTCCACACCTGCGATTGCGGGCGAGTGGATTTTCACGCTGACCGATGACGCGCGCCTGCTGGCGATTGCCCGTTCAACCGGGCGGGTGCGCTGGATCACCCAGCTGGAACAATATCGCAAGCCCAAGAAGAAAACCGGCCCGATCTTCTGGACCGGCCCCGTGTTGGCCGGCGGTCAATTGTGGGTCGCCAGTTCAGAGGGTGAAGTGTGGAAAGTGAGCGCTGGTGAAGGCTCAGCCCAGCTTTTCGCAGAGCTGGACGATCCCGTATCGCTGCCGCCAGTGGTGGCCGACGGTCACCTCTATGTACTGGATGACAGCGGCAAGGTTCACGCCTGGAAATAAGGGCGTTAAGCCTCTCTTCGCGCAGTGTCAGCAAATGGTACGGTGCCCCATCTGTTACCGCTGAATTAATCCATTTGCCCTAGGGCAATGGGGCGATGAATGACGACACCACCCGACCGGGCATCCTCCCCGCAAGCGGCGCGCTCAATCAGCAGCCCAATGCGACGGCGGCAAACCCGCCGAAAAGCGATGTTTCGGCGGGCGTCGGTCTGGCGGGACTGCTCGGCCTGTTTGTGTGGATATTATTCTGCCGCAACTTCCCGGCGATCGCCGAAAGCTTCGGCTTTTCCGGTGAGCGCGGCGTCCTTTCCGGTCCCTATGCGGCGCTCACCACAATGGTCTTTACCGCTGGCCCGATGGCGATCTGGTCCGTGCTGGTGGACCGCGTCCATCTGCGCCCTTCGACCGGGCTGGACTGGTCGCTGAAACGCAGCATTGCCGATGTTATGCCGGATGCGACGACCAAGATTACCGGGCTGTGGGCGACATGGGCCATCATTGCCGCGCTTTACGGCCTGTGCCGTTGGTATTGGGGCGGAGATTATCTGTTTGCAATGGAAGTGCTGGGCTTTGCGATCATCCCGATGATCCTCGGCTCTGTCCCCTACATCATCTGGCTAGACCGCTTCATGGTCGATCCCAGGGACGGCAGCTGGCATTTCGGAGCTATGCTTTTCGGGCGCGAAGAATGGGACGCGGAGGCGGTCAAGAAACACTGGCGCGCGTGGATCATCAAAGGGTTTTTCGGAGCCTTCATGATCTCGATCATTCCTGGCGGCTTCGCCTATATCGTTGAGGCACAACCCGGCGCAATCATCGGCAATCCGGTGGAATTGGGTGTGTTTCTGATCACCATGCTGTTCATGATCGACGTGCAGATCGGGACGGTGGGCTATCTGTTTACGCTGCGCCCGCTGGACGCGCATATCCGGTCTGGCAATCCGTTTCTGGCTGGCTGGCTGGCGGCATTGCTTTGTTATCCGCCGTTTGTCTGGGGATTGATCGGAAATAACAATCAGATCCTCAGTTATGAAACGAACACGGCGAAGTGGGATTACTGGCTGGCCGGTAACGAACCGATGCTTTGGGTCTGGGCCACATGGCTGGTAGTGCTGACCGCGATTTATGCATGGGCGACCTTCATCTTCGGCATCCGCTTTTCCAACCTGACCTATCGCGGGGTCATCACCAATGGCCCGTATCGCTACACAAGGCACCCCGCCTACCTGTCCAAGAACCTGTATTGGTGGTGCGCCGCCATGCCGTTCCTCGTGACGAGCGGCACGCCCGCCGATGCAATGCGCAACACCTTCTTCCTGCTGTGTGTCAACGCGATCTATTACTGGCGCGCGCGCACTGAAGAGGCGCATATGCTGTTGGAGGATGCGAAGTATCGCGAATATTATGCGTGGATGGAGCAGAACGGCGTGATCACGGCCCCGCTGGCATGGCTCAAGAGCCGCATTTTCAGCCGGAGGCGTGCGCACGCTCAGCGGCAGGCTCAAACAGCGGCGGAACCTGCCGAATAAAGCCTACATCAGGGGTGCGCCGTCATCCGCCTGAAATTTCTTCACTTCGATAATCGAAATGTCGAGCTCGCCCAGCGCATCTTGAAACGCGGCCATATGCGGTGTCTGGAAGTGAGCGACCAAGGCCGCGTCGTCGACCCACTTTTCGACAATGCGCAGCGTGGACGGATCAAGGATGTCGGTTGAATAGGCCTATTCAATGCACCCTTCCTCAGCGCGTGACGCCGTGATCATCGTATCCAGCGCAGTGCGTCCAGCTTCCAGAGCTCCTTCGCCCAGTCTCGCGCTCGCCAATACGATCAGCATTGTCTTTGTCTCCGGTCAGGCTTCTCAGAACGAGTATTTGTAGACATGGCTGACATCGCCGCCCCATTGGCCTTCATAGGCATCAAGCAGGCGCTGTGCGGGTACTTTTCCGGTCGCCACGATTTCATCGAGGGTTTCCAGATAGCCGGTTTCATTGTCCCCGCTGGCATTCAGCCTGCCGCGCGCGGCAAGGCCCGAATGTGCGATTGCAAGGACCTGCTTACCCAGACCCTGCAATGTGCCACCTCCGGGAGTTTTGGCATTGAGGCCCAGGAGCGGCGCATCGTTGCGCAAGGCTTCGCGCTCTTCCATCGACCAGTCCTTGACCAGATCCCATGCGGCATCCAGCGCGCCCTGATCATACAACAGGCCAACCCAGAAAGCAGGCAGAGCGCAGATGCGGCTCCAAGGTCCGCCATCCGCGCCGCGCATTTCCAGAAAGCTCTTCAAACGCACTTCGGGAAAGGCCGTCGAGAGGTGATCCCACCAATCGCTCGGTGTCGGCAATTCGCCCGGCAATGCGGGCAGTTTACCAGCCATAAAGTCCCGGAAAGACTGGCCCGCCGCGTCAATATATTGCCCGTCGCGGAACACGAAATACATCGGCACATCGAGCATGTATTCCGCCCAGCGCTCATATCCGAAGCCATCCTCAAACACGAAGGGCAGCATACCTGTGCGCGCGGCATCGGTGTCTGACCAGATGTGCGAGCGATAGGAGAGAAAACCGTTCGGCTTGCCTTCAGTGAACGGCGAATTGGCAAACAGCGCGGTGGCGAGCGGTTGCAGCGCAAGCCCGACGCGGAACTTCTTCACCATGTCAGCCTCTGACGAATAGTCGAGATTGACCTGAATGGTGCAGGTGCGCAGCATCATGTCGAGGCCGAGATTGCCGACCTTGGGCATGTGCCGCATCATGATTGCGTATCGCCCCTTGGGCATGACGGGCAATTCAGCGCGGGTCTTGTCCGGCCACATGCCAAGGCCCAGAAAGCTGATACCGAAGCGTTCGCCGATTTCCTTGACCTGCGACAGGTGCCGGCCCGTTTCCGCGCACGTCTCATGCAGGTTTTCCAGCGGTGCGCCCGAAAGCTCAAGCTGTCCCGCCGGCTCCAGAGACACAGTGCCATCGTCGCCTTTCATGGCGATGACATGGCCGTTTTCCTCAATCGGCTCCCAGCCAAAATCCTTTAGCGCCAACAGGATATCCCGGATACCGTTGGGTTCGTCATAGGACGGCGCGCGGCGGTCTGCGCGGTGATAAACGAACTTTTCGTGTTCTGTGCCGATGCGCCAGTCGGCTTTGGGTTTTTCGCCAGCAATCATCGGCGCAACCAGTGCGTCGCGGCTTTCGATGACAGGTTCCGGCTCCCCGGAGGATTCACGTGTGCTCATGGGGTTTCCCCTTTCGTCGCTCGCCGTAGGCAAGCACCGGGTGAGAGGGAAGCGTAATTTCGCTTTGGCCGCGCCAATTTATTCGTGTGGAGAATGCGCCTGTCACCAGTCCCCGGCCTTGGCCATCCATACAGACAGCGCGGCAATTGCTGCGGTTTCTCCGCGCAGGACACGCGGGCCAAGCGAGATCGGGCGGGCAGCGGGATGCGCCCGGATTGCATCGCGCTCACCGTCATCAAAGCCGCCTTCGGGACCGATCAGGATCGCGGCGGGTCCGCCATTGCTGGCAAAGGCATTCGCAGCGGGCTCCCCGCCGTCCTCATCGGCAAAGAACAACGCGCGGCATTCTGGCCAATCGCGCAGCAGGGCATCCAGCTTCGCTGGTTGGGCAAGGTCGGGCAGGGCGGTGCGCGCGCATTGCTCTGCCGCCTCGGTCACAATCGTGCGGGCGCGCTCGCTGTTCAGCTTGTCCGCGACACAGCGGTGGGTGATCACTGGCTGGATACGCGCTGCGCCCAGTTCGGTCGCCTTTTCCAGGACGATGTCGAACCGGTCCTTTTTCAACAAAGCAGGGCACAGCCACAGATCGGGCACGTCCTCAATCGGGCGTAGGCGCTCGACACATTCCAGTGTCACGGATCGTTTGGCGGCATCTGTCACCCGGGTCGCCCATTCGCCGGTCTGGTTGTCGCACAGGATGATCGCATCGCCGCGTTGCACGCGCATCACCCGCCCGAGATAGTGCGCTGCGCCCCCTTCAAACGTGACAGTGAAGCCCGTTTCCAGACGGTCCTCGACAAACAGGCGCGGCGCGCTTTTGGGAGGCCACGCCGGAACCTTTGGAGTGTGCTTTGTGGGCATGGCTTTTCACTACGCACATCCCGGTCTAGAGCCAAGCCCATGAACCAAACGCCTCAGACGCCTGAAAATATCGTGCCCGACAGCGAGCATCGCGGCCTTGTCGGACGGTTGCCGCAATTGCCACGCGATCTGGCGCAGCTGGCGCGGTTCGACCGGCCTATCGGCTGGTGGCTGCTGTTCTGGCCGTGCGTGTTTGGGGTGTGGCTGGCGGGGGCCGGACTGCAACTCGGATTGCTCGCATGGTTCCTGCTGGGCGCGATTGCGATGCGCGGGGCGGGATGCGTCTACAACGATATTGTCGATGCCGATCTGGACGCCCGTGTGGCCCGTACTGCGGCGCGTCCAGTGGCGAGCGGGCGAGTGAGTAGAAAGGTCGCGTGGGGCTGGCTCATCACGCTGTGCCTGATCGGGCTGGTCGTATTGTTGCAATTGCGGTTTGAGGCGCAGCTGGTCGCCTTGGCCAGCCTTGCGCTCGTGGCTGCCTATCCGTTTATGAAGCGCATCACATGGTGGCCGCAAGCGTGGCTGGGCATGGTCTTCAATTGGGGGCTGCTGGTCGCGTGGGCACAGCTTGGCTATGCGGCATTCGGCAATCAGCATTGGGATGCGATTGCCGCCTTGTATGCCGGCTGTGTCACTTGGGTGATCGGGTTTGACACGATCTATGCGCTGCAAGACCGGGAGGATGATGCACTGGTCGGTATCCGGTCATCGGCGCTGCGCATGGGGGCGAAGGTTCATGCCGGGATCGCGGGCTTTTATGGTGCGACTATCGCCCTTTGGGGGCTCGGTATCTGGCTCTATCGGCCTGATCCCCTCGCAGTTCTTGCGCTGCTGCCGGTCGCGTTGCACCTCGTCTGGCAGGTCGCCACGCTGGACGCGGATGATCCTGCGAACCCGCTCGAACGGTTCCGGTCAAACCGCTGGGCGGGCGCGCTGATGGCGATTGCCTGCTTCATCGTCGGGAATGCGCACGCCGGTGTGTAGGCTCTGGCTTCCGCCATCGCGCTTTTATGATTGTCCGGGGCGCGCTCTGAGCATCGAGAAGACCGAAAAAAGCCGAACTGGCGAGACGCGAGGCCAAGAGCGGCCCTTGCGAGCGCGCTTCCCACTGCTCGGGCGGTCAGTAGGCGGGGCGAACATCGGATCGCGCAGGATCGGCTCGTTCATGCGCCCACATCCGCATAGCTGACGACTTCGAACTCGATCCCGTCCCAGTCGAAGAAATAAAATCGGCGGCCCGGATCATAGTCATCATGGCCGAACGGCTCCAGCCCGGCTGCGGTCACCGCCCGCTCGGCCGCCTCGAGATCATCGACGGTGAGGCCCAGATGGTTGAGCGGTTGCCCCTTGGAATATTCGCCCGCCACCTTTTCGCTGGTATAGAGCGCGATATAGGTATCGCCCAGCGCCGGATCGCCCATGTGAATGGTGTTCCCACCCAGCTTGCTCTCGCCGCGCCAGCGTTCCTCCCAGCCGAGCAGACTGCGCAGCAAAGCAGCGCTGCGCTCCGGATTGGTGACGGAGATATTGGCGTGTTCGATCTGGCCCTTGGGCATGGGTTTGCTCCTATCAGTGTGACGGATGGGCAACCGGTTTGGGCCGGTGCGAATCATCCTGCTTGAGCATCATGCAACCTCAACCTAAGGTGAGGTCAAGCGTCAATTGCTCACAAGGACTCCGCATATGCCACGCCCGCTCCACCGCAGTGATCTCATCCCCATCGGCGCGGTCGCGGCGCGCACGGGGCTGACGGTTTCTGCGATCCGTTTCTACGAGGCGCAGGGGCTGATCGAGCCCGTGCGCACCAGCGGCAATCAGCGCCGCTTCCTGCGCTCGGACATTCGCCGGGTGAGCTTCATCCTGATCGCCCAGCAGCTCGGCCTGAGCCTCGCCGAGATCAAGGCGGTGTTCGCCGATCTCCCGCATGGCCGCACGCCGACAGCAAAGGACTGGAAGGGGATCAGCCGCGCCATCCGCACATCCATTGAGACGCGCATCGCGGAGCTTGAGCGGACCCGCGACCGGCTCGATGGCTGTATTGGCTGCGGCTGCCTGAGCCTGAAGAAGTGTGCGATTTACAACCCGGACGATACCTTGGGCGCCAAGGGTCCGGGCCCTCGCCAGATACTCGCCTAGTCACCGGCCCAGTCGCCTGCCCAGTCACCTGCACAGTCACCGGCCCAGTCGCCGGCCCAGTCGCCTGCTTAGTATTCCGGCCCAAGATCAGGATCGAGATCGCGCGGGCGGGCAAAGTGGGTGAGGGTCGCGCTGTAATTCTTAAGGCTGGTCCAACTGTCGATCGCGCAATCCAGAATGGCAAAGCTGGCGGTGGGAAACTTTACCGCAGCCTCGCGGAAAAGATCGTTCTCGTGCGAAGGCGAGACAAGGTTGAGGATAGTCTCCTGCAATCCGGGATTGTGAGCGATGATCAGGACATTTGCAAAATCTGTATCACCGCAATGCGCGCCGATCACTTCGATGATGGTTTCCGGACTGGCAAGATACAGCCGATCATCGAAGACCGGTGAAACGCCAAGCCGAGCCGATTCAAGTGTCTCCCTGATCCGGACTGCCGGGCTGGCGATTGCAATATCCCACGCAATATCCTGCGCACAGATATGCTCTCCGATCAAGGCAGCCCCGCGCCGTCCGCGATCATTGAGCGGGCGGTCAAAGTCGCGTTTAACGGCATCATCCCATTCCGACTTTGCATGGCGCAATAGGCCCAATCTCTTGATGGGCAGGTTCATGTCGCGTTTCTCCCCATAAGCCTGATCGAACACATGATGCGCGCGCACCTTAACCAGCGCCGATCCGGATACAAGCGTCGGATTGGCGCTCGAAAGTGCGATTGCAGGCCTTGGCGTGGAAAGCAAATACGGCAGCCTCATGACACCGGCCCATAAGGCTTGTCGGTTTTCTCGCCGCGCTGGGGACGCAGACGCCGACCGGGTGTGATGAGACTGCCGCTTGGTGGACCGCAAAGAGGAGGTTTGCGGTCCGAAAAGAGGGCGGCCCGAAAGGGGGCGCGGTTAAATGAGAGCCAGCGCCCCGGTGCCTGCCCACAGGCCCAACGTCGCGCTGGCGGCGAGGATCGCACTGATCAGGACCGATGCCTGTTCTGCTGGACGACCCGCGAAAGGCCAATTGATCCGCCGGGCATTCTTGCGAAACTCCTCGGCATAGCGTGGGTGTTCGGTCCCCATCCACTTGTCCCAGAATGTGAAGTAGAAGCCATAATTGTGGCTGTGGCTATGGTGCAGATCGTGATGCGTGGTGGTGCTGATCCAGCGGGTCAGCGGATTATCGACCCAGCCTGCGGGAAAAATCTCGTGGCCTGCATGTGCCATCACGTTGCGAATGATCATGTGCCACAGGAACAGAAACACGGCGAACCCGGCAAAGGCATATCCCGACAGGCCAACGGCCAGCAGGAACAGCGGCATGAACGCGGCCTCGATCATCGCCTCCCATGAAGAGAAGCTGTAAGCGGTCCACGGCGTGGGTGTGCGCGATTTATGGTGATGCAGATGGGTTGCGCGAAACAGCGCCTTGGAATGCATCGCGCGGTGCGCCCAGTAGAAATAGGCATCATGCACCAACACGATCGCGGCAAACTGAAGCCCCACCAGCCACCACGCTTCATTCCCGTCGCTGAACTGGATATAGCCAAGCTCAAGCCCGATAACCGTCGCCAGCGTGGTCACGCCAAATACGAAAACGGTCCGCAGCGATGACATGATTTCGCGGATATAATCCCTCCCGCCTGCGCTGCGCTTTTGAATGCGACGATTGGCGGCATAGGTGCGAAACACCAGGAGCAATGCCGTCATCGCGCCGGCCGCGATCAGGTATCGTCCAAGATCGAAATAGAAGACGTTGGCGAAGTGTTCGACCACGATGTTCGTGATGTAGGCGATGTCGGGTTCGGTCATGCATGGGCTCCGTCGTCCATCTCTCTGGCAATGTGTGAGGACGGTGTGCCAAATCGCAGCTGCGCGCTCTTCTCAGCGGTGAAAAAAGCGCGTCATTTCCGAAAATGATCTGCCTTTTTCAGTTTTGAACAGAGGCACCCGATAGGCCCAAGCGTCTGAATTCACTGGGCGTTGTGCCCGTTTCTGTGCGAAATGCGCGGTTGAAAGTGGGCAGCGAATTATACCCCAGATCCATCGCAATCGTCAGGACAGGCAGGTCGACGCTTTCCTTTTCAACCAGCTTTTCGCGCGCCTCTGCGATGCGATGCCGGTTCAGGAAGGCGGAGAAATTGCGATAGCCCAGCTTTTGATTGATGAGTGCGCGCAGGCGGTGCTCCGGCGTGTCGAGCCGGTCGGCAAGACCGGCAATCGAGAGACCCGGCTCCCGGTAAAGCCCTTCGTTCATCACGGCCGTCAGTTTTTCGTGCAGGACCGCTTCCGAAGGGCTCATCTCCGGCAACTCTAAAGCATCGGGCGCAGGCTCCTCCCGCGCGCTTTGCAGCAACAGTTCCGGCTCCGTGCGCAGCAGCGCAAGCCCTGCGAAAACCGTTAGCGCGAAAATCATCACGGCATGGAACAGCCGCATCGTGGCGGGCGGATCGGCCGGGGCTGAGATGAGTTCGGCAATGAGCACCGTGCCCGCTTGAGCCGCGACCAGCAGCGGCAGCCAAACCCGGATCACGCGGCGCTGTTCGACCAGGTCATCATCGCGCCCTCGAAAGGCGACCCGCGCAAGGTCGACGATAAGTCCGAGCGAAACGAAATGAATGACGTAGAAACCAAGTCTGACAGGTAAAGTCATGAAATTGCTAACGAACCACGCCGCAACCAGCGTGAGCGCAACGACAAGCGTAACGCGCAAGGGCGGCTCACGTTCAAACAGGTTGCGCGCAAACAGCCAGATCCAGAACGGAACAGAAAGCGAAGGCAAGTCGATCCATGGGTCGATCGGTCCGGCGGGAAGGATAAAAGGTGTCGAATTCATCAGATAGGCGACAACGCCCACGATCATGCCGAGCGCAGGCAATTTGACTTGCGACCGGACTTCACCAGCAGACAACTGCGCAATCAGCATAAGCGATGCGCCGATACCGATCACCCGAACGATATAATCCCACTGTTCGATCATGCGAACCTATCTGGAATATCATCGTCCAGGGTGCCAGCGATTTCGGCGGCTGCGGTGGACGTTTCGCCGATCAGCCCCTCGCTGATGCGTGCCAATGCTTCATCCAGAGTGACGCGGCGCACCATGGTCCCTTGTGGAAATGCGCTGAGGAGGCGGCTGGGAAAGGCGGCGGAGAGGACCACGAAATGCCCACTGTCATCCTTGCCCCGGATCAGGCGGCCAAATGCCTGCGCCAGTTTTGCACGGATGATCCGGTCGTCATACTGGCTACCGCCGTTCGCGGCACGGCGCGCCTTGTGCAGGATGTCGGGGCGCGGCCATGGGACAGCCTCCAGCACGACACAGCGCAGCGATCTGCCCGGCACATCCACCCCATCGCGCAACGCATCGGTGCCCAGCAGGCTGGCGCGGGGATCATCGCGGAAAATATCTACCAGTGTGCCGGTGTCAATCGGATCGACATGCTGCGCAAACAGCGGCAGGCCTTCGCGCGCCAACCGGTCGGCAATGCGGCCATGCACCGCGCGCAGGCGGCGGATGGCGGTGAACAGGCCCAGCACGCCGCCCTGTGAGGCTTCGATCAGGCGCGCATAGGCTCCGGCCAGCCCCGGCAGATCGCCGCGTTTGATATCAGTAACGATCAGCACCTCGGCGCGCGCGGCATAATCGAACGGGCTTTGCGCGGCGGACAGCAGCGGTACGCTTTCGATATGGGCCGCGCCGGAGCGGGTGATGGCGGCATCCCATGCCTTGCTCTCGTCATCGATCCGGTCGGTCAGGGTTGCGCTGGTCAACATCACGCCATGCGCAGGCTCCAGAACGGTGCGCGCGAACGGTTTCATCGGGTCGAGCCAGCGGCGGTGGATGGCAACATCAAACTCGCGCGCGTCAGAGCGGTCGACGGCCAGCCAATCGACAAATTCGGGATCAGCAGGGCCGCCCAGCCGCGCCAGCAATGCCTCCCACGCAGCCAGCAGATCAATCCGCCATGTCAGCGAATGGCGCGCGCCTTCAATCCGCGCACGGCCCTGACCGTCAAGCCAGTCGGGCGGTTCCGCCATGATCGCTTCCAATCGTCCGCCCAACTGGATCAGAGGCACTCGGATCGCGGCTAGGGCGGCGGCTCCTGCGCCGGCGGCTTCGATGACCTCGCCCGGAAGCCCGCTTGCCTCGGTCTCGATCCCGTATCCGGCTTCGGCGCCGCCGCTTTCATCGCGGGCATAGACGGCCTGACGCACAGCAGCGAGCAAGTGTTCAAGCGGGCCGGAGGGCTCGTTTTCATTGAGGCGTTGCAGCCAGCCATCGCCGGGCAATGCCGCGCCAGCCTCGCACGCAGCCTCGATCGCGTCGCCGCCTGCATCGTCATAGCTGGCGACATCGGCGAGGCGCGCGGCAAGGCCCCGCCTGCGGCCCCGGTTCTTCCGTTCCGGACCCATGATCCAGCGGCGCAGCTCAATCGCCTCCTGTCCGGAAAGCGTCGCGGCAAATGTCGAATCTGCCGCTTCGAACACGTGGTGCCCCTCGTCGAAGATAACGCGGGTGGGGCGCTGTGCATGATCGCGGCCTCTTGCCGCATTGACCATCACCAGCGCATGATTGGCGATCACCAGATCGGCCTGAGCGCTGTCGCGGGCGGCGCGTTCGATGAAGCATTTGCGGTAATGCGGGCAGCCCGCATAAATGCATTCGCCGCGCTGATCGGTGAGGGCGGCAATGCCGCGTTTGCGAAACAGTGTGCTCAGCCAGCCGGGCAAATCGCCGCCGATCATGTCTCCATCGCGGCTGAAAGCGGCCCAGCGCGCGACCAGATGCGCGAGGATTGCGGGCCGTCCGGCAAAGCCGCCTTGCAGCGCGTCTTCCAGATTGAGCAGGCAGAGGTAATTCTCGCGCCCCTTGCGCACGACCACGGGCGGCGTCCCGTCGGGGCGCTTCACGGGCCAGGCGCGGCGGCTTTCGGAGCGCAATTGGCGTTGCAGGTTCTTGGTGAAGGTGGAGACCCAGACCGTGCCGCCCGACGCGTTGGCCCACAGCGATGACGGTGCGAGATAACCCAGCGTCTTGCCAATGCCGGTCCCCGCCTGAGCGAGCGCGATATGCGGCACTTCGGCCCGCGTCCGGGGCGCAAAGATGCGGGCGGCATCCTGCGCATATTCCCGCTGACCCTCGCGTCTTTCCGATCCTTCTCCTGTCAGCTCATCAAGCTGAGCGAGAATATCGGCGGGTGGTATTTCCACCTGGCGGGGTGGGGCGCGCTCGCCCGCTTCCTCCCATTCGGGCAACATGGAAAACAGCCACTTCTCCGCCTTTTCAGGCCGCGCGATATGCGGTTTGAGCACTTGCGCCCATGGCCAGCGCAGCCGCTCCAGCGATTGCAGTGTGGACCATGCGCCGCTGCGTTCAAACCATTCAGGGTCTTCACACGCCGCGATCAGTGCGCCGCCCGCGCGTTGCAGGAAGTGCGGCACATCTTCATCACCAGCAGGCTCTTCCATTTCCAGCGCCTGCGCCAATCCGCGCGGGGTCGGCACGCAAAAGCGCGCCGGATGGACGAAGGCGAACAGCTCCAGCAGATCGAGGCCGGACAGGTCAGGGTAGCCCAGCCGGTTTGCGACCAGCGGCGCATTCAGCATCAGGATCGGCGTATCTGCCGCTGCCATGATCGCATCGCCCTTCGACACGGCGCCCGTCTCCCCGTTCGGGGCACGCAGCCAATTGCCGCCATGGCTCGCATGGATCGCGGGCAGCGGGACGGGTTCGGGCGATAAAGGGCCTTGAGGGGAGGGGGAAGGGGGCAAAGTCACGACGCATGGAAAATGGGCGAGCGGACGGCATATGTAAATGTGCCCACTCGCCTTTCGCACAATAGTGCGGTGTGGTTGAGTTGCTTCAGAAGCTCTTCTGAATACCCACGGTCAGCGTGTAGTCAGTCGGCATTTGCGGGCCGTTCAGATCCTGGACCACAGGCAGGCCGCCCTCGACCCCGAGTCGCCAGCCTTTCAAGGAGCCTCCCGTCACAGCGAAGTTCATGCCCGCAAAAGCTGTCACAGTCTCGCCGCCCTGAAAATCAGGATTCGCCGTTTGCACAGGCCCTGCAATCAAAGGGTCTGTCCCATCGACGCGGCCCAGCGTCTCCGCCTGCATCCGCGCAGAGACCGAGACCGCCGGTGAAAGCGCGGCTGCGCCCCAGATGGTGGCCATCGCCTTGTTGCCAAAGGAATAGCCCTCATCGTTATCGCCCAGCCGGATCGTGCCGCGCAACTGCGCGCCCCAGCCAAACCTGGCGTTTTGATCGCGATAGGTGATGCCCGGCTCCAGATCGAAAGTGCCCGACCCGATCTGCATCGGATAGGGCGTGCGCACTGTCGGGTTGCCGTCCATTGGCGTGAGGATATCGTCCTCCTCGGTAATCGTGCCGGTGGGCAGCGAAATTCCTGCATTGAAGAGGATGGTGTCTGAAAGCCCGATCAGCGCCGCAACTTTGGTGTCGCCGATATCCGCCGTGCGGGTTCGAAATGTGCCCAGTCGATTGGTGCCCATGCCGCCCTGAAAGGTGATGTGGTCCATCTCCTTGGTGATGTAATTGCCCATCACCATCAGGGTCACATCGTCGCTCACACCGTACATCACGCCCGCCATATGCATGTCCATGCGCATGGAGGTGGGCACAATGCGAAGGGTGGGCGGCTGTCCCGGATTGCCAAAGAAGCGGTTGGGAACCGTGGTCGCCACCTGTTCTGGCGTCACACTGTCTGTGCCGATCTGGATGCCGGCCATATCCATGTGCATCAGGCGATAGCTGACCATCCATTCGCCCTTTTTGTGGCGGTGGTCACCCATCACACCGATGGGCGCATGGTCGAGACTGTCGATGCTGTGCCCGTCACTAGCAGTGTCGTCGGCGAAAGCAGGGGTGACCGCGAATGCGCAGCCGATAGAGACGAGCAGACTGCCCGCCCTGAAAAGCGATTTCATGTGTATTCTCCGAATTGATCTGATTGTTTGGGGTCAGATCAAGACGGGTGGACCGGTTGCCTCATAAGCGGGAAAAGGCGGACGCGTCGCCAAAGTGCGCACAGGCGCGGGCTCGGGCAAGGTCATCGGAGCGGTGCGGGCGGTCAAGACCGGCTGGTCTGGCGGCAGGGTGGGGCCGCAGGCAGAGCAGCATGGATTAGCGCTGGGATCGTCCCCGGAATGATCGCCGTGATCGCCTGAATGTGATCCTACCGCACCATGGCCAGAATGCGCCGAATGCTCGCCAAGCGTCGGTTCAGCGGCGCTCAACGGCTCCATGCAACACGGCGCGCCCAGCACGCTGCGCAAGGCGATTGCGGCGAGCATGAGGGACAGAAGAAAAGGGCGCATTTTGAAGAGCACAGGAAGCACGCACTAGTTGAATAACTGCATTCGGCAAAGCCTCTGGTAGCCCAATTCAACGCAATTTCCACCGGAATACATAGGCCTGCGATGCGCATTGCGCGCAATTGCTGTCCTACTTTCCTGCGCCCTGATACACCGCGTTTCGATTTTGCCCCGCCGCTGGCGCTGTGAATCCGGTCCGGCCGTGGAGACGGTGCGCTGCATAGGTGTCAACTTCGCGGTGCGAGGGCAAGGCCCTGTAATTACGAATAAAAGAGGTGTTTTGGGAAATTGACACGGTGTCAGGTGTGTCAACTTTGCGGGAAACAACCCCTGAACTCTGACGGAACCGTTTGTACGCTTTCGCTCTTGCAACATGGCTATCACGCAATAGAGACGCGCTATGATGACAGAAACCGACCTCGTTCAAGCTGCCCGCACTTCAAAGGCATGGCCTTTTCAGGAGGCCCAGCGCCTCGCCAAGCGGCTGCGGGACGGCAAACCCGCCAAGAACGGACAGGTTGAACCGGTTCTGTTCGAGACGGGCTATGGTCCATCAGGCCTGCCGCATATCGGCACCTTTCAGGAAGTGTTGCGCACCACGCTGGTGCGCCGCGCCTATGAGGCGCTGACTGGCGGCGCGCCAACGCGGCTCGTGGCGTTTTCTGACGATCTGGACGGCCTGCGCAAAGTGCCGGATAACGTGCCGAACAAGGAGATGCTGACCGCGCATCTGGGCAAGCCGCTGAGCCGCATCCCCGATCCGTTCGACAAGTATGAAAGCTTTGCTGCCCACAACAACGCGATGCTGCGCGAATTTCTGGACCGCTTCGGGTTTGAATACGAATTTGTCAGTTCATCGGAACGCTACAATGCGGGCGAGTTCGACGATGCCCTGCGCGGCGTGCTGACCAATTTCGACGCGATCCTCGACATCATGCTGCCGACGCTGCGTGAGGAACGGCGCAAGACATATTCTCCGCTGATGCCGATCAGCCCGACGACGGGTGCGGTGTTGCAGGTTCCGATTGAAGTCGTCGATGCGGCAGCCGGTATGATCCGGTTTACCGATGAAGACGGCAGCGTGATCGAGCAAAGCGCGTTGGGCGGCATGGCCAAGTGCCAGTGGAAGGTCGACTGGGCGATGCGCTGGGTCGCGCTGGGCGTTGATTACGAAATGTATGGCAAGGATCTGACGGACAGCGGCGTGCAAAGCGGCAAGATCGCCCGTGTGCTGGGCGGTAACAAGCCCGAGGGGCTGATCTACGAGCTGTTCCTAGACGCCAATGGAGAGAAGATTTCCAAGTCCAAGGGCAATGGCCTGACGATTGAGGAGTGGCTCACCTATGGTTCGGAAGAGAGCCTGGGCTTCTACATCTTCCCCAATCCCAAGAGCGCAAAGCAACTGCACGCGGGCGTGATCCCCAAGGCGATTGACGATTACTGGCAGTTCCGTGAGCGCCTGACGGACCAGCCGCTCGACAAGAGGCTGGGCAATCCGGTGTGGAGCCTGCTCCAGACCCGTACTGATCGCGTCGTCGAAATGCCCGAGGGTTCTGGCGATACACTGAGCGTGCCTTACAGCCTGCTGCTCAATCTGGTCAGTGTTCTGGGGCTGGAGGCGACGCCGGAAAACCTTGCCGACTATGTTGCAAGCTATACCGGCCAGCCGGTCACTGATCCCAAGCTGATGGGCCTGATCGAATGCGCGGTGAACTATAACCGCGATTTCGTTGCGCCGACGCTGTCAAAGCGCGCACCGCAGGGTGCAGAGGTTCTGGCTCTGACTGAGCTCGACGCGCAACTGGCCGCAGCGCCGGATGATGCGGATGCCGAGGTTTTGCAAACGATGGTCTACGAGATCGGCAAGCGCGAGGACTTCGGCTTCGAAAATCTGCGCGACTGGTTCCGTGCGCTTTACGAGACGCTGTTGGGAAGCGAACAAGGCCCGCGCATGGGCAGTTTTATCAAGCTGTACGGCGTGGAGCCGACCCGCAAACTGATCGCCGAGGCGCTGGCCAAAGGCTGAGCTGGCATGGGAAAGCGTTTCGGCGCTTTCCTACTGCCATTTGCGGGTGCGATACCATTTGGTGATGACGTATTTGTTCCCCTTCACCACGGGGGTGCCGGCGTGGATCGTGTTCTCGTTGGGCGAGCCATCCTTCAGCGCGTTGTTCCAGATCAGAAGGACGCCGGGTTTTGGCACAATCTTTATGCCGACTTCGGTGAAATGCGTCTCACCGCCTTCTTCGACAGTGTTGAGGAAGGCCATCGTTGTCCATGATCGCTGGCCGCCACGCTTACGCTCGCTCTCCCAGTATTTCTCGGAGGTGTAGAACCAGTCATTATGCGGTTTGAATTGCTGTCCCGGCAGATAGCGCTGGCCCTGAATAGCCTCGCCGATGATGGGGTTTACGCCCAGCAGATCGTCAATCCGGCGCGAGATGCTTTTCACAAAGCTGTCATTGGGATCAAGATCGCCTGAATAGGAGGTGCGAAAGCCGCTATCATAGCCGATTTCGTGCAGGCTGGACGGGCGCGCGGTCAGGTCTATCATCACGCAAAGGCGCTGGCATTCCTTGGGCGACAGGAAATCACCCACCGCGTAAATTTCGGCTTTGTCAGTGTCGATCTTGTAAACGCCGGGATCAGCCGCCAGCCGCTCTCGCACAGATTTGCCCACGCGTTTGAGTGCATCGGCATCGGGAATGTTCGTCTTGGTCGCCATGGCGCCAGAATTAGCAAACGGCGCAGGGAGGGCAAACAAAAACCCCGCCGAATTGCTCCGGCGGGGTTGCGTTGTGGTTGGTGTGAGATTTCCCGGAGGACGTGCTTACCAGAAGAAGTCATTGATAACGTCGACAACTTCGCCAGTATAGATATCGACCAGCAGGACATCGTCATAATACCTCACCCAGCGATAGGGCCCGTAGACATCCGGCAGGCGGAAGGCGAACGGATCGTTGATGAAGTAGCGCGGCTGGAAGAACAGGCTATCAAGGAAGAAGCCCACGCCGACGCGGTTGTAGAAATGGCCACGGAAGGGTGCGTAGTACCGGCCAAGACGGAAGGCGCGACGGTTCTGTGCGCGGAACCCTCTCCACCCGAACCGGCGATTGTTGCGCCAGCCGCGATCCCACCGGCGGAAGTTGCCTCCCCGGAACTGACGATTGTTGTTGAAGCGACCGCCACGGAAATTCCGGTTGTTGCGGAAGCGACGGTCGTCCCGGCGATCTGCGCGACGCTCGGCTCTTACGCCGTTGCGAAAGCCGCGACGCTCTGCCCGGTTGCGGATGCGGCGGTTCTCGGCGCGGTTGCCCCGGCGCTCTGCCCGGACACCATTGCGAAAGCCATCCCGGCGCGCATTGCGGTTGCCGTTGACATTGCGGGTGGCGGCGCGATTTGCCCGCTGACGGATCTGCCGCACTTCATCACCAAAGACACCGCGGTCCCGGCCGGCATTGCGGCGATCAGCGCGCGCACCATTGCCGCGCACCTCCCGGCCAAAAACCCGGCGGTTCTCACGCGCATCACCGCGTTCAATCCGGCCCGCGCGGCGATCACCGCGACGCTCGATCTGGTTCGCCCGGTTGTTGCCCCGACGCTCAATGCGATTGGCGCGGTTATCAGTGCGACGGTCGACGCGGTTGGCGGCGCCATTGCGGCCTTGGCGGTCAAGCCGGTTTGCCCGGTTGTCACCGCGCCGCTCAACACGATTGGCACGATTGTCACTGCGGCGATCGACACGGTTCGCGCGGTTTTCGCTGCGACGATCCACACGGTTTGCACGCTGTACACGCCGTTCAGAGCGGTTCACCTCGCTGCGCACCGCACCGACATTCGGACTGCGATTTGCGCGGCGTGCGTTCTGCCGGTTGCCACGGTTATCCTGACGCGATTGCTGCCGGTTGCCGCGATTGTTGGAGCGCGCCCGCTGGCGGTTTGCCCGGCGTTGACCACGGCGTTCACCACGGGGCTGCTCGGCGCTGGTGGAGGCGCTCGATTCGCTGGACGTGGCAGAAGACGTGCTGGCCGCTTCGGCGGGGACTGGGGTGACGACAAAGGCGAGTGCGGCGGCGATAGCCGAAAGTGCGCTGCCCCTGAGTAACAGGGTGATGTTCATTAAAGCCTCCAGTGTTGCCGCCCCACCACCTACGGCTCGATTGATACCTACTGATACAAAGGGCGATCTGTCGCCAGACTTAACCGCTCTGTCAGCTTGTTGTTAAGGTTATACAGCTGTTTCATGAACAGGCGATGGCTGAGCTCCTCGACGCTTGCCCCGCAGGGCACTTTTCCCCACATCGCTGGCCATGTTTGATAATCTCGACGATGTCCGTACCGATCTCACCAATCGCCTGATCCGCGCTGCCCGGGACCGCAAGAGCCCGATGCACACGCCCGCCGTCGTCACGAGCGATGTTGATGCACGCACCATGGTCCTGCGCGAGTTTGATGCGAGCGCCTGGACGCTGCGCTTTCATACCGACACCCGTGCCCCGAAAGTCGCACCCATTGAAGCCGATCCGCGCGTCGCCGTGCTGTTCTATGACAAGGGTGCCAAGATTCAGATCCGCGTGCGCGGCACTGCCGAGATATTGCGCGATGCTCCGATGACGCAGACGGCGTGGGACAACGGATCAAATTTTGCCCGGCGCTGCTACATGGGCGACGGTCCTGGCGCTGCCTCGGACATTCCGACATCGGGCCTGCCGCCAGAGCTGGAGGGGGTTGAACCCAGTGACGAACAACTCATCCCGGCGCGCGATAACTTTGCCGTCATGTTGATCACTCTGAGCGAGCTTGACTGGCTGTATCTCGCGCATACGGGCCATGTGCGGACCCGCTTTACCTTGAGCGACGGAGGCGAATGGCAAGGGGGCTGGGTGGCACCCTGACAATCGAGCACCTAGGCCGCCTGTGCAGTCGCCGCTGCAGGTGAGGGCGCGATTGAGGGTGGGGGCAGCAGCTTTACTTCTTCAACAAAACTCGCCTCAACGATCTGGTCTTCGCCGCGCGCATTCGCCATTTTCAGAGCTGTTTCGGCGCGCGCACGCCACATTGTATAGCTCTCTCCCTTGCGCCGCCCGGCGAGCCCGAAACTTGCCGTGATGCGCAGATTGTCGGCCAAGCCGTCAATCCGGCTGCGGGCCAGCTCACGGCGCAGGCGCTTCGCAATTGCGCCAGTGTCAGCCTCCTGCGCCCCGCGCATCAGGATCGTAAATCCGTGGCCTTCCACCTCGAACACAGCGTCGCCGCTGTCTGGCGTTTGCGAGTGTGCGCGGCGGACCGAGCGGCGCATGATTTCCGCCACCTGACCCAGCGTTTTGTGCCGTGCGGCCGAGCCCCAGATGCTCTGGACCTCGCGCATGTGGTCAACCCGCGCGCGCACCATCGTGTCTGCCCGCTCAATCTGATCTGCTGGCCGCGAGGCGGGCCGATCCTCAAGCCGCTTTGCGCTCGCATCAATCTCTCGCGCCACATCGCCTTTGCGCAGCATGCCCGCAAGCGCGTGTTCGGCCCTTCTGTCTGCTTGCAAGCCGCGCCAGCGCTTCAGCACCCACATGCCGCCATGCACTGCGACCGCGCCCATTCCCGCGGAGCAGACAAGCAAGCCGATCAGGACCGATACGTCCAAAGTGATCGCCTCTTGTGTCAGCGCCTCTGCCAGCATGTGCCCGCTTCCCCATTTGACCGCGTTCGCCCCGAATACGGCTTTGGGAGCTAGGAATGGCGGCGCAGTGGTTAAAGCGGCGTAAAGGACGCGGTTAACTTTGATAGGCAACCGGCGTTTGAGCAGGATTGATTGGGCGTTGGAGTTGACACTCGTGAGGGTTTTCTGACAGCGCCGTTCTGGTGAAATGTAATGAATTGAGCGGGTTGTGTGCGGTTTTCGCTGTGCGGGTGTGACTTTAGCGTGGCGTGGTGTCCTGTGGGGCGGGGTGGTTGCGGGTGAGCGGTGTGGGCGACCTTGGGGTAGCGGCGCAGGCGACCATATCGGGCGCGGGCTGAGTAGGAAAACAGAGAGCGTTGCGGTTTGCTTGGTCGGCGGGCGAGGTGTGTTTGGAGCGGCGCGGATGGCCTTGAAGGCAGCTGGACCTCTGCCTTCGCAGGGTTGACGGGTTAGGTGTTGGGGTGGAGGGGCATTGCACAACGCGACCGGCATCGCCGCATACTCCTCCCTTTCGTCATCCCGGACGTGATCCGGGATCCAGCTTACTTTGGTGCTGTGGGAAGAAGAGCGGGCAGAACAGCAAAAAACGAAAACACCGTTCGGGCTGAGCCGGTGGCCCTTGGCCAGCTTCGCTTCCGAAGCCCTGTACTTCCATTCTGCACCACCGGCGAAAGTGAAGAACAGCCCTTCGACAGGCTCAGGGCGAGCGGAGGGAGATAAACAGCAAATTAGCTAGAGCGGGGCTTCTTCTTGCTCCTCACCATCGGGAGGCTGCAAAGCCTCAAGCAAATGCTCATGGGATCTGTGTGCCAACAGTTCGGGCCGCAAGTTATCTAGAATATCATACGCAATAATATATCGTTGAAACCTTGAACCTCTCTCAGTCAGGGCGTTGTAAAATAGTATCGCTAAAAAGAATTCGTCAAGCTGAGCTCTCACAATGCGACCGTAGAATATATTGTCGCGAAATTCAGAGTCATCAATGTATCTGTATATATTGAATAGTGTCCGATAGTACGAAGCTAGCTTAGGAGATATCGATCTCATTTGATCTGCGAGAAGACCTTCTTCAAGGATCGTTTCAGTATTGTAGGCTCCATACTCGGCATGTCTCAGACCATTCCACAGCGATCTATGAAATTGATGAAAGCACTCTCGTCCTTCGAGTGTTCGAGTCCCATCATACTGCGTAATTCGTAGTCCCTCGGAAATTGAATTCAAAAAAGACAAACTCTCAAAAAGCGTTCGTTCAAAGTTCTGAATTTTGATGGCGTCTGCCTGGTCTTTCAGCGCTTTCGCAGAATTTGCAGTTTCTTGCCGAGTTAGTTCGAGCTCGCCTCTTGTGGCTATCAATTCGCGTCGTTGTAAAGCAATGCCTACCAGAACCCCGATGAATGTTATTGCGGTCAAAATCGGCGTTGTGGTGCCGCCCACGAAGTCGCCTATCTGGGCGCGTCCTTCTGACGGACCAAGATGGGCTGCTAGGAAAAATCCACCAAGTCCGAGAGCAATAACAAGAAGCCCAGCAACAACTAGCGCTGCTTCAAACCACAACTCCTTGATTAAGGCTTTCACCGAGTCAGCTTTTTATAAGCCAACCGCGTAGGCCGATCCGCTGCGTCACCCAGACGCCGCCGCTTGTCTTCCTCATACGCCTCGAAGTTCCCCTCGAACCATTCGACGTGGCTGTTGCCCTCAAACGCCAGAATGTGGGTGGCCAGGCGGTCCAGGAAGAAGCGGTCGTGCGAGATTACCACGGCGCAGCCGGCGAAGTTCTCGATGGCGTCTTCCAGTGCGCCCAGCGTTTCGACGTCCAGATCGTTGGTCGGCTCATCCAGCAGCAGGACGTTGCCGCCCTGTTTCAGCATCTTGGCCATATGCACACGGTTGCGCTCGCCGCCCGATAGCTTGCCAACGTTTTTCTGCTGGTCCGCGCCCTTGAAGTTGAACGCGCCGACATAGGCTCTGGTCGAGGCGTCGTGGCCGTTGACCTGCATGTAATCGAGACCGTCGGAGATTTCCTCCCAGACATTGTTGGTCGGCGTCAGATCATCGCGCGACTGGTCGACATAGCCAAGGTGCACGGTGTCGCCGATTTCGATGGTGCCGGTGTCGGGCGTTTCCTGTCCGGTGATCATCTTGAACAGGGTGGATTTGCCCGCGCCATTGGGGCCGATCACGCCGACAATGCCGCCCGGAGGCAGCATGAAGGAGAGGTCTTCGAACAGCAGCTTGTCGCCATAGGCTTTGGAAATGTTCTTGGCCTCGATCACCTTGCCGCCGAGGCGTTCGGGCACCTGAATGACGATCTGCGCCTTGCCCGGCGCGCGGCCGGACTGGGCGTCTTGCAGCTCTTCAAACTTGCGCACGCGGGCCTTTGACTTGGTCTGGCGGGCGGCGGGGGTTTGACGGATCCATTCCAGCTCGCGTTGCAGGGCCTTTTGCTTGCCCGATTCCTCGCGGCTTTCCTGCTCCAGACGCTTCGCCTTCTTTTCCAGATAGGTCGAGTAATTGCCCTCATACGGATAATAGGTGCCGCGATCGAGTTCGAGGATCCATTCCACCACGTTATCAAGGAAATAGCGATCGTGGGTGATCATCAGGACAGCGCCGGCATATTCCTTGAGATGGTTTTCCAGCCATTCAACGGATTCGGCATCAAGGTGGTTAGTCGGCTCGTCCAGCAGCAGGATCGACGGCTTCTGGATCAGCAGACGGGTGAGCGCGACGCGGCGCTTCTCACCGCCCGAAAGGCTCTCCACGCCCATGTCGGATGGCGGGCAGCGCAGGGCCTCCATCGCGATTTCGAGCTGGTTGTCGAGCGTCCAGCCGTCGACCGCGTCAATCTTGCCCTGAAGGTCTGCCATCTTGTCGCCCAGTGCCTCAAAATCGGCATCGGGTTCGGCCATCTGGGCCGAGACAGCGTTGAATTCCTCAACCAGATCAGCGGTTTCGCGCGCGCCATCCTTGACGTTTTCGAGCACGGTCTTGCTTTCATCAAGCTGCGGTTCCTGCGGCAGATAACCGACCGTGATGTTCTCACCCGGCCATGCCTCGCCCGAGAAATCGGTGTCGATCCCGGCCATGATCTTCATCAGGGTGGATTTGCCAGCGCCATTCGGGCCGACAATGCCGATCTTTGCGCCCTGATAGAATTGCAGACTGATGTCGGAGAGCACGGGCTTGTTTGCACCGGGGAAACTCTTGGTCATGCCTTTCATTACATAGGCGTATTGCGCGGCCATGGGGTCGTTCCTTGAAACTGGAATTGGGATGGATTTGTTGAGCGCGAGATAGGGGCACTGGCGCATGTGAGCAAGAGGGAGCGGCAAGGCGGGTTTGCCGCGACAGGAGTTTCTCTTGCGCCATCGAATTGCACACCTTTCAAGCGTGAGTCTGAAAGAGGGTGTTAACCTTATCCACCTATCGCTTTCGGACGGGAGCCGGTCGCGACGATGCAAACTCAAATACTTGGACTTTTGACACCGCTGATGGCGCTTTTGTTCGCTGTGACGTTTGCGGTTTTCTGGTGGGCCGGAGGGTTGAAGCGGCACGTGCTCGGCTTTGCGATCGGCTATGTCCTGTTCGCAGCCGGATTTCTGACGACGCATTTCCTGCCCGCCGATTTGCCCTATCTGTTTCACCTGACGCAGGCGTTTTACGCGACCGGATGCATCGTTTACCTCGCGTCGCTGTGCGAACGCGCGGGGCAGCAATTGCACATTCCCAGCATGATCGTCGTTTACGTGCTGACCGCTGCTGTCCTCGCACTGGCGGTCAACATTACCAACGATGTTGGCCCGCGCCTGATTATCGTCAACATGGGGTATGGCGTCATGTTCGCGATGGGCGCGACGACCCTGTTGATGTCATCGCGTCGCAGCGTCATTGATATCGCGATTATCGCGGTGGTCGCGTTTCAGGCCGCGGATTTTGTCATCCGGCCCAATTTGACGTTGATGTTTGAACGCTCGATCCCCGCCGAGGTCTATCGCGAATCTGTCTATTACTCGCTGATCGGGCTGGTCCTCGGGATCAAGTCGGTGATCAGTGCGATGGTCCTTATCGGGGCGACCATTATCGAATGGACCATCTCGATGCGCGAGAGCAACTCACGCGATCCGCTGACCGGGCTTTTGAACCGGGCCACATTCGAACAATCCATGCGCACGATGCTGCCGCGTGCCCAGACGGAGGGGCGCTCACTCAGCCTGGTGGTGGCCGATATAGATCACTTCAAGCAGGTGAACGATATCTGGGGGCATCAGGCGGGCGACCTTGCGATCGCGGGCTTTGGCGATCTGATCCGCGATATGGTGCGCGATTGCGACAAATGCGGACGGATTGGCGGCGAAGAATTCTGCATCGCGGTCTGGGATTGCGACAGTGCCCCGGCAGAGCGGCTGGCTGACCGGATCAGGAAGGCTTTCGGGCGGCTCGAACATGAAGGGCTGAGCGACGATATCCGGCTAACGGCCAGCTTTGGCCTTGCCACTGCGCGCCCCGGGGAAACCTATGAAGACCTGTTCGCGCGGGCGGATACGGCGCTTTACGCGGCCAAATCAAATGGCCGGGACCGGGTCGTGAATGCCGATAATGTGGCCGAGGGTGCCGGAGAGGACGCCGCAGTTCAAGCCGCTCCGTTCGGCACCACTGCATTGCTGCGGGCGAGCGGGGGCTGACCGCAAGGACTGGCGGCAGAGGCTAAAAAGGGCGGCTGACAGCCAGCACATGCGCCGCCTTTCCTCTTTCCGATTCAATGATCTAGTCGCTCCGCATCTCCGCGCGCCTACCCGAAGCGCCATTAACCTGCTCGCAACTAAGCGCGCGTAGGTAGTCCTGCCCGGAGCCCGACCAATTAATGCAAGCGCAGATACTCACCTTTATCATCCCTGGCATCATGGCGATCTTTGCTGCCGTGCTGTTCGCCTTGTGGTGGACGGACCGGTCGCGCATTCATGTGCTTGCCTTCGGGTATTGGGCCTTTGCATTTTGCCTCGGAATTATTCTTCAGGGAGCCGTTCCCTGGAATTTCGCGCCGTATGATATTCTGTTGTTCCATTGGAACGCGACATTTGCCGTCATCGCCATGATCTGGGGCGTGGCAAAGCGCGATCGCCAGCGCAGTCCTGTGGCGGCCATGCTCTTGCTCACCGCAATGGTCACACCAATCCTCTATTTCGCGCGCTCCTATGAACAGCAAAGCGTGCTGTTGATGGTGCAGAATTTCAATATGGGCATCCTGTTCGCTCTGGCTGCACAGGCGAAATGGCGGGTTGCGCCCCGCAACATCGGCGACCGTGCGCTCCTTTGGACATTCGTAGTTCTGGCCGGATACGCCGTTATGCGGCCCTGTATGACCATTCTGTCGCAAAGCCAGATGACCATGGCCGAATATCAGGCATCGGCATTTGGATCGTTGAATGTGGTTCTGTCATCGCTGCTCGCACTGATGCTGGCGTTGTCGCTGATTGCGATGGTTGTCCTCGATAATATGCGCCGCGACCGCGAATTTGCTGTCAGCGATCCGTTGACCGGCCTGCACACGCGCTCTGCCTTTGAACGTGAGATACGCGTTATGCTGGCAAAGGCTGTGCCGGATGGCAAACCGGTCAGCCTGATCGTTTGCGACATCGACCATTTCAAACGCGTCAATGATACGTTCGGCCATGCCGCCGGAGACCGCGTGATCGCGCGGTTTGGAGAGATCGTGACAGGCAAGATCCGGGGCACCGATGTGGCTGGACGTGTTGGCGGAGAGGAATTCTGTGTTGCGGTGTGGGATTGCCCGGAGGAGCCAGCCGCCCGCCTCGCTGATCGTATCCGGTTGGCCGCCGCATCAAGCACCCAGCGCGGAAGCGACCCGCATGAGCCCTTTACCGTGAGTTTTGGCGTCGCCGAGATTCGCCATGGGGAAGGGTACAAGACCCTGTTCGACAGAGCCGACAGAGCCCTTTACGAAGCCAAGGACAGCGGCCGCAACCGCGTGGTCATAGATGGTGCAGTCCCCGCCGAAGACACGCCGCCGGGCGCGGATACTGCCCGCGACATTCAAGGGGCACAGGTTGTCTCCCTTGCCAAGCGCAAGGCTGGCTAAAGTGGCTGGTCGCCGCAACTGACGCGGGCGCGCCAATTGTAATCCCTTCTTCCCACTCTCCGGGTACTGGTGACAAATATGACAAAACCGCCAAACGGTTAGCGGCCCTTTAACCCGCATCCGCCTACACTCGGATCTTCATGGTAATCGAGGGGTATGTGTGGTGTCTGATCAAGTGCTGGGATTGATAAATCCCGTGATGGCGCTGATCTTTGCGCTCGCGTCATTCCTGATTTGGCGACGCGACCGCAGCATGACCTACCTTCTCGGCTTTGTGGTCGCCTCGCTCATCATCGGGCTCAGCTTTCTCTTCAATCACTATCTGTTCCTGCCCAGCGCGACGGCCAATCGCCTCGCTGTAAATGTGTTGAGCATGACAGCTGTTGCGACACTTCTATGGTCCGCCTGCACAAGGCTGGGGCAGCGCGCGCCAGTTGGCGTTTGGGCTGCGGGAGGTGTCGCCACCATTTCCATGATAAGTCTGACCGATCCTGCGAGCGATATGACGGTCTGGCTGTTCGGGCTGAATTTTTATTGCGGCGTCATGTTTGTGATGGGTACGCAAATCCTCGTCTTCGCCCGTTCGCGCGAGCTGGTAGACCGCGTAATGATCTGGATATTCTCGCTTCTCGCGATCCAGTTCTTTGCCCGCCCGGTTCTGGTCTATGCAATTGATGGCGCGATGACATCGGCGGAATACCGTGCATCCGTTGGCCATGCGATCTTTGTTGTCACGGGCGCGATCGGAAAACTCATGCTGGCCGGTGTCGTCATCGCGGCGGCCATGACTGATCAGTTCAAGGCCTTTAAATCCACGACCCAGACTGACAGGCTGAGCGGCCTGACCGTGCGCAACGCATTCGAAGAGGATGCGCAGGCAATGATCACCAGAGCCGCAACGCAGGATGTCCCTGTGAGCCTTATCGTGGCCGATATTGACCACTTCAAACAGGTGAATGATGTGTGGGGCCACCCCGCCGGGGACAAGGCGATCACCACCTTTGGCAAGGTTTTTCTCCGCACGATCCGCCCTTCCGATCTGGCCGGGCGCATTGGAGGTGAGGAATTCTGCGTCCTCGCATGGGACTGCACAGAGGGTGCCGCCGCGAACCTTGCCGAACGGTTGCGCATCCAGTTCGCAGAGGAGCGCCATGAAGGCTTATGGCCTGAAATCAGCATCACATCCAGCTTTGGCGTCGCGGCATGGAAACCGGGCGAAGCCTATGCGCGGGCCTATGAACGCGCCGATGCCGCGCTTTACCGGGCAAAGCGGGCAGGCCGTAACCGTGTGGTCAGCAATGCGCTGGGCCAGATCGGAGAGGCCCGTGACGCTGACAAGGCAAAGCAGCAAGCGCGCAATGACGTGGCCGAAAGTAAGGCCAAACGTGAGGCCAAACGTGAGGCCGAAAGTGCGCAGATTGTGGCGTTCGCCGATGCACAGGCGTCGTTGCGCGACGCTGGATAGAGCCGGGCAAAAGCCCCTCGAACTGGACAGGCACGCAGCCCCGCGATAGCGATGGCTCCCATGAAAACACCCACATTTGTCGCCGCCAGCATGCTGGCCGCACTCTCGCTCCCCGCCAGTCTCGCATTTGCCCAAACCGCCGCCTTCGATGCGGCGCAGGGGAAGGGCGCACCTGGAGCGGATGAAGCGGCTGCAATTGCGTCCGGATCGCTATCCAAAGTCGCCAATGACGCGCTGGACGGCGACACAATCGCGTTCGATTTTGTCGAAGGGGTGACTACCGAAGTCGGCCCGCGTCAGGCTGGCACAGAGGCAGAGGCGCGCGCGCGCGAATGGGCGATGGCGTGGCTGAAGACGCGCGGCTTTGCCAACGTCGCGAATGAACCCTTCGAGATGGAAACATGGGTTCCGGGCGACACACACAGCGCGCAGGTGATTGAGCCGTTCCCGCAGCCGCTGGTGGTTCAGCCGCTGGGCAACAGCGCCTCTACCGGGCTGGAGGGTGTCACCGCGCAGGTTGTCGAATTCGAAAGCGTGGGTGATTTGTCAGCCGCGCCCGATGGCAGCCTCAAAGGCAAGATCGCCTATATCAGCCACCAGATGCGCCCTTCGATGGACGGCTCGCATTATGGCTTTGCCGGGCCGGTGCGCTGGTTCGGGCCAAGCATCGCGGCGAGCAAGGGCGCTATCGCGACGGTGATCAAATCGGTGGGCACCGATAATGGTCGCAACCCGCATACTGGCGGCACCAGTTTCCCCGCGCGCACCACGCCGATCCCCGCCGGCGCGCTGTCCCTGCCCGATGCCGCCAATCTGGAGCGCATGTTTGACCGCGCCGATGGCAAGCCGATCACCATGAAACTGGTGCTGACCCCGCGCCTGCTTGGCACCACGATGAGCGGCAATGTCGTGGGCGAGATTGTCGGACGCGATCCGTCGCTTCCGCCCGTGCTGCTGGCGTGTCATCTGGACAGCTGGTGGAATGCGCCGGGCGCGTTTGATGATGGCGCGGGCTGCGGCATCATCACCGCCGCCGCCCTGCATGTTGAGCGATCAGGCCAGCCGCTGCGCACAATCCGCGTGCTGTTGGCGGGGGCAGAGGAGGTGGGCCTTTGGGGCTCCAAAGCCTATAGCAAGGCGCATATCGATGAGCCGATTGCGGTTGGTCTTGAAAGCGATTTTGGCGCGGACCGGATCTGGCGGTTTGAGAGCAATTTCCGCGAAACCAACGCAGCGTTGCACGATAAACTGTCAAATGCGGTCGCGCAGTTCTGGGTCGCCAATTCCAGCATTGTCGCGAGCGGCGGGGCGGATATTAACATCCTGCGCGATCAGGGCGGAGCTATCATTGACCTCCAACAAGACGGGACGCGCTATTTCGATCTGCACCACACGCCCGATGACACCCTGGACAAGATCGACAAGGTGCAGCTGCGCCAGAATGTCGCCGTGTGGACGATGGTGGCAGGGGTGCTCGCCAATGAGGCCAGCCCGATCAAGGGTGAAGCGGCAGAGGCGTCCGGCGAGTAGGGTTACGCCCGGATCAGGCCGCTCATCACCGGCCCGCCGCGCCCCGGGAACAGGTCAGCCATTGCGCGCGCAGGGTCCAGCCCGAAATGTTCGGCCACCGCGCCGGCCAGCACGCTTTCCAGCGATGTTGTCGGCATAAGGTCGCGCCCTTGATACAGCTGTGGCTCGGCAAGTCCCGGCCAATCGCCCAGCACGCGTTTGCCGCGCACCGCGCCGCCCATCATCAATGCCGCGCTGGCCGTGCCGTGGTCCGTGCCGTTTGTGCCATTATAGCGCGCGGTGCGGCCAAACTCTGTCGCCACCAGCACCACAGTGTCGCTCCACGCAGGCCCCATGGATTTGGCATAGGCCCCCAGCAGTGTGTCCAGATTGCGCGCTGACCGGGCAAATGCGCCGCGCTGATTGGCGTGCGTGTCCCATCCGCCCAGCTCTATCATCGCGATGCGCGCACCATCATCCCCGCGCATCAGCGACGCGGCGAGTTCGCCCGCCTTTTGTGCATCGCGCAGGTTTCGCAGAGTGTCATCCGACGCCATCGCACGCGTCTCCAGCGCCTTGGCATAGAGCGCGCCCAGCTGCTCATCCTCGCTGTAGAGCTGCGCGACCCGGTCGATGAAATCCGCGCTCGCATCGGGCAGGGCAGACGGGGCATAGCTGGACGCCGGAGCGCTGCCGCGCAGGGCAAGCGGCATGGTCGGCGCAATCGCCAGAGCGCGGGGCGGGCCGTCCTGCCCCATCATCCCGACAAGCCGGTTAAGCCACCCATCGCGCCGCGTGTTCGCCTGTGCAGCGCCGCTTTCCAGCAAGTCCTGCCCGTCGAAATGGGAGCGGTCGCGATAGGATGTGGCGGTGGCCTGGACGAACAGAGCCTCTCCCGACGCATAGGCTGTGCCCACCTCGGCAAAGGCGGGGTGGAGCGCGAACATGCCGCCGAGTTTGGCCGCGCCGTCATAGTCGGGCAACGCCGCGCCGCGCAGGCCCGCAAACGCTGGATCGCCTGTCGGGGCGAGCATCGCCATGCCATCCATCGCGCCGCGCAACAGCACGAAAAGTAAGCTCTTGTGCCCGCTCGCCTGTGCAAAGGCCATGCGCGGTGCGGCAAGGCCGGATGCGCCTAGGACCAGTGACCCGGCCAGGACTGCGCGTCTGTTGAGAGTGGTGTCGGCCATTGACTATCTCCGCATCATTTCAGGAGCGACCAGCAGCAGGCCCAGCGCCTGAGATCCGCTTTCCGCGCGCGAAATCCAGCTTTGTGTGTTGGCGCTCAGGGCATCGGGATAGGCGAGCGCGGCGCGTTCCAGCACATCGCCGGGCGGGACGTTGCGCGCGATCCGCTCTGCCAGTTCGACCCGGCGCACAATCGCATCTGGCCCCGCCCAACTGTCTGCCACATCGTCAAATCCGGCGGGCGAGGGCGCACGCCATGGGGCCTGCCCCAGCTGCCGCATGATGCCGTTCAACCGCTGTTCGCTCAGGCCATCCACTCCGGTAAAGCGCAGAACAGACGTGAACCACTCATAGGGCTGGCGGAATTTGACCGGGCCGGGTGCCCAGCTTTCCGGAGCGCTCACCAAAGTGCGCGCAAGGCTGCCCAGATCGCCATTGGTGGCGCGGAAATCGCGCTCCAGCCGCGTCACCAGCGCGGGCGGCGGTTCGTCTCCGGCAAAATGACGCGCCAGCTTGGTCGCGACATGGCGCGCGGTGGCCGGATGCGCAGCGAGATCATCCAGAATGGCGAGCGCCTGGCCTTCGCCAGTATCGGCATAGCTGCGCCCCATGATGCGCCGCGTGCCGGGTTCGTGCGCAACGCCAACATAGGCAGCGCCGCCGGGCTGCTTTTCGGAAAAGCGGGACAGGCGCGCCAGACCGGGCAGCGTCCAGCCGGTGAGCGCGCGGGCAAATTCGGCCACATCACTCTGGCTATATCCGCCACCCACGCCAAGAGTATGCAGTTCGAGCACTTCGCGCGCGAGATTTTCATTGAGGCCGCGATCGGGTTGGTTGTTGCCATTATCCCGATTGCGCCCGCGCTGGCGCCGCTGCGCAAACCGGGAAGCAGGCCCGACCGACTGGTATTGATCCAGATATAGCAGCATCGCCGGGTGCAGCACGGCTGCCTTCAGCATGTCTGAGAATTTGCCCGTCACATGCGGCCGGATCGCGTAGAATTCGTGATTGCCCACTTCAAACGAAGTCCCCGGCTTTCCCGATGTGACGGAGAAATGATTGGCCCAGAAATGCGTCAGCCGCTCGGCAAAGGGGGTGGGGGAGGTCACCGCGATACGGGTGCGCAGCGCCACATCCTTGCGATACAATCCATAGGCATCGCGCAGCCGGTTGGCGACTTCGGGTGGCAGGCCGTCGAGCGCTTTTTCGCGGTTGGAACGGGTGTCGGCCTGCGACCCCGTCATGCTTTCTTCCATCATCGCGGCGGGAGCACCATTACGCTGTGCCCTGCGTGATCCGCGAATGGTCTTGAGCAGTTCGCCTGCCTGACCGCTTGAGTCAGGACGCGATGACAGCGTATCGGGGCGCGGATCAAAGTCGCGCAACTGGCGCAGCAGATAGGCTTGCGGATCGGCGGGCGGGGCTTCGCCTTCACGCAATCCATATCCGAACCGGTTCAGCGCTATGCTCGTATTGCTCATACCCGCTCGCTCATCCTTTCCGCATCAGAGCCACGCTTGTCGGCGTTTTATCGCAGCGGAGTTCCTAATGCAGAATGAATGGTGCGAGGCGCAGCGGCGGATGTCACGTCGCGCTGCGTCGTAATTTGTAACAGAGCGCCCTGGCTGTGAAACTGTCGCCGCCCAATTCATCGCCGGCCTGCGAACAACCCCTTAGGGTGCGCGACAGCGAATCTTTTCAGGCGCGCGGTTAGCCCACGGCACAGTCAATCAGAACCGACACTCGCCCGCCCGCGCAATCGCCCATGAACTCCCGCGCGCTCGCGGCACACAGTGGCCATTCAGGAAGACCAGCAATGCCCAGTACGAAAGTCTTGGTCGTGGACGATTCAGCAGCCATGCGGGCATTGTTCTGCGATATTCTGGACAACGCCACAGGTGTAACCGTCTGCGGGGTTGCCGCCAATGCGGATGAAGCCCGCGCCAGGATCGCCGAGTTGAAACCTGATGTGCTGACGCTGGATGTCGAGATGCCAGGGAAATCGGGCATGGATTTTCTGGCGGAGCTGATGGCGGAGCGGCCCATGCCGGTAATCATGCTTTCCAGCTTGACCCAGGCGGGGACAGGCGCGGCGAAGCGCGCATTGGAGCTGGGCGCAGTGCACTGCTTTCCAAAACGGCTCCATTCCTCGCGTGAGGAATTTGATGCGACTGTCGCCAAGCTGGGCGGGATTGTCCTGAAGGCTGCCCGTGGCGAGCTGGCGCCGGGCGGTGAGGACCAGAGCGATGGCCCGGCGAGGGAATATGAGCCGGGGGATAAGGTTATTGCCATCGCTCTGGGAAAGGCCGGACTGGAACCGGCCAAACAATTGCTGGCGTCCTATCCGGCCAATTGCCCGCCGACCGTTCTGGTGGTCGATGCCGAAGCGGACCACGTCGAACGCGCTATTG
>JBARXS010000020.1:0-12491 GCA_049647465.1 Erythrobacter sp.
CCCACGCTGGCACGAATGTGCAGACGAATGACAACGGTGAGCGCGTCATGCTCGTCAAGTTCGAAGACCTCTCTGTTGAAACGAAGGCTGGCCGCGCGACGCTGGACCGGCGGATCGCGGCGGCGGCTGCACAGGTTTGCAGCAACAATTCAGGCTCTCGCTTGCTAGCGATGAATTCGGATGAACGCGCCTGCATCGCCAAGGCCAGCAGTCAGGCTCGCGTTACCGTGCTCGCCAAGATTGAAGAGCGCGGTACGGCGACCCGCATCGCGGCCGCTCAGTAAAGAGAACCAACGCAACTCAGGGCGCGGGATCCTTACCCCCGCTCCCGCAGGGCGCTCCTAACCAGAACGCCCACAGGGCGCCTCCGAACCGGGGCGCCCTTTTCCTTGTCCGTTCAAAAGCCTGCTGATATTCTCGGCCCCTCCAAAACGTAGGAGATCCAGGCACATGATGCGAGCGTTGATCGCGTGTATCCTGATGGCGGGCTTCATCTGCGTGTCAGCCTTGGCTCTGCTACCCGCTCCTTTGCTGGCCCAGACGCCACCTGTGCCTCGCGGGGCCTTGCCGGATGAGCTTGTGCTGACCGGAGATACCATCATCACCGTCCGGCTGAATGGCATCCCGCTCCGGTTTGAGGTGACGGCGGAAGCCTTTGGCCAGCCGGTCGTAAATCCGGACGTGGCAGAGCGACTGGGGCTGGAATCAACCTCAAAGCGCGGGTGGCGGTTTGGTCCTGTTGTGGTGAGCGGTGTGTCCGGCAAACAGGAACTGGATTTCGGGGCCGGTCCGCAAATTCTCAAGGTGGCGTGGACCGACCGCCCCATTTCCAGCGTGGCCGACGGCGCGATTGGCGTGCACCACCTGCCCTACAAACGCGTCACCTTTCAGCTCAAGGAACCTGATGGCGGGGAGATACAGGAGAGTTTCCCGCTCAAAAGGGCCGGGGGTCGCAGCAACACGCGGCTGGGCGCGCAAGTGGAGGTTGGCGACAAAAGGCTGATGCTGATCTTCGTGCCGGAGCGATCGGAGAATCTGATCACCGCGCCCACCGCCAACTTTCTCGCGACCCATCTCGAAGGCGGATTTGAACCGGAGTCAGATGGTTTTGCGGTTCTGGACTTCGGGGTTCGGCGGCCGGTGCGCACGATGCGAACGGCCTATCCGATTGAGCTGGGCCGGCTCAATATCGAAAGGTTCGCCGTGCGGGTCGAGGATTATGGCACGCCTAAAAGGGTGGGGGAGATAGCCGAAGACGATCCGCGCTTTCGGGACGGGCAGATTCTGGTCACTCGCAGAAAAGGCCGCGGGAAACCGGACCTGCTCACGCGCGTAGGCCGGCAGGCGGTCGCTCATTGCTCAACCATCACCTATGACCTGAAGGCGAAGGCGATCCGGTTGTCCTGCGGCAATGCCCCGATGTCGCAGGAAACAGCATCAGAGGCACCGGCTTCTCCGTAAAGACGGTAACTGCGCCGGTTTCCCAAGGTCGTGCTGGCGCCGGTCGCGGAGCATATGCAGTTCGGCCCCACCAACCGTTGGTACAGCCGCTCAAATACCGCGCCATACCATCCAAAGGTAGTTTCGGGCACGTCAGCTGCATCGCCCCCCGATTTAACGCAGCCGCGCCGGTCAATCGTGAATTCCCATGCATTGTGCGCCGTGAACTTGCCCGAACCGATGAAGGTCCATGCATGCTTGCGGATCGCTGCCATCAACAGCGGCGCGGCGAGGCTGCCGGGAAGGGCGTGCTGCAGTGCGGCGATCACGCGCGGGATGCGGGGCCTCTGACAGCACCTGCTTGTACATGAAGGTCGCATGGACCCCGCCCAGAACGCGCACCGCATTGGGGGCGGAATAGGCGGCGATTTCCAGCACGCGTTCTGCAGCATAGATCGACGGCGTGATAGACGTGACGCCGACCGCATCGGGCTGCAACTGGAGAATCCGCGCCTGCAATTCCTCGTCCGAGATATTCTCCGTCATCGCGTCGATGAAGTGGATATCGTCAAACCCTGCGCGTTTGAGCGGCCCTGTCAGATAGGCGACCCATGCCGGGGCCATGTGCCCGCAATCTCGGCTCCGCCAGAGCGATAATTCGGATGGATAAAGAGAATACGCACTGGGCAGACCTTTCAGACTAGGATTGAACAATCATGTCGATCCCCTCGACAAGACTGCCCGAGCAGGCGGGTGCCAGCATTGCTCTAGATCAAATCAGGTGGAGCCCAATCTGATCGGGGCGCGCAGGATTGCTCCCGCGCGCCCCGATCAGAATACTGAGGCCAGCGCGAGGCCTGAAGCCCGGCCGTCAGACTTACTTCTTGGCTGCTGTTTTCTTGGCCGGAGCTTTCTTCGCAGGCGTCTTCATCGCTGCCAGTTCTGCGTCGATCTTGCTCGCGCGGCGCATTTCTTCGATTTGCTGATCGACTGATGCATTGGCGCGGCCACCGGCGTAATCCTCGGTCGCGAACGCGGTGCGCTTTTCCATTTCGGAAATGCGGCCCCGGAAACGGTCCGCCTTGCTCGCACCGGCACCCGGCGTGCCCGCCGGCGCGCGCATGGCGTCTGCCGTTGACTGCTGGCGCGCCTGTTCGCGGACGTCTTCGCGCTTCGCTTCAAGCTCTGCTATCGCGTTGTCGATTTCGGCCAGATCACCATCGGCGGTCGCAATATCATCCTTAATCCTGGTGAGGGCAGCCGCGCAGTCCTCACGCGCCATCAGAGCCTGCCTGGCCAGATCTTCGCGACTGTGGTCCATCGCGGTCCTTGCCTTGTCGCTCCAGCTTGCCTCACGCACTTCCTGCTGCGTCAATTGCGCTTCAAGCCGCGTCTTGCGCTGGCTGGCGAGGGTGCGCTCGCGCTCAAGCGAGATAATTGCTTCCTCGATTTCCAACTGGAGGTTTTTCAGCATTTTGACGGGATCGGACGCAGACTCGACCGCGCTGGTCACATTGCTGGAAATGAGTTCCTTAACCTGAATAGCAACGCGTAACATGCAATCCTCCTAGATGCCCTCGCGGCTCATGATAACTTTCGTGGCTTAACAAACATTTTCGCCTGCGAACACTTGGTTTTCGACCCGTCTGCCATTGAAAGGTCTGCCAGTGATGGCGCGCCGTCGGGTGGGCTTAGCCGTCTTTCCTACACTACAAGCTTTGTTTTAGAGCCAAAGCTTACCGCAAACCTGGAGAAAGCAGACGGAGATTGGATAAAGATTTTGTATCGGACAAGCGTGAATGCCTTTGACAAGTGTCAACTTCGCTTCTGGAAATTTTCCATCTTGAAAACAGCGTGTTGCCGGGGTTTTGAGTGTTTGACACGGTGTCAAGTATGTCAACTTTGATCGGATCGGGAAGAAGAGCACACGCAAGACAGGTTTGGGTTGCTTTTTCAGCGCTCCAAGCCTAGTTCCCCCGATCTCGTCCAGTATCGTGCATCAAGAGTGCGAAATTGGGACGAGTATCCGTGCGGGAGGTGAGCTTAAAGGCTCGCTGCTCGACCGCTTAACATGATCCTGTTTTTTCCGGTGCGATCCACTGGCGCAGGTGACAGTGCGAAAGGAGGCCCTCGTGGCCAAGAAAATCGAAGGCTATATTAAGCTGCAAGTGCCCGCGGGCACTGCAAACCCGTCCCCCCCGATCGGCCCGGCGCTGGGTCAGCGCGGCGTCAACATCATGGAATTCTGCAAGGCGTTCAACGCCGCGACGCAGGACCTTGAAAAGAGCGCCCCGATCCCGACGACGATCACCGTCTATGCCGACCGTTCGTTCACCTTCACCTTCAAGAGCCCGCCTGCGAGCTACATGATCAAGAAGGCTGCCAAGCTGAAGTCGGGTTCGAAAGAACCTGGCAAGATTTCGGCAGGCTCGATCAAGCAGAGCCAGGTCAAGGAAATCGCCGAAGCGAAGATGAAAGATCTGAACGCGAATGATGTCGATGCGGCCATGAAAATCATCGAAGGCTCTTGCCGTTCGATGGGCCTCGAAGTGGTGGAGGGCTGAACCAATGGCTAAAATGACGAAAAAGCAGAAGGCCGTTGCCGAATTGAACCCTGAAAAGTTCTATACCGTTGACGAAGCAATCTCGACCCTGCGCGAGCACAAGGCGAAGTTTGACGAAACCGTCGAAGTCGCGATCAACCTGGGTGTTGATCCGCGTCACGCAGACCAGATGGTACGCGGCATGATCTCGCTGCCGTCAGGCACGGGCAAGGACGTGAAGGTTGCCGTGTTTGCGCGCGGCGACAACGCGGACAAGGCCGCCGCCGCCGGAGCCGACAAGGTCGGCGCGGAAGACCTGATGGAAGACATGCAGGCCGGTAATCTCGATTATGACCGCGTGATCGCCACGCCGGACATGATGGGCGTTGTTGGCCGTCTGGGTAAGCTGCTTGGCCCGAAAGGCCTGATGCCGAACCCGAAGCTGGGCACGGTTACGCCGAACGTGGAACAGGCCGTTAAGGACGCCAAGGGCGGACAGGTCGAATTCCGCGTTGAGAAGATGGGCATCATCCACTCCGGCATCGGTAAGCTGTCATTCTCTGACGATGCACTGAAGGCCAATTTCGAAGCGATTACGCAAGCTGTGGTCAAGGCCAAGCCGACGGGTGCCAAGGGCAAGTATGTCCAGAAGATCTCGCTGACATCGACGATGGGGCCGGGCCTCAAGATCGACGCAGCCGAGGTTGAAGGGGCGTAATTTTCGCTCACGGTTGGCTTCCCCGGACCAAGTCCGGGGTCGCAACTTGCGCGGGCGCGGCCTACCGGCCGTCGGGTGCCATCATCTTTTTGGCGCGCTTGCGGCCTCTGCGAGGCCGATTGGTGGTTCGGTCGAGGGCTGTTTCCTACAGTCTGACTGATATGAAAAAGGGGTCGGGAGCATCGCGCTTCCGGCCCCTTTTTCGTGTTTTGGCGCTTTTGCGGGGCGGGTCGGGTGTAACGAGACGGGTATTATCGACGAACAACGGTCATAGTCGGCCAACGGGCTGATTGTTCCTTGTTTTTCTCCCCGGAGCGCACATGTCATATACACTTGCTAAGCAGTCCCCTCTATCTGCCCTGCAACCCTTTTCGCCAGACCTTTCCGAAGGAGACACCATGTTCGATCCCAAGTGGGGTGTGTTCGCCGTTGCATTAGGCGCGTTTGCGCTGGCGGCCAGCTATGACCTGCGTCTGGGCGTCGCGGCGGGTGTGGTGATTGCCATTATCGCGGCGATCTATCTCTGGATCCGCCTGCGTTTTGCGTTCGGCAATGAGGATAGTCCGGCCGACCGGAGCAAGCTTGCCACCCGCTTTGCGCGACTGGGGAAGAACCGCCGCGATGCGCTTGCACGGGAAGGCACGCGCAAGGACCGCACGAAGACTTCCTAGTTGAGCACCCGTCCGAGCGCCCTATTCTAGCACCCTAACCAAGGGCAGCGTCTGGATCGCCTGTCGGGCGCTTTGCCAATTGGCGGCTATACACCCATCCGATCCCGATCAAGCTAAAGCCCAGCGCCATAAAGCTCGCAATCCGCAGCAGCCCTTCGAGCCCGGCGGCGTCAATCAGGAAAACCTTGAGCACCGCGATCAGGATGAGGACAAGCGAACCGATGCGCCAGCTGCGCTGATCACTGCGAGAGCCCCACCACAGGAATGCGAGCGCCAGCGCAATGCCAAGCAGCGAGAGCAGCAGGCTTTCCGTCGAACCGATCATCGTTTCGGTCAGGATAGGCCCGGAAAAGACCTGTCGCAGCAGAGAGACCGAAAGAAGCGTGAGGAGACCCATCACCGCAATATCGCAGGCCAGATTGGCGCGCCCCCAAAGCCGGGAAAGCTCGGGCCGCAGCGCCAGCACCGCCGCAATCGCGATACCATAGGCCAGCAGCAACCAGTTCGCGACGGGCGTTGGCCCGACATTCTGCGCCGTGATCAGCGGATTGTGCAGCAACAGGGTGAACCATGTGAAGTGCGCAAGGCTGGCCGTGATCAGCGCGCCCGAGGCAATGCGGCGGGTGGAGGCAGCAAGGCGGCCATGTTCGAACTGGCTGATAGCGTATCCCACCGCCAGCAGAAGCGCCTGCCATACGGACCGTTCTGCCATACCATATTGCTCAAACTGGAACAGCGAGGTGATGCCAAAGATCTGCTTGAACCCGCTGTGCAACGTGAGGAGCGCGAAGGTGAATGGGATGGCCGCAAAGCCCATGCGAATGTCCGGTGAAAAGTCCTTCATGCGCAGCGCAATCACAACGCTGCCAAGGCCTGCAGGCGCGAGGCGAAGTGCCATATCGGGCGGGGTCACCACCTCGTTTGCCATGAACGGATCGCCCACCAGCGCCATCGCCCCACCGCCAAACCAGATGATCAGCGGCGTGGCCGACCATGCAAGAGCAATCGCGAAGAACGTGGCCCAGCCCATGAAGCGATCCGGCTTAAGCATGATCACCGCAATCGCGCCAATAGCCGCCACCCACGCAAGGCTTTGCCCCGGCACCAATTGGGCGAGCGCGCCATAGGCGACAACGGCAGCCATGCCATCGGCGGCCAGTCGGGACGGACCGTTCGCGCGGATAAGCGACATGGCGATCAGCGCGGGCAACAGCGCGGTCCAGCGGATAACGGCGCGCAGCGGTTCTTCCACGAGCCCGCTATTGCCAAGCCTCAGAGCCTCGTTCTCAAAATCGGGGGTGACCAGCAGGCTCAGACCGGTGACGGCAATCGCGGTCCAGGCGGCAGCGCGCAAGACGGGTGCTTCCCTTGAAGCGAGCAAAGCGCAGCTGACAACCGCCAGCACCGCGGCCATAACCGGCGCCAGCCAGTTCGGCGTGATTAGCAGGAGGCAGGCCAATACGAGGAGATAGGCAGAGCCAAGCAGGAGCGATGCAGGGCGCAGGTCCAGTTCGGCAGGTTGCCCATCGGCCTCCGGCACACGCCAAAGCTGCACAAAACCGGCAATCGGGAACAATGCGAGCACCGCCAGATATGCCGCCAGCGTTGCATCGCCGACAAGCGGGTAGGAAGGCGCGATGGCCAGTTGATAACCAAGCACCGCACCAAGGCCCAGCGCGCCCAGCGCCACTTGCCCCACATCAATCAACCCGGCCGCCCCGCGCCATTGATGCACCAGCGGCACCGCGAGGAAAATCAGCGCCATAAGCCCCGTAACAAGCAGCAAGCCCCCCGTGGAAGGCTCAGTCCAGATGCCCAGCAGCCAAATTCCGATGAAGGCAGCAATCGCGCTGGCCGGGCGCAGCGATGCGAACCGCCACCCAAGCGCCGTCAGTGCAGCCCCGATCAGCAGATACAGCGCCCATGTCAGCGGGGCAAAGCCTGCATCGCTGACCAGCAGCGCCATTTGCAAGGTCGCAATCGCGCCCGCGATGATCTGGAGCGCGCCGGGGCCTTCGCGGTCATACAGGAAAGCGGGCAGCACCGTGCCCAGCACGATGAGATACCCGCCAACCGCGAGCAAATCATTCGTGCCGCCAAGGCCGGTCAACTGCATCAGCACGCCCCAGCCAAGGCCTATGCCAATCGCGACATAGCCCAGCCAGCGGTGGCCCTGCTTTTGCCCGGTCCATGCCAGCCCGCCTGTGACCAGCGCGAGATAGAACGCAAGAAGCGGCACATTCGCGCTTTCGCTGTCCACCATAACAGGGGCGGCAAATCCGCCCACAAGGCCCAGCACCGCACACGGTAAGCCAAACCGGAAGGAGAGAGCAATTGCCCCCGCTGTCACGACCGCCAACCCGACAAAGGCCAGCGTTGGTCCGATCAATCCGTAGGCCGTGCCCGCCAGATAGAACGCCCCGAACAAGGTCGCGATACCCGCCCCGGCAAGGGCCTGACGCACGCGTGGATCGCGCACGCGGTCTTCATAGCGGAAGGCGGCTTCTGCCCATGCAATCAGGCCCAATCCGAAGGCAAAGCTGGTGAAGACGCGGAAGACGGGCGTGAACAGACCCGCCTCAATCGCATATCGCACGAGGAAGATGCCAGCGATGGCCAATGCGATCCCGCCGGCCCAGATCGGCAGGCGGCGACCAAAGATATCCTCGAAGTCGAACCCGCTGGGGGTATGCCCCTCCTCGGCGGACTCCTCTTCGGGGGGCGCGGTTTCTTCGGGTTCGCTCTGGGCGGTTTGCGACGGTTGCTCCGACGCAGCGTATGCCATGCTTTCGGCGAGCGGACGGGCGGGGATGGCTCGCGCTAAAGGTTCGGGTTCTGGCTCGCGTTCCGTTTGCGGCTCTGGCTCCGGGTCAGCCTCCGGCTGGGGCACTTCGGCAGCCGGTTCGGGTGCGGGAGTTTCGGCAGTCGGTGGAGCAGCGGGTCGGGCAGCAGGTGGCACAACTTCGATCCGGCCCGCTTCGATAATTGCGCGGTTCTCGCGAGCCCATTCGATGAGCTGTTCCAACCGCCTCTCGGCACGGGAAAGCCGCGTCCAGAGAAAGCACACCGCTCCGATCAGCGCCAGAGTTATCAATTCATGCATTTAAAAGCCGATCCCACGCCTGCATTTATGGCGACGCTGTCCAATAAAGGCAAAGGCATATCGAAGTCTGACCGTAGTGCAGCCCGGTCACGGCTCCAGGTCAGATGCCGCCCGGCGTGAAATCGAACCCGCTGGTGGCCAGCCCATCGCATAGAGTGTCAACGCAGCTTTGAAGATCGTCCTTGCTGGTGGAGCGGATCACGAAATTCGCGCCCACACGCCCCTCGCGGAAGAACGGATAGGACCCGATCTGACAGCCGTCATGCGCCGCCTCGGTTTCACGCAAAAGGTTGGCGATCTCGCTTTCCGCGACCCAGCTGCCGATGGTTTCTGTCAGCAGCGGTGCGCCACCTTCCAGCTTTCCGGTGAGCGCATCGAGCATTCCCGCGGTGATATGCGGCACGCCCGCCATCAGAATGACATTGCCGCGCCGGATACCGGGCGCGCCGGACATGCGGTTCGGGATCAATTCGGAGCCATCGGGCACGCGGGCCATGCGCAGGCGCCCCTCGGTCAGGCCGCCCTTGTCCGCGTAATACCGCTCCAGCAAGGCGCGTGCCTCGGGATGGATGACGACTGGCACATCCAGCGCCGCAGCGACCGCATCAACGGTGATATCATCATGCGTCGGGCCGATGCCGCCGGTCGTGAACAGGTAATCATTCGCTGCGCGCAAGGCGTTCACCGCTTCAACAATGCGGTCTTCCACATCGGGCACAACGCGCACTTCGGCGAGGCGGATGCCCTGCACCTGAAGCCAGCTTGCCACCTGCGAGATATTCTTGTCATGCGTGCGGCCCGACAGGATTTCATCGCCGATAATGACGAGGCCTGCGGTCCATATTTTATCGGAAGAGGTCATGCACCATCAGGTAGGGCCAAATCGTGATTGCCCCAAGTCCTTTTCGTGCACAATTACTCCGCCGCTTCCAACTGTTCGGAAGGCTCGCTGGCCGCGCCTTTGGCAGTGCGGAAAGTCAGCAGTCCATCGCGCACGGGATCGTTCTTCATCATTTTGCGATCGGCGAGATATTCCTGATTGAGGCGCCAGGGATAGGCGACGGCGCTTTTCGGCATGATCGCCTTGGCGCGCTGAATATAGCCGCTGGAGAAGTCGAAGATGTCGTCTTCGACCACTTGCGCTTCGGCCTCAGGCGTCAAAACAGGCATCACGATATCGCTGCCCGAGGCTCGCATTTCATTGAGCACGCGGCAGATATAGTCGGAATTGACGTCCGCGCGCAGCGTCCAGCTGGCGTTGAGATAGCCGAACACCACCGCAAGGTTGGGTAGGTTCGAGAACATGCAGCCCTTGTAATAATAGCGATCAGGCCAGTTCACGCTCTCGCCGTTCTGGCGAATATCGATCTTGCCCGCGACAGCCATTTTGAGACCGGTCGCTGTGATAACGATGTCTGCTTCGAGGAAATCGCCGGACTTAAGGCGCACGCCGCCTTTTTCGAACTTTTCGATATGGCCAGTGACGACGCTCGCTTTGCCCGCTTTCATGGCTTCGAACAGGTCATCATCGGGCACCAGGCACAGACGCTGGTCCCACGGATCGTAGGGAGGGGTGAACGCTTCTTTGTCGTAATCCGGCCCAAGCGCCTTTTCGATGGCGTTGTGCAGGGCTTTTTTCACCTTTTCAGGCTTGTTGCGGGCCATCTTAAAGGTGAAGTCCTGCATCCTGATATTCTTGAAGCGGGTTATCTTGTAAGCGAGGCCTTCGGGCAGGAACTTGCGCAAGGTATTCGCCAATTTGTCCTTTGCCGGGCGGGCGCCCATCCAGGTCGGCGTGCGTTGCAGCATGGTGACATGCGCGGCTTTGGTCGACATTGAGGGGACGATAGTGACTGCGGTGGCGCCCGATCCGATCACGACGATCTTCTTGTCCGCGTAATCGAGGTCTTCGGGCCAGAATTGCGGGTGGATCACTTGCCCTTCAAACTCACCAAATTCGAAGCCGGGATCGTAGGGCTCGTCGTAATCGTAATAGCCCGATCCAAGGTAGAGGAAATTCGCCGTCATCTGCGTGGTCGAGCCGTCTTCCAACTCCATTTCGACATGCCAGCGTGCTTCATCTTCGCGGAAATCTGCGCTGATAACCTTGTGGCCGTAGTGAATGTGTTCGCGGATACCGCGTTCGTCCACGATGGTGTTGAGGTAATCGAGGATTGCCGGCGCATCAGCGATGCTCTTTTCATGCCGCCACGGTTCAAAATCAAAGCCCAGCGTGTGCATGTCGCTGTCCGAGCGAATGCCGGGATAGCGGAACAGGTCCCATGTACCGCCCAAATTCCCGCGCCGTTCCACAATGGCGTAGGAGTGGTGCGGAGCCTTCATTTCCATATGGGCTGCCATGCCGATGCCGGAGATGCCGGCGCCAACGATCAGCACATCAAAATCGGCCACTCTTTCATCGGCTCTTTTTTCGGCGGTGGGTGTGGCGAGCATAGTCTTCGTGCCTCTCTCAAACTCTTTAGGTCCGGAACGTATAGACACGAGAGCGCGAACGCGAGTCTTGATTGCAAATTGCAACTGGGTTTGTGGATGAGGGTGTCTGGAGCTCGGCCGATCTCGCTTGGGGGTGACGCGGCAATCGCAAGGCTCTAGGCGCGCGGACCATGAACATTCTACGCCGTTTTTCACCCGCCCTGATCCCGCTTGTCATTGCCACTCCTGCCATCGCGCAGGATGCAGACGATGGCGAGGATACCGAGGCATCCGAACCCGAAATTGTTGTCTCTGGCGAAGGACTGGAGCAGGCGCTTTCAACCGGCGTATACGCGACCACCACCATTCCGCGCGATCAGATCATTTCGAGCAGCTCTGGGCGGATAGAGGATGTGCTGCGCAATGTGGCGGGCTTTCAGCAGTTTCGCCGGTCCGACAGCCGGTCCTCCAACCCGACCGCACAGGGCGTGACGCTGCGCGCGCTGGGCGGCAATGCGACTAGCCGCGCGCTGGTTCTGCTTGATGGGGTGCCGGTCGCTGATCCGTTCTTTGGCTACATCGCGCTCTCCTCGCTTCAGCCGGACACGCTGGATCGCATTCTGGTGACACGCGGGGGCGGGTCAGGGCCATTCGGGGCTGGCGCGCTGGCGGGCACTATTGAGCTGCAAAGCGCAGGGCCGGAAACGCTCGGACAATTCACCGGAAGCGTGCTGGTCAATGATCGCGAAGAAACCGAAGCGAGCGCTGCGTTCACGCAAAAGCTGGGCGGCGGCTTTGTCAGCGTCACCGGGCGCTGGGACCGTGGGCAGGGCTTTTTCACAACACCCGATGCCCAGCGCGTTCCCGCCAGTGCCAGAGCCGCGTTCGACAGCTGGCAAGTGGGGCTGCGCGGGGTCGCCCCGATCAGCCCCGATGTCGAAGTGCAGGCACGCGTCAGCCTGTTCGAAGACCATCGCACCTTGCGCTTTGAAGGCGCGGATTCGATGATCGAGGGGCAGGATGCGAGCCTTCGGTTTGTGGGGCGCGGAGAGTGGGAGTTCGACGTGCTCGGCTATGTGCAGGCGCGCAATTTCAACAATGTGATTATCAGCTCGACCCGGTTCGTGCCTGTGCTGGACCAGCGCAACACGCCCTCGACCGGCATTGGCGGTAAGCTGGAAGTGCGCCCGCCGATCAGCGAGGCACACAATCTGCGCATCGGTGCCGATTACCGCCGCGCGGAGGGTGAGCTGTTCGAGAATGCGATCAGCGCGTTTTCCGGGCTCTTGCGGGAGCGCCGCAATGCGGGCGGGAATACCGCCAATCTTGGCCTGTTTGTTGAGGATGACTGGCAGATCGGGCCGCTGCTGCTGACAGGCGGATTGCGCGCCGATCACACGCGCATTGCCGACGGGTTTTTCCGGGCGGTGGATGCGGGCGGCGCGTTGGTGAGCGAGACGATTGCCCCTGATCGCTCGGACTGGGCGGTGAACTGGCGCGCGGGCGCACTGTTCTATGCGTCGCGCCGGCTGGAACTGCGCGCGGCTGCCTATACCGGGATACGCCTGCCGACCCTGAACGAG
>JBARXS010000021.1:0-5677 GCA_049647465.1 Erythrobacter sp.
CCGTTGACCGTCGCATCATTCGTGCGCGCAACCGCAGACCCGGCGGTCCAGAACGCGGTATTGGTGGCCGCATTGATGAAGGAACCCGACAGGTCGCCAGCATATCGAACTTCGACCGCGTCGCGGAAATTTGTGGTGCTCGAATTGGCAAAATCGATATCGGACAAGGCGAAGTTGAGATTTCGCACCGCCCGGTTCAAAGTGATCGTAAGCGTGATCCGGTCGCGCGGATCGTATCGCGCGTTGTCAAAGCTGGCGATCAAAGGAGACGCGTTCCCCCCAACGGAACCGCCGAAATAGGCAACAAAATCGCCCCCGAAAGCGGGATCGAAACTTTCAGAACCCTGCGTCTGCACACTCCACGTCACAGTCGCGGTGGTTCCGTCAGACCCGGCAACGGTTGTACCGGAGGGAAACGGGGTCAGACTGCCAAGGCCGGCATCGGCCCAATCAATATCGGAATCCTGCGCGCGCGCCTCGTCAGCAAGCATAAGTCCCGCTGCAAACAGGATCAGGGCGGCTTGGAGAAACCGCGACACTCCGCAAGATCGGACCAGCAGCGATTGCCCGAATTTGAGTATCGCGCATCGAGCACTTGCAGGTGCACCAAAGAATGCAGGCGCGAATGACTTGTCCATCACCGCCCCCCAAGCCCAAGGAAGCTGAACGTGTCGGTGTCGAACTTCATCCGCACCGCTGCAAAGATACCTTTATCGGTGTTGCGAGCCGCCGCAAAATCGCCATCGCGGAAACCTTCGACATTATAGCCAAGGGTCAGCAGGACATCCTGCGCCGGTGAAAACCCGATCGTCGGGCCATAGGCAAAGCTGGTCACTTCATCTTCAAGATTGGTGCGAACGGTCGCGCTGCCACCCAATTCAATGCTGTCGCCAATACCAAAGCGCGCATCGAGCCCTGCGAGCACAGTCGTGCCGCTGAATTCTGTGCCTTCAAACTCGTCAAAGTTGTAGCGCGCGCCCAAGAACAGGGTGTATTCGTCACGGCGCACTTGCTGGTCGATGCCAAATTCGTCTTCGTCCCAGCCGCGCGGGCTCCAGTTGGTCGAAAGGCTGGCCACCACGCGGCGCGATTTCGCATCGCCGTCCACGATCAGCGCGGTCCGCCCAGCGCCAGCAACATCACCTGAAATGGCGTCTGTTACGCTATCGCTGCGAAATTCAAGCTTGCCCAGCATGGCGACTTCGCTTGCGTCAGGGCGGTGCGCGAAGGCGACGCTGGCATCAAGGATCTGCGTCACAGAACCGTTGAAGTTCTCTGCACGCGTCCATGTCGCGCCAGAGCCGACAATGCTGCCCTCGCCCAGTTGACGGATCGCACCAAAATTGACGCCGGTGCGGTCGGCCAGCTCGCCATCGCGATACTCACCGCGCGCCGTCAGGCTCCAGCGGTCCTTGCGCCATGCTGCGCCCAAAGTGACAGCGGTGAAGTCCTCAAATGCGAGGCCACCGGTCAACTGACCGCCCGATGCGGCGGGCTGGAGCGAGTTTACCAGATCATCGACAGGCGCCGCACCATTCAGCGAGCGGTTGCCATCGATAGTCGCATCCAGCGTCAGCTCGGGCGTTACCTGAAGGTTCTGCGACAGGCCGAACGCGGCGAAGGAGCGGTTGCCAAACTCACCAATGCTTTCCTGTCCCAGCGTCGTGACGATCTGGCCACCCTGCCACGGGGTCACCTCAACACCGCCGCGCAACTGGCGCGAATTGAGGTTCTCGCCATCGGCAATCTCGTAAGTGCCCACCAAGCGCACATCCTGCGCCACCTGATAACGCACACCCAGACGGTGACGGGCGGGCAGATCGACGCTCTCTGCCTGGTCCAGTGCAATCGCAGTGCTGGCGGACAGTTCGAGCGCCGTATCAAACAGGCGCTGCGTCGCGCCCGCTTCCAGCACCGTGGAAGTGTTGTTGGTTCCGTCAACGAGCCGGTCGTTGAAGTGGGAGATGCCGATGCGCAGATCGGTTGTCTGGCGCTGCCATGTCAACTGAGCTTGCGCGGCGCGGCGACGATTGGTGTCTGTCAGACTGTCATCCTGCCACACGCTGCCAAGCACGCTGACATCTTCGCTGAGTAGTACGCGGCCATCCATGCCCACCTTGCGGCGGCCCTGCTCAACGGCGTTCTGCTGACCAATGCCGTAATCGTTGTCCAGCTGGCGGGCATAGGCGAGCACATCGAGCTTACCCGTCTGGTGCTGTGCTTCGACGATCCAGCCGGTCGCTGTGGTCCCCTCAGATTCGCTGACGCCCAGTTCGGCGCGCACTTCGGTGCTCTCGCCAAGCTGCGCGCGCAGATCGAGAGCGCCGATATTGGTCCGCGCGCCATCGCCCCTGTCAGTGATTGCCGACGCACCGATGCGGATATCGCCATTGCCGCTGGTCCAGTCGGCGCGCACACCGGCATTCATCTGGGACTGCCCGCCATCCTGCGTTTCGTATTCAACGATGATCAATTGCGGGTTGAGATTCTCGTCACGGCTCAAGACCGGCTCTGCAAAGCTGATCGTGCCGGACAGCAGATCCAGATCATAGTCGATGAAACGCACCAGAGTGCGGCTGCTCACAATTTGCTCAGACCGGAAACGGTCACGCACTTCGATAGTCACGCGCTCCGAATTCGGAATGATGCTGCGGCTGCCGAGCTGGTACGGGCCGGTGATGCCCTGCCCCTGAATTTCCTCGCGCTGCAAACGGCTGGAGACTTCGGCGGCGAACCCTTTCGCCTTCACTTGGCCAAAGCGCGCTTCACCGCGAACCCCGGTTGCCGTGCGGTTATACCGAGCAAGGCGGGTCTGGTCGAAAGCGGTCTGGAAATCGCCATACAGTGCGAAAAAGGTCGATGTCTCAATGCGGACATACAGCTTTTCCCGGCTCGCAGCATCGAACCGGCGCAGCGATCCATCGGCAAAGACGGTGTAATAGGCGTTGGGGTCCAGCGCGCCCAGAACCCGCTGATCCTCACGCTGCTTGGCACTGTCATAGGCAAGCGTGACGAGATATTTGCCGAGAACGCGGCCCTTGGCATACAGAGCGACGCGAGCATCCTCGCCCAGATCGCTGTCGAACCGGCCCGTGCGCTCCATGTTGTCGGCCACGCTGCGCGCGCCCACGGTGCCTTCGGCCAGCCCGACAATGGTCCATTCGATATCGCCCGGCTCAACCCACGCTTCCAGCTCCTGCTGACGCACAATCTCGCCGTCGTTGAAGGTGAAATTGAGGCGCAGCGAGCCCGAAACCATCGTCGGCGCGAGTTCGATCAGCGCTATACCCTTGTCTCCCTCTGTCACCCAGCGTGCCGAGCTTGCGCCAAGGCCGGTCAACTGGTTGAGCTGCTGGCGATCAAGCTGTTCAGCGCTTTCATAGGGAGCATTCAGCGCGAATTCGCCTGCAATGCCTTCGCGCAACGGGCGGTTGTTCCGGTCTAGCACGCGCACGGCGATCACCGGACGCGTGCGGCCATCAGCAACGAGGTTGGAGAGTTCAGGCACGAACTCAACCTTGGCCGGGGCGGTGGTGAAGAAAACTTCGCGGGTGATTGTCTGGTTCACGACCCCGAACGAGTTGATGATATCAGCTTCAAGAACGGTCTTTTCATTGATCAGGGGCACACCGCGCCAAAGGCTGACGGCATAGCGGCCCGAGGAATTCTGCGTTCCATCAAAGGCGAGCGGATCAACTGGCTTGCCATCGACACGCAGGGCAATTTTCTGGCCCTTGCGGTGACGGATCGCGACCTTGACAGCGGGAGCGCGCGGGTTTTCATCGACACTCGGTGTGAGGAAGCCATCAGCGCCGTCGCCCAGGGAAAGCCAATCTGTCGCAGCAGCCTCGGTTGCAGCCGGAGCGACCGCCGCAGCGGCGGCAGCAGGAGCCGCAGCAGCGCCCGTGGTCACAGTCACTCCAGTGCCCGCAATACGGACCTGACTTTGCGCCACTGGCGTTTCGCCGTTGGACAGGTCATTCGCCTCGGCAATATCATTGATTGCGCGCGCGGTTGCACCGTCAGGGCGGGTTTCAGCCTTGTCAGCGGCTTCCTCCATCCAGCCTTCGGGCACGGTCGCGTGAAAATCGGCCACCACAAGGCTGCCGCCCTGTCCGATAACAAAACGCGAGCTGGTGCTGCCCGCATTGCGGGTGCCGCGGTGACAATCGATCAGCTTTGCCCCTTCAGGCAGGGTCATGCGCGATACAGCGACAACATGCGTACCTGGAACGACGCCTTCAAAGTGATACCGGCCATCGGCGTCAGTGACGGCAAAGCTGCCATCTTCAAGGATCACGCGGACGCCCGGAATGCCGCGGCGCGGATCGTCAAGCGAGCATCGGCCCGCGGTGATGCGGCCAATGATCGTCATACGATCGGCAATCGTTTCACGCTGAATATCGACGGGCACAGAGGCTCGTGCGCTGCGGCCCAGCAGATCGGTGACAACGGCATCGTTTACGACACGTCCCGGAGGCGCATCAGGCCGCACGCTCATTGCATAGGTGATCCGCGCGCTCGCCCCGCCCGCCAGCGTCCCCAGATCAACCTGCAGCATGCTGCCATCAGGCGCGATAGTTATGGCGTCCGGCGCTTCTGCGCCATTCACACGGACCGTGTCCGGGCGCAGACGCAACCAGCGCGAGGGCGTGTCAGTGACAACCACATTGCGTTTTGCGCGCGAGCGATCGGAATTGTTCGCGGTGATCGCATAGAAAACCACATCGCCCGGCACGGCCTGAGCACGCGACGCTGTTTTCGTCAGGCCAAGGTCAAGGCTGGGCCGATCAAGCGGGAAATCGACCTGAACCGGGATTTGATCAACCAGCGTAAAGGGCGCACCGTAAGACGCATCGAGGATCACAAAGGCGCGGCCATCGGAGCGTGTAATCTGAGCAATATCAACCGGTTGCACAACCGAGGGCGCGAAATAGGGCTCTGGCGGCTCAATCTGCAGGCGATATCGGCCAAGGAATGTGAGCGGGAACCAGAACTCGCCCGGCCCCATATCAGTGACGCGGCCAGCGCCATCAGTAATCGGCGCGCCAGAGATAACGCTGGAGGGCCACGAGGTAACGCCATCCTCGGCAAAAACAGTGGCTGGCAGGCCCGTCGCATCATCGATGAGCGTGACGCGCGCGCCGTTAACCGGCTCGCCCGTTTCGCTGTCGAACACAACGCCAAACGGATCGGCGAGCACCTGAACGTCAGTTTGGACGACGACTTCCGTCTCTCCGGGGATTGTCGCCGTGACAGTGATCGAAGCGCCGTCAATAATGCCAAGGCGGCAATCGTCCTGCACGGGCGCGGGTGGAATGCGGACTGTGTCGATCTGGCCGATGAAAATGCCGGTGTTCACGCCGGTTTCAAAGATCGTTTCGGTTTCACGGTCGCCGGTCGATGTGGTGATGACAGCTTCGAGTTGGTCCACTTGCGCGGGATCAGTGTTGGCGGCGAGCGCCTGCACTTCGAAAATGAGGGTCTGGCCAGCGCGCAATGTGCTGGTCTGTTCGACCATCAGGTTCAGCGGCTGAGCGTTGGCAGTGGGCTCACCCTGAGGCACACCTTGCCCCGGGCGGCCAACACCATTGCAGACCGGAGCGCGGAATGTGACTTCCGTGCTGCTTTGGGACACGGGACGGAATGCGCGAATTTCAGGGGGGGGCAGCGGGGG
>JBARXS010000022.1:0-28545 GCA_049647465.1 Erythrobacter sp.
GGGGTCGCGACCGCTGACACTCTGACGCAGTGGCACGAATGGTTTTACTGGGTCGTGCTGGGCATGGTCGCGGTGCACCTGACCGCCATCGCCTATTATGCGGTGATCAAGCAGGACAATCTGGTCGGCCCGATGCTGGCAGGGACCAAGGCGGTGGACGAGGAGGTGGACGACAACACCAAAACGCCGCTCTTTGGCTTTATCATCTCCGCAAGCATCGCGGCAGGTGCAGCCGTGTGGGTCGCCTATGGCGCGCCGCCGCTGAGTTGACGCTGCGATTTTTCCACACCGGCAAATTCTGACATGAGAAGCGCGCCATGCCTCACTTGAGAAAGGGGGCAAGGCGCGTGTTTGTGTTTGGTGCCAGGTTTGCGCCGAAATGAAAGCGCGTTGGAGAAGTGTCGCCCAGGCCAAACGCTCTAAGAATACCAGTATCACCGTGGGTTACAGGCAAAAATAGAGGGTGACACACTCTTGCATGTGTCACCCCTTATAGGAAATATTCGCACTGTCGGGCGTATGTTTCTTACATCTGGCCCAGCATGTGCTCCGCGCTGGAAACCTTGAAATCGCCCGGTGCCTCAACATTCAGCTGCTCGACCACGCCATCATTGATGACCATCGAGAAACGCTGGCCGCGTTTGCCCATGCCAAAACCAGATCCGTCCATGGTAAGGCCCACTGCTTCGACGAAATCCGCATTGCCATCTGCCAGCATGGTGATGTCATCAGAGCCTGCCGCGGCGTTCCATGCACCCATCACGAAGGCATCGTTCACCGCAGTGCCGACGATTTCATCGACGCCCTTGGCCTTCAGCTCGGCGGCCTTTTCAACATAGCCGGGCAGATGCTTGGCCGAGCAAGTCGGCGTAAAGGCGCCGGGAACGGAGAACAGCGCGACTTTCTTGCCGGCGAAATATTCGGAAGCCTTGACCTGCTGCGGCCCTTCAGGGGTTGCCTTGACCAGAGCCACATCGGGGAGTTTGTCGCCTACGGAGATCGTCATTGGGTAATATCCTTATGCTTCGGGGAACGTGAGGGCACGATATAATCAGCTAAGCGTTGTGAGCAACAATTACAGATATAAAGATAAGTTTATATTTGCCTCCCACGAGGTGCGCCGCTAGGGCGCTGGGCAGACATTACGGAGATAGAATATGGCCACCGCCGCTCTCGACCACGAATACATCATCAAAGATATCAGCCTCGCCCAATATGGCCGAGATGAGATCCACATTGCCGAAACAGAAATGCCCGGCCTGATGGCTCTGCGTGAGGAGTATGGCGATGCGCAGCCGCTGAAAGGTGCGCGCATCACCGGCTCGCTGCACATGACGATTCAGACCGCCGTTCTGATCGAGACGCTGACCGCACTGGGCGCAGAAGTGCGTTGGGCGACCTGCAACATTTTCTCGACACAGGATCACGCCGCTGCTGCCATCGCCGCGCAGGGGATCCCCGTTTTCGCGATCAAGGGCGAAACGCTGGCGGATTACTGGAACTATGTTGGCCGCATTTTCGACTGGTCGACCAAGGATGATCCCGATCTGACCACCAACATCATCCTTGATGACGGCGGCGATGCGACCATGTTCGCTCTTTGGGGTGCGCGTCTGGAAGCGGGCGAAGAAATGCCCGAGCCGACCAACGCCGAAGAGATCGAAATGCAGAAGGCTCTCAAAGCCTATGTCGCTGCAAAGCCCGGCTATCTGACCAAGACGGTCAAGAACATCAAGGGCGTGTCTGAAGAGACCACCACGGGCGTCATGCGCCTTTACCAGATCGCCAAGCAGGGCAAGCTGCCTTTCCCCGCGATCAACGTGAATGACTCCGTGACCAAGTCGAAGTTCGACAACCTTTATGGTTGCAAGGAATCGCTGGTTGACGCGATCCGCCGCGCCACCGACGTGATGCTGGCGGGTAAGGTCGCTTGCGTTGCGGGATATGGCGATGTGGGCAAGGGCTCAGCTGCGTCGCTGCGCGATGGCGGCGCCCGCGTGATGGTCACCGAAATCGATCCGATCTGCGCGCTTCAGGCGGCAATGGACGGGTTCGAGGTCGTCTCGATGGATGACGCGGTCAAGCGCGCTGACATCTTTGTGACCGCCACCGGCAACGAAGACGTCATCACCGGCGAGCACATGAAGGCGATGAAGAACATGGCCATCGTCTGCAATATCGGCCATTTCGACAGCGAGATTCAGATTTCCGCACTCGACAATTACGAGTGGAAAGAGATCAAGGAAGGCACCGATATGGTTACCTTCCCCGATGGCAACAGCTTGCTGATCCTTGCCAAGGGTCGTCTGGTGAACCTGGGCTGCGCCACCGGCCACCCGAGCTTTGTGATGAGCGCCAGCTTTACCAACCAGACGCTCGCCCAGATCGAGCTGTTCACGAAGTCGGACGAGTACGAAAACGACGTGTACGTCCTGCCCAAGCATCTCGATGAAAAGGTCGCCGCGCTTCACCTTGAAAAGCTGGGCGTTCAACTGACCGCGCTGAGCCAGAAGCAGGCCGATTATATCGGTGTGCCGGCAGCGGGTCCGTTCAAGCCGGATCATTATCGCTACTGAAGATATCGGCGTTTCCTACACGGATTTGTCGCTTTAATGAGGGCCCTCGCAGCAATGCGGGGGCTTTCGCATTTCCCCTGCTTGCAACATGCAGCGGCGCGGCATAGCTGCTGAGAGATGGAAATTACTCCGCTCGCTATTGCTGTCATCGGCCTTGTGCTTGCCGCGTGGACGGCGGTGGCGGCCGTGCTGGTGCTGCGGTCGAGCGCGAAGGTGAAGCGGGCGCAGGCCTTGCAAACCTCTCTGCGGCGGATGCAGACGATGCTGGATGCAGCGCCTGCGATCCCGATGCTGGTGCGGGTGGATGGCCGGATCGAAGCGCCCGAACGGTTGGCGCGGTGGCTCGGCTTTCCCGAGATGCCTAAATACCTGAGTGAATTGTCGCGCGATGATGGGTTGAACCCTGCACAGGTTGAGGAGCTTTCACAGAAGGTTCGGCTGACGCAAAAGAGCGCCGCTCCGTTCCAGATGTCGATGATGCTGCCGGGAAGTGGGCGCAGTCTGGCAATGCACGGGGCGCTGGCGGACCCGCAGGTTTCCCCGGGTGGCGCGGCGCTGGTGTGGGTCTTCGACTTTTCCGAAAGCGAGGATGAGCTCAGCCGGTTGCGGCAAGCCACCGCGCGGGCGCAAGCGGACTTTACCGCGCTGATCGGCCTGATCGAAGCCGCACCAATGCCGATGTGGTTTCGCGGGTCGGACATGAAAATCCAGCTGGTCAATCAGGCCTATGTCAAGGCGGTGGCCGCAGGCAGCGCCGAAGCGGTGGTGCAGGGCCAGATCGAATTGCTAGAAGCGGTCGAGGGACAATCCCCGTCCGACATCGCACAGGCCAGCCTGACCCGTCAGGACAAGACAGAGCGAACGGTGGCCGCGACAATTCTCGGCGAGCGTCGCACTTTGCGGGTAAGCGATCTGCCTCTCGGGTCGGAGGGTGTCGCCGGATATGCGATCGATATCGAGGAGCAGCAGCAGGTCCTGCGCGAATTCCGCGCGTACCGCGATGCGCAGCGTGCGATGCTCGATCAGCTTTCCATCGGGGTCGCGCAGTTCAACGCGGAGGAGCAGTTGACCTATGCGAACATTCCCTTCCGCCGCCTGTTCGAGCTGGGTAAGGATGTGGGCGACGGCACTGATGCCGGGCTGATGGCGTTTGAGCGCTTCCTTGCCGAAGCGCGCGAGCGGGGCCGAACGCCCGAAGTGCGCGACTTTCCCGAATGGCGGCGCGATCATGTCGAATGGTTCGGTCAGCCCGAAACAAAGGACGAGAACTGGCCGCTGCCCGGCGGCACGCATCTGCGCATTGTCGCACAGCCCATGCCTGATGGCGGGCTGGTGATGATTGCCGAAGACCGCACCGAAAGCCTCGCCCTGTCGGCGACGCGGGACACGCTGCTGCGCACCCGCACGGCGACGCTGGACAGCCTGTTTGAAGCGCTCGCGATTTTTGCGCCGGATGGATCGGTGCAATTGTGGAACCGCTCGTTCGCGCCGACCTGGGGGATTGCGCCCGAACTTCTTGACACCCATCCCAGCGCGCAAGGCCTGCTTGAGGCGATCGGCGAGAACCTCGTCCATGGCAAGGATGCAGCGCAGATCGGCGCGGTTGTGCGCGCGGCGACGCTCGACCGGCGCGAGAAGGGCGGGCTGGTTGATCTGAAGGATGGGCGCACACTGCGCTTTGCCGGGGTGCCCCTGCCCGATGGCAACGGGTTGCTGACCGTGCTGGACATCACCGATTCGCAGATGGCGGAGAAGGCCTTGAGAGAGCGAGCTGTCGCGCTGGAGGAGGCGGATGCGGTGAAGGCGAATTTTCTTGCCAATATGTCGTATGAATTCCGCACCCCGCTCACCACGATTGGCGGCTATGCGGAGATGCTGGCCAGCGGAGCGGCGGGTGATTTGAACGCGCAGGCGGGCGAGTATGTGACGGCGATTCTGACATCGGTCGAGCGCCTGACCGAACAGGTCGAAAACGTGCTGGACCTGTCGCAAACGCAGGCCGGTCTGATGCCGATCAGGAAGGAAAAGATCGACCTTCTGACGTTCATGACCACAATCGTGCGCGAACGCGAAGAGGCGATCGTTGCGGCGGGTCTGGGCCTTGATCTGAAGGGCAAGAAGGGCCGCATCGCGATGGCCGATCCAACCCAGCTGGCGCGCGCGGTCGGCAATCTGCTGGACAATGCCATCGCCGGAACGCCGGCTGACGGTCAGATCCTGATCCAGATCCCCAAGCCGGGTCCGGACGATGAATGGAGCGCGGCCATCGTAATCTCGGACAATGGCAAGGGGATGAGCACGGCGGAACTCGCCAGCGCGCTTGGCGGGACGGACGAAGGGGCAAAGAACGCCCGCGAGACCCGCTCCGGCCTTGGCATCCCGCTGGCGCGCCAATTGGTTGAGGCGCATGGCGGTACTCTGGAGCTCGCCAGTGAAGAGGGCGCGGGGACAACCGCACTTATCCTGCTGCCGTGAGCGAACCCGGGACACACATTCTACCCGATCTTGCCGCGATGCAAGCCTATGGTGCGCGGATTGCGCGTCAGTTGCGCGCTGGCGACGTGGTCGCATTGATCGGAGGGCTGGGCGCGGGAAAGACGACACTGGCGCGTGCCATGATTGCGGCATTGGGATATGACGGCGAAGTGCCCTCGCCCACCTTCACCATCATAGAAACCTACGACGCGCCCCCTTTGACATTGCCTGTTGTCCATGCCGATTTTTACCGGTTGAAAGACCCCGAAGAGCTGAATGAGATCGGGCTGGACGAATATCGCGACGGCGCCGCGCTGATTGCGGAATGGCCCGATCATGCGGGCGGCTTTGGCCATGAGGCCGCGTGTCTGGAGATTGAGCTGCAAACTGCGGATGACGGGCGGATTGCGATTGCCCGGGCGGGTCCGGATTGGCTAGGGCGGATGCCATGAAAGCGCTTCCCGAAGGACTGCACGATTTCCTGCACACAGCAGGCTGGGCCGACGCCAATATAGAGGTGATCCCGGGGGACGCCTCGTTCCGCCGGTATTTCCGGCTGAAGGCACCAGCAGGCGAGGCCGGCCCGAGCCAGGCAATGCTGATGCACGCGCCGCCTCCGCATGAAGACCCTGAACCGTTCCTGAAAGTCGCGGACTGGCTGCACGGGCAGGGCATGCGCGCGCCGCAGATCTATGCGAGCGATCCGGGCAAGGGCTGGGTGCTGCTCGAAGATTTTGGCAATGACCGGATGCGCGACTGGATCGACCTTCATCCAGAGGGTGAGACAGCCGCCTATGAAGTCGCGATTGATGCTTTGATCGAGCTGCATCAGCGCCCCGCAGGCCCGTTCCCGGCCTATGACATGCCGACCTATGCCCGCGAAGTGGCGCTGTTCACCGAGTGGTTCTGTCCCGCGCACGGGCTGAGCGTGGATGATGCCGGATATGCCAGCGCGTGGGAAGAAACCCTTGCGCCGCTGCTCGACACATCGAAACCGCGCGTGACCGTGCTGCGCGATTATCATGCGGAAAACATCATGTTGCTGGGCGATCCTGCGACGAAAGCCGAGCAAGGGTTGATTGATTTTCAGGACGCGCTGGTTGGCCTTGCGGCCTATGATGTGGTGTCCCTTTTGCAGGATGCGCGCCGTGATGTGTCGCCCGAACTCGAAGCCGCGATGCTGGAGCGGTATCGTGCGGGTGCTGAGGCGGGCAGTGATTTCGAGGCGGACTATGCCTTGCTGGGGGCGCAGCGCAACGCGAAGATCGTCGGCATATTCTCGAGGCTTAATCAGCGTGATGGAAAGCCGCGTTACCTCACGATGATCCCGCGCGTATGGGAGGCTATGGAGCGTGATTTGGCGCATCCTGCGCTTGCCCCTGTGGCACAATGGTTCGATCAGAATGTACCGCGTGATCTGCGGGACTCGCGTGGAGCTTCAATAAAGTGAGCGCGGACACCAAACTCGCGAGCGATACCGCGATGATCATGGCGGCGGGGATGGGCAAACGGATGCGCCCGCTCACCGCGACCCAGCCAAAGCCGCTGGTGCGCGTCGCGGGAAAGGCGCTGATCGATCACACGCTGGACCGGCTTGGCGATGCTGGCGTCTCGCGCGCGGTCGTGAATGTGCACTACCTCGCCGATGCTCTTGAAGCGCATGTGAAAGAGCGGGCCTTTCCGCGGGTTGTCATCTCGGACGAGCGCGAGGAGTTGCTTGAAACCGGTGGGGGCATGATCAAGGCGCAGGGCCATCTGCCGGACCCGTTCTTCTGCCTCAACGCAGACAATATCTGGCTGGACGGCCCACAAAACGCGTTTCTGGATCTGTCCGAGCGGTGGGATCCTGACGCGATGGATGCGCTGCTGCTGGTGGTGCCGCATACGCGCGCGGCGAACTTTGCGGGGCAGGGCGATTTCTACATGGACCCGGTGGGTAAGCTTTCGCGCCGATTGCCCGGTCGCATCGCGCCGTTCATCTTCACCGGCATTCAGCTTGTCTCGCACCGCCTGCTGCGCGACGCGCCCGAGGGCAAGTTTTCGACCAATGTCCTGTGGAACCGAGCCATTGGCGAAGGCCGCGTCTTTGGCGTTTCCTTCACCGGGCAATGGTTCGAAGTGGGCACACCGCAAGCCATTGCCCCGACAGAAAATGCGCTTCAGCGTGGCTAACGGCGCACCGGCCATTTATTCCATCGCCGCGCATCGCGGCTTTGCCGATGCGCTGGTAGCTGGTTTGGTGCCGCGTTACGCCGATGCTGATCTTGGCCTTGCGCGCCTCACACTGCTGGTCCCGAGCACACGCGCCGCACGCACGATCTCCGAGGCCTTCATTCGCCACACCGGAGAGGCGGGGCAGGCGGGTATGCTGATGCCGCGAATGGTAACGGTCGGCGATCTCGATCTGGATGAGGCATTGGGCGCTCTGCTCGATCCGCTGGGCGCGAGCGATCTGCCGCCTGCGGTGGAGCCCACGCGGCGGTGGCTGGAACTGGCGGAGCTGGTCGCAAAGGAAATGGCGGCAGAGGGCAAACCGCCGCTGCCCGGAGCCGCACGGTTGAGGCTGGCACGCGATTTGGCGCGGGCGATGGACCGCTTGCTGGTCGAGGAAAAGACGCCTGACGATTTGCTGAGCGAGGCGGTGCTGGATCGTTTGGGAGATCTTTCGGGCCACTGGCAGAACTCGATCCGCACGTTCGCCCGCGTTCAGGCCCGCTGGACCGCGCGCCTCGCGAAACGCGGTGAGGTGGATGCGGCGACACGGCGCAACATGCTGTTTGATCGCGCACGCCAGCGTTGGCGCGAGCAGCCGCCGGAAGCGCCGATTGTCGCCGCTGGCGTGACAAGTGCTTCGCCCGCGCTTGCCAAAATGCTGCGGGCGGTGGCAGATTTACCGAATGGTGCGGTGATCCTGCCCGATCTTGACCTTGCCATGAGTGAGGCGGCGTGGGCGGAACTGGGCCGCGCGGGCGCAGCGCCAGAGCCGGGCGGTGAAGTGTTCGGCAGGAATGATGCGCTGACCCATCCGCAATATCATCTCAAATTGTTGCTCGAACGCATGGGTGTTGCGCGCGAGGAAGTTCGCCCCTGGCATCGCAAGGGCATGGGTGCCGCTGAGCCTGCGCGCAGCACCGCGATCAGCTCACTGTTCCTGCCGCCTCAGGCGAGCAAATCGTGGATTGATCTTGAGCCGGAGAAACGCCGTCTGCCCGGAGTGCGCACTCTGACCAGCGCAACGAGCGAGGAAGAAGCGCAGGCTATTGCGTTGCTGGTGCGTGAGGCTTTGGAAGAGCCGGGAAAGCGGGTCGCTGTTATCAGCGCGGACCGTTCGCTTGCGCGGCGCGTCGTACAACATCTGGGCCGCTGGAACATCGCGGCGGATGACAGTGCGGGCAGACCGCTCTCGCTGACACCGGCGGGACGTTTGTTCGCTCTGCTGGCGCAAATCGCGGGCGAAGGCGCGCAGCCGGTCAGTCTGGTTGCGGCGCTCGCTCATCCCTTGGTTGCGAGCGAGGATAGCACTGAGCGTCGCGAATGGCTCACCAATTTGCGGCAGTTTGAAAAGGCATTGCGAGGCCCTGCGCCAGCGCCCGGCTTTGATGGTCTGCGGGTGGCTGTGACCGAGACTGGCAGCGAGGCCGTCGCAAAGTGGTGGGAGCGGGTCGAAGCCATTTTGACGCCGCTGATCTGCGACAGCGATGAGGTTGCCCTGTCCGATGCGCTCGACCGCCTGATTGCTGCGGCGGAGGCGCTGGCCGGACAGCGTATCTGGGCGCGCGAGGATGGGCGCGCGCTGGCACGGATGGTGGAAGATATCCGCTTTCATGCCGGCGAATGCGCAACCGTGATCAATCCTGCCGACCTTGCTGGCGCAATGCGCGATGTGATGGACGAGATTGCCGTTCGTCCACCTTATGGCTCGCACCCGCGTGTGGCGATTTACGGCCTGCTTGAATCGCGCATGGCGAGAGCGGATCTGGTGATTTGTGGCGGCTTGAACGAAGGGGCATGGCCGCAAAGCCCTTCGCCTGACGCCTTGCTTGCGCCCGGTATCTTGTGCGCTTTGGGAGTGCCGGGGGCAGAGTTTCGGATCGGTCTGGCCGCGCACGATCTTGCCGGGGCACTGGGTGCGCCTGAAGTGGTGCTGAGCCGGGCACAGCGCGACGCAGAGGGACCAACGCGGCCTTCACGCTTCCTGCTGCGGGTTGAAGCCTTGCTGGGTGAAGATTTGCTCAAGAAGTATCACATCGACACCCGCATTCCCGCGATGGTTCCGCTGATTGACCGCGCACTGCCGGTTGCGAAGACCAGCTATCCCCAGCCCAAGCCAAGTCCCGATGCCGACCAGCGCAAGGTGTCTATCAGCGCGACCGCGCTTGATCGGTTGCTGGGCGATCCGTACCAATTCTATGCGCAGAAAATTTTGGGTCTGCGCCGGCTGGAGGCGCTGGCCGCTGACCCGTTCAGCGATGTCGCACTGCGCGGGACGTTGGTGCACGATATTCTCGACCAATGGCACAAGGCGCGCGAGGCTGAGCCGGACTCTCCGATTGTGCCGTTTGCGACACAGGCGCTCAAGGATACCAACCCGCACCCGCTTTTATGGGGGCTGTGGCGCCCGCGCATAATGGCTGCGCTGGAGCGGTTCGAGCTGTGGATTGATCTGGCGCGCGATGATGGTCGCACCGTCGCGTTGACCGAATGCTGGGGCTCGATGGACTATATGGGCGTGCATGTGAATGGCAAAGCGGACCGCATCGACCGGCTGCCTGACGGGACGCTTGGCATGGTCGATTATAAGACTGGCGGCGCGCCATCGAAGCGTGAAACTGCGGCGGGATATCGGTTGCAATTGGGCGTGCTGGGCCTGATCGCGCGTCACGGCAGTTTCAAGAGTGATCGCGATGCGCCTGATCCCAAACGGATTTCAGGAGAAACGAGCGCGTTTGAATACTGGTCGCTGCGCAAGGTGAAGGACCAGCTCGGCGAAATCAGTGTCCCGATGAAGCTGGGGCCGCGTGAAACCGGGTTGGAGCCCGATGAGTTCCTGCCTCTTCACGAGGCCAAGCTGAAAGAGGGTATCACCCGCTATATTCTGGGCAACGCGCCGTTCACGGCGAGGGAAAATCCGGACTACCCCGGCTACACTGACTACGATCAGTTGATGCGTCTTGAAGAGTGGCAGTATGAGCCGCAAGAGGACGGATCATGAGCGCCAAGGTCTTCCCCTTGAAAGGCCAGCAGCGCGATGCAGTTGAACCTGACGATAACGTCTGGCTGTCTGCGTCTGCTGGCACGGGCAAGACGCAGGTGCTTTCCGCCCGCGTGCTGCGGCTGCTCTTGCGGCCCGATGTCGATCCGGGCCAGATCCTGTGCCTGACCTTCACCAAAGCGGGCGCGGCAGAAATGGCGAACCGTATCAATGCGGTGCTCGCGCGCTGGGTGCGGCTTGACGATACAAAGCTCTATATCGAGCTGGAGCATCTCGGCGCTGATCCAACGCCAGAGGCCCGGGACCGCGCGCGCACTCTGTTTGCCAGTGTGCTTGATTGCCCGGGGGGCGGCCTCAGAATTGATACGATCCACGCTTTCTCGCAGTGGCTGCTCGCCAATTTCCCGGAAGAAGCAGACCTCGCGCCCGGATCGCGCCCGATGGATGATCGCCAGCGCGAATTGCTGGCGCGCGATGTGCTGGCCGATGTGTTGCGCAAGGCTCAGGCCACCCATGACACTCGCCTGCTCGATGCGGTGGAGCTGTTCGTCACGCGCAAGGATCCCGGTGCGCTGCATGGTTGGCTGATGCGGTGTGCAGGGCATGAGGAGATGTGGATCGGCTCCACCGCGTGGCAATCACCTGTCCATGCGCGGGTGCGCCGCCTGCTCGATATGCCTGCCGATGCGGATGCAGCATGGGTGAGCGAGGGCCTGCACCCTGACATTTTCCCCGATGGCGAGTTGCAGGCCATGGTCGCGCCGCTGGAGGAATGGGGCACGAAGACAGCAGATAAATGCCTTGCTTTCATTCGCCACTGGCTCAGCCTGAACCTGCCCGCGCGCATCGATGCGATGGACGGGTTCAAGGGCACTTTGCTGAAAGCTGACGGCGCGCCCAGTTTGAACCTGAAGAAGCCGCGAGAGAACACGCCCGGCTTTTCCGAAGCGCAAGACCTGATCGCTGATGCAATCGGGCTGGTGCAGGAGCGCCATTCTCTGCTGCGCCTTGCCGAATTGCTCACCGCTTCATTCGAATTGGGTCGTGCCTTTTCGCTTGAATGGATGGACGCGAAGAAACGCGAAGGCCTGCTCGATTTCGATGATCTGATCCGCCGCGCCGCCGCCTTGCTGGGCAACGCCGATGCCGCAGACTGGATCAGGTACAAGCTGGACCGGCGCTTTGATCATATCCTGATTGATGAAGCGCAGGACACCAACCAGTCGCAATGGGACATTATCGAGGCCCTGATCGACGATTTCTTCACCGGCGAAGGGGCGAGCGGAGACAAGCTGCGCACTATTTTCACCGTGGGCGATTACAAACAGGCGATCTTCGGTTTTCAAGGCACCAGTCCCGAGAATTACGAGCGCGCCAAGGTCAAAATCCGCCAGCGCGTGCTGGATGCAAAGAAACACGCTTTGGACCTCAAAGATGGACGGCGCGTGCCTGACTGGCAGGACCTTGATCTGGAGCAATCGTTCCGCACTGCGATGCCGGTGCTCGGCTTTGTGAACCGCGCGATTGATACTCTGGGGCATGAGGCGTTCGGCCTTCCCGATGCGCCGCGCAATCATGTCGGTGATGACCGCGCCGGAGTGGTGACTTTGTGGAACCCGGTGCGCGCGGATGAGGGGGCCAGCGATGACGAATGCGAGTGGCTGCCGCATCACGATACCGAGCTTGCAGACAGGATCGCGCAACAGGTCGCGTCATGGGTGCGAGGGCCTGACCGGTTCGTGCTTGAGAAAGGCGAGCGCCGCTATGCCGAGCCGGGCGATATCATGGTGCTGGTGCGAAAGCGCGGCGATGTCGCGGCGCAGATCGTGGCCAAACTGCATGAGCGCCGCATTGCCGTTGCGGGTGTCGACCGGCTGAGGCTGGGCGCGCCTTTGGCTGTCAAAGATGTGATGGCCGCTTTGCGCTTTGCTGCGCAGCCGCTGGATGATCTGGAATGCGCAAACCTGCTTTCCAGCCCTTTGGTCGGCTGGAGTCAGGACGATCTGCTTGCACATGTGCCGCGTGAAAAGGACGTGGCGCTGTGGCACCATTTGCGGCGAAAGGATGCGCCTGCATTTGTTGCTCAGACGGCGGAGACCCTGAAGGAGCTGCTGCGGCTCGCGGATTACGAAACCCCGCAGGCGCTGATCGCGTGGCTGCTGACAGGGCCGTGGCAGGGGCGGGCGAAGCTGATCTCGCGACTGGGCCGGGAAGCCAATGATCCGCTGGATGAGCTGGTCAATGCCGCCTTCGCCTTTGAAGCGGCGAACACGCCCAGTCTGGCGGGGTTCATCGAGTGGTTTGACGCGGGGTCGCCGGAATTGAAGCGCGATCCCGATGGCGCAGGCGGTCAGGTGCGGGTGATGACGGTGCATGGTTCAAAGGGCCTGCAAGCACCGATTGTGATCCTTGCTGATGCGACCGGAAGGCCGGGCGAGGGCGGGGCGCTGGAAATCAGTGATGAGCCCTTGGGCGGCGCGCCTGGGATCGTTCCAATTCCCGCGCTGGCCAAGGATGAGAGAGTCGGCCCGGTGCGCGCGGCGGACGAAGCGGCGAGCGTTGAGGATATGCAGGAGCATTGGCGCCTTCTCTACGTTGCGATGACGCGCGCGGAGGAGGCGCTGTTTATCGGAGGCTCTCTGGGGCCGCGCGACTTGAAGAACGGTCCGCATGAAGAGAGCTGGTATGCGCGGCTTGCTCCTATCTTTGAAAGTGACGCGATTGACGATCCGTTCTGGGGCGCGCGGCGCGAATGGGGCCGCTATGCCGATCCTCTGGTGGATGTGGATGTTGGCGGGATTGAGGCTCCGACGCCGCTTGAACTGCCCGCATGGGCAAGGACACCGATAGGCCCTGAGCCCAAACCGCCACGCCCGCTCGCGCCCAGCAATGCGGGTGAGGACGAGGGAGCCGACCCGCCGCTTGCCCCCGCTGGCGATGCGAAAACGGTTCGCGCAGCACGGCAGCGCGGCGTGCTGATCCACCGCCTGCTTGAACGGCTGCCCGATCTGCCTGCCGATAGGCGGCGCGATACAGCGCAGGCATGGCTTTCGCGGCAGGCTCCGGATTGGCCAGACACAATGCGGACAGAGATGATCGAACAGGCGCTGGACGTGCTCGATACACCCGGATTTGCCGATATCTTCGGTCCCGGAGCGCTGGCCGAGGTGCCGCTGTCAGCCACCGTGAGCGGCGTTGTCGTGTCCGGCACGGCTGACCGTTTGCTTGTAACGCCTGACACCGTGAGCGTGGTGGACCTCAAGACAACCCGTCGTCCGCCTGCCACCCTTGATGAGGTGCCCGCCAGTGTCCTGCGCCAGATGGCCGCCTATGTCGCCGCGCTTGAGGTGATCTATCCAGGCCGCGCGGTGCGCGCTGGTGTGCTGTATACGCAGACGCCGCAGCTGATATCGCTCCCGCTGGACATGCTGGCGGCGCACAAGCAACGATTGGGCGACACGCAGGAAAGCTATGCGGTGATGGACCCCGAAGCGTATTGAGTGCGTTCAAAACACGCCTAGATAGAGATCAACCAAACTTCAGGAGAACTACTCATGGCCACCGTCAACGTCACCGACGAAAGCTTTAAAACCGATGTGCTCGATAGCGACAAGCCTGTGCTGGTCGATTTCTGGGCGGACTGGTGTGGCCCGTGCAAGATGATCGCCCCCGCGCTTGAGGAAATCAGCGAGGAGCTCGGTGAGCAGGTTACCATCGCCAAGATGGACATCATGGAGAGCACGGTAACGCCTGGTGAAATGGGCGTTCAGTCGATCCCGCTGATGGTGCTGTTCAAGAATGGCGAGCCGGTGGCCCGCAAGCTGGGCGCAGCGCCAAAGAGCCAGCTGAAAGAGTGGATCGAAAGCGAACTGTGATCGGGTGCGCGTTGTCACGGCCTGGTGCCGGGATGACGCGCTAACTCGTGACGCGCTCAATAAAAGCGTCCCAGATCGCGGGGGTTGATGCGCCCACAAGACCGGGCTTGCCATGGTCAGATACGCGGTATTCGCTGCCGTCCAGTCGCGCGCATTTGCCGCCCGCCTCATTGAGCCACAGCGTTCCGGCTGCGTGATCCCACGGCAAAGTGCGCTTAAAGCTCGACACGTCGTTTTCGCCCAATGCGAGCCGCGGATATTGCTCGGCCGCACAGCGCGGGATGTCTGTGTAGGTGTAGTGGCCGCCCAGCTTGGCATCGACTATCGCAGCCTCTTCGTCGGTCAGGAACAGGCGACTGACGGCCACGACTGGCGGTTCATTCCCGGTGGTCCGCGCCTTGACCCGTTCGCCGTTGATGAAAGCGCCTTCGCCGCGCTTTGCGTGGCACAGGCGCTCCTTGTGCGGGTCATAGATCCAGCCCGCCACGGTTTCCCCGGCATCGGCCAGCGCGATGATGATCCCGAACGGTTCCTTGCCTTCGGTGAAGTTGGCGGTGCCATCGAGCGGATCAATGATCCAGCATTGGCCGAACAGGTGATCCAGCACGGCTTTATCGGCGTGGACAGCTTCTTCGCCCACGACTGCGACGCCGGGTGCAAGCTTGGTGAGCGCTTCGGTAAGGAAGCTTTCCACTTCGCGATCCACCACAGTGACCGGATCGTCCTCACCCTTCATTTCGATCTCGTCATCGGCCAGCGCGCGAAAACGCGGCATCATCGACCGCTCGGCGGCAAAGCGCATCAAGTCGCGGATTTCTCCGTCGAGGGCTGAAAGGCCATTATCGCTCACGTCAGCTCCTGTAATCTGCGTTGATCGAGATATAGCCATGCGTCAGATCGCAGGTCCACACGGTCGCGTGTCCATCGCCAAGGCCCAGATCGACGGCCAGATCAATCTCCTGCCCTTTCAGATGTTGCGCCACGGGGGCCTCGTCATACTCATCGACCGGCACACCATTGCGCGCCGTCCAAACGCCGCCAAAGGCAATTGAAAGCGTATCGCGATCGGCGGGTTCGCCGGCCTTGCCAACAGCCATGACGACGCGGCCCCAATTGGCGTCTTCGCCCGCGATTGCGGTTTTGACGAGCGGCGAATTAGCGATCGCCAGCCCGACACGGCGCGCGCTTTCATCGCTGGCTGCACCTGACACGCGCACGCTGATGAACTTGGTCGCGCCTTCCCCGTCACGCACCACCAGATGGGCGAGCTGGCGGCAGATATCCGACAAGGCGGCAGCGAAAGCATCCGCGCCCGCACTGTCCCACCCTTCAATACGGGGCGCTCCGGACTTGCCGGTTGCAAAGGCAAGCACGGTGTCGCTGGTGGAGGTGTCACTGTCGACGGTGATACAGCTGTAGGAGCCGGAATTGGCGGTGCTCAGCAATTCCTGAAGGAAAGCAGGCGCAACGTCTGCATCGGTGAAGATATAGCCCAGCATCGTCGCCATATCCGGCGCGATCATGCCGGAGCCCTTGATGATGCCCACCAGTTCCACCCGCTCGCCCCCGACTATCGCTGAAGTGTGAGCGCCTTTGGGGAAAGTGTCTGTGGTGCTGATCGCCCGGGCGGCGTCTTCCCATCCGCAGGGCTCTGATGTGATCACCGCTTCAATTCCGGCGCGGGCGCGGTCCTTTGGCAGGGGAACGCCGATCACGCCAGTGGAGGATACAAGCACATCGTCCGTCTCGCATTCGAGCGCCTGCGCGACCTGAGCCATGATCTGCTCCACCGCCTCGCGTCCACGATGGCCGGTGAAAGCGTTCGAGTTGCCCGCGTTGACGATCAGGGCTCGCGCGCTGCCCGATTTGATTTGCTCGCGCCCCATTTCGACCTCGCTCGAAGCGCAGGCGCTTTGCGTGAACACGCCAGCGACTGATGTCCCGGTCGCCAGTTCGACAAGGGTGAGGTCGCACCGGTCCCATTCCTTGTACCGCGCACAGGCCACGCGCAGTGTTACCCCTGCGATGGCCGGCATATCGGGGAAGGGCAGAGCGAGGGGGGAGCGTTCCAGGTCCATGGCCCGCGCCGTAGAACGCAGCGCGGCGGGTGGCAATTCCTATACAAGCGGTTCCCCTTGCAATGATGATTCGCTAATCGCGCGCCTATGAAAGCAGTTTTTCCAATTTCGCTCCTCGCAGCCATTGCGTTTCCCCAATTGGCCTTTGCTCAGGACGAGACTCAGGCAGAGGTTGAGGCCCTTGTCGAAACGATCAAACAGGTGAAGGAGGAGGCGCCGAACGCGCCGCCATCGCCCCGCAGAATGCCGCCGTCTCCTCCGCCAATCCGGATCCCGCCGCCCGCGCCGCCCGTTGGCGCAGCTTCTGAAATCGCGGTCGAATCGGCCACAGACTACGACCCAGCGCCCCGTCCGCGTTTGACCAATTGGCGCGAGGCCCGGCCCACGGCTGCGGATTATCCCCCCGCGTCATGGGTTGCGGACGAAGAGGGCATCGTGGAATACGACCTTTCGGTCGATACCGAGGGGAAAGTGAGCGGATGCACGGTCATCACGAGTTCAGGCCATAAGCGTCTCGACGATCTCAGCTGTGCCATTTCGACGGAGCGCGCGATCTTTGAACCGGCAACGGACCGTGACGGACAGCCGGTGGCATCGGTGTTTGGCATTACCTATAGCTGGCGCAAGCGCGAGCAGGAATTCCCCGGTACAACCAGAGTGAAAGTGCGCTTCACCATCAATGAGCAGGGCCTGACCGAAGACTGCGAAGTCCTCGAATTCAGCGGTGACATGTCCGAGATGATGCGCAAGAGCTTTGAGAAGGATCCGTGCCCCGGTCCCAAGGGGCGACCACGAGCACCCTATTGTGATGAAAACGGTGTTCCGGTTGCGAAGCGGGTTACCATGGATTTCGCAGTGGAAATCACCGACCCCGAGTAATAGTGAAGCGACAACTTACTTAAACGTTACCGTCCATGCGCATGCGCGGTGGACGAATTGCCCCAAATTGCCTATTTGAGTGTTTAATGACGCGTCAGATTTTCGCTTTGCTGGCCCTGCTGTCGGGCCTTGCTGCGCTGCAAGCGCCCGCGGTCGCGTCTGTGCTCGACCATCTGCCCTGCGATATCGGCGTTTCTTCTGACAGCGCACAGGACCAGAGCGGCCTTCCCGAAGTGGTCCGGAATGAACGCAAGGCAAGCCGGTCTATCCGTAACCCTGCGCTTAAGGCCCCGCGTGCGTTTACGGTGCCCGCAGCGCTGCGTCTGCCGGTCCTTATGGGTGTTGAGCGCGCTTTAGAGTAGCGCCGCGACCCGACTTCACTTTCTGCCGTTGGTAACGCCTGCGCGCCGCGCCGCGTATCACGTGCAAAACCTCTCATACCTATTTTTTGGCCCCGCATTCTTGCGGCGGCTGTTTCCAAAATTCAGGATATCCCTCGCCCATGTTTGATACAGTGATGAAATCGGTCTTCGGCTCTTCGAATGATCGTTACGTGAAAAAGCTCGGCAAGATTGTCGATGAAGTGAACGCGCTGGAATCGCAGATGCAGTCGCTGACTGACAGCGAGCTAAAGGCGCAGACAGACAAGTTTCGCGGCCTGCTCGATAATGGCAGTACGCTTGATGATATCATGGCCGAGGCCTTCGCAACCGTGCGGGAGGCGTCCACGCGCGTCTTTGGCATGCGCCATTTCGATGTGCAGTTGATTGGCGGTATCGTGCTGCATCGGGGCGAAATTGCCGAAATGCGCACGGGTGAGGGCAAGACGCTCATGGCGACGCTCGCCGTCTATCTCAACGCGATTGAGGGCAAGGGCGTTCACGTTGTTACCGTCAACGATTATCTGGCCGCGCGCGACGCCGCTGATATGGGCCGACTGTACAATTGGCTGGGCCTGAGTGTGGGCACGATCCTGCCCAATCAGGACGAATTTTCTAAGCGCGACGCGTATAATTCCGACATCACCTACGGCACGAACAACGAATTCGGCTTCGATTATCTGCGCGACAATATGAAGCATGAGCGCAACCAGATGACGCAGCGCCCCTTCAACTTTGCGATCGTCGATGAGGTCGATTCCATCCTGATCGACGAGGCTCGTACGCCGCTGATCATCTCCGGCCCGACTGAGGACAAATCTGACCTTTATCTGAAGCTCGACGAGGTCGCGAAAGAGATCCCCGAAGAATGGTACGAGAAGGACGAGAAAAGCAAGAACATCCAGCTGACCGAAGACGGGCTGGAAGAGGTCGAGCAGCTGCTCATCAAGAAGGGGCTGCTGGAGACCGATAACCTCTACGATGTGGAGAACACGCAGGTTGTCCATCACCTCGATCAAGCGCTGCGCGCTGTCCACATGTTCCGCCGCGACGATCACTACATCGTCAAGGACGACAAGATCGTAATCATCGACGAGTTTACAGGCCGCATGATGGACGGTCGCCGCTGGTCAAATGGTCTGCACCAGGCGGTTGAAGCCAAGGAAGGCGTCAAGATCGAGCCGGAAAACCAGACCATGGCCTCGATCACTTTCCAGAACTATTTTCGCATGTATCCCAAGCTATCGGGCATGACCGGCACGGCGGCGACCGAAGCGGCGGAATTCTGGGACATCTACAAGGTGAACGTCGTCGAAATCCCGACCAACCTTCCTGTCGCGCGCATCGACGAGGAAGACGAATTCTACAAGAACACCATGGACAAATTCGCCGCGATTGCGCTGGCGATCAAGGAGAAGAACGAGATTGGCCAGCCCGTTTTGGTCGGTACGGTCTCGATCGAGAAGTCTGAATTGCTCAGCCAGTTCCTCGACAAGGAAGGCGTGAAGCACGAAGTCCTCAATGCGCGCCAGCATGAACGCGAAGCCATGATCGTGGCGCAGGCCGGACGTTTCGGTGCGGTGACCATCGCCACCAACATGGCCGGACGCGGGACGGATATTCAGCTGGGCGGTAACCTCGATTACCGGATTGAGAACGAACTCGCTGACATCGAAGAAGGCCCCGCCCGCGAAGAGGCCATCGCCAGGATCAAGGCAGAGGTCGCCGAGGAAAAGCGCAAGGTGATCGAAGCGGGCGGCCTGTTTGTGCTGGGCACCGAACGGCATGAAAGCCGCCGCATCGATAACCAGTTGCGTGGGCGCTCCGGCCGTCAGGGTGACCCCGGTCTCTCACGCTTTTACCTGTGCCTCGAAGACGATCTGCTGCGTATCTTCGGCCCCGACACGCTGTTTTCCAAGATGATGAATTCCAACCTTGAAGACGGTGAGGCGATCGGGTCGAAATGGCTCTCCAAAGCCATTGAAACCGCGCAGAAAAAGGTTGAGGGCCGCAATTACGACACGCGCAAGCAGGTCGTGCAATATGATGATGTGATGAATGACCAACGCAAGGTCATCTATGAACAGCGCGCCGAAATCATGGATTCCGAGACGGTTGATGACGTCGTGATCGATATGCGTCACGATACGATCAATTCCATCGTCGCCGATGCGTGCCCCCCGGGCTCCTATCCCGAGCAGTGGAACATTGCTCAGCTGAAGGAAAAGATCACCGAAGTCTTTGGCATCGAAGCGCCCGTGGATGACTGGCTGGAAGAAGAGCAGGTCGAACCCGAACTGATCGAAGAGCGCCTGCGCACGCAGACCGACACGATGATGGAAGAAAAGATCGCCAAGAACGATGCGTCGATCTGGCGGATGGTCGAGAAGGACGCGCTGCTGCGTCAGCTCGACTATCACTGGAAAGAACACCTCGCGACGCTGGATGCGCTGCGTCAGGTGATCTGGATGCGCGGGATCGCACAGAAACAGCCGATCAACGAATACAAGCAGGAGGCGTTTGGCCTGTTTGAATCAATGCTCGACACCCTGCGCGAGGAAGTGACCAAGATCCTGTTTAAATCCGAACTGCGCATTGCCCAGCCGGAACCGCAGGCTCTGCCCGATCTGCCTGACTTCCTGACAGGGCATATCGATCCGCTGACGGGCCTGGACAATTCCAACGATGGCGACGGGTCTGAGGATCGCCCGGAACTGTTCGGATCGCTGGCCGGTAGCCCGCGCGCGGCATCCGGGCCAGGCGGGGCGAACACCGACAATCCCTATGCCAACCAGAATGTCAGCCGCAACTCACCTTGCCCGTGCGGCAGCGGCAGCAAGTACAAGCACTGCCATGGAGCCGCCGGCGCGCGCCAGACGGCCTAAAGTGATTGCGATTTCAGAGCGGGCGCCATGATCGGAGCGGTTCCGGTCGCCTTGGCGCTCGCATTTCTGGTGACCGCGCTGCTTTATGCCAGTGTCGGCTTTGGCGGCGGTTCAACCTATGCCGCGCTGCTTAGCACCACTGACCTGGACTACCGGCTCCTGCCGCTGGTTGCGCTGGCGTGCAATCTCGTCGTTGTGACAGGGGGGAGTGTGCGCTTTGCCCGCGCTGGCGTAACCCCGTGGCGCGGAGCGATGGTGCTCACGGCTATCGCGGCTCCGGCGGCTTTGCTGGGTGGTCTGACGCCGATTAGCGAGACGAGCTTTATGCTGCTGTTGGGTGCAAGCCTGATCCTGACCGGGCTGACCATGCTGATCCCTATCGCCGAGGAGCATTCCGGTGAGCCGACAAAACTGGCCAAAGCTATGCCGGTTGTCGCGGCACCACTGGGCTATCTGGCGGGTCTGGTCGGGATTGGCGGAGGCATTTTTCTGGCGCCGCTCCTGCACCTGACCCGGTGGAAAAGCGCGCGCGAAATCGCGGCGACAGCGAGCTTCTTCATTCTCGTCAATTCGCTTTTCGGGCTTATGGGGCACCTGATCCAGAAGGGTCCTGGCGCGATTGGAGGCGCTGTGGGTGCGGCCTTGCCCTTGCTGATTGCTGTTGCGGTCGGGGGCCAGATCGGGAGCCTGCTGGCGGTGCAGGTTGTACCAAAACGCTGGATACGGTGGGTGACGGCGGCCTTGGTCTCAATCGTCGGGATACGTTTGCTGATCAGCGTCTGAAGTGATTTGGGCTGCGACCAACGCGCCCTGCCTCCGGGTAGTGTTGCGCTGCCGCTACAGTGAATTACTTCGTTTTTGGCGGGTCGTCGGCACCCTTGATTGCCGAGTGGTAAGGGGGCAATGGCCCGCTATGTAATAACATTACATGGACCGCCGAATGCTTAACGCCTCCACCTTTGATCGCGCCGCTGTCATGCTCAGCTTCCTGTGCGTCCTGCATTGCGCGGCGTTGCCCTTCATCGTGATCGCACTGCCTTTTCTGTCTGCCATGGCAGAGGCGGAGTGGGTGCACTGGTTGATGGCTGTTCTGGCGGTTGGCGCCTCAGCTGCGGTCTTTTTTACGTCAGCCAGCGCACGAACGCCTGCTTTTCTGATCCCGGCAATATTCGGCAACGCACTGATCGGCGGCGCCCTTTTTGCAGAGAATTTCGGCCTTTCCGAAACCGCACCAACCCTGATCGGTGGCGCGTTTCTGGCAGCGGCTCACGCATACCGACTCTTCACAGACAAATGAACTGACGGCAGGAACTGCCTACTGGCCAAACTTTAACTGATCGCTTCCACATCGGCTCTTGGTCTGCTCGCACTCGGCGCGCCTGCTGCTATGGCACAGGATTTTGAAACCGCCGAGGAAGGCGCGGGCAATGGCAATGAAATCCTTGTGACTGACCGGCGTGCCTATCGCGGCGATTTTGAGCCGCTTGAGGTGCCGCAGGTGGATCAGGTGCTTGATGAAGAACTGCTGCGCAAGGCCAACGCCCTGGACCTTAACCAGGCGCTCGACCTGTCGGCGTCGGTTGCGCGTCAGAACAATTTTGGCGGCCTTTGGAACTCGTTTTCCGTGCGCGGCTTTTCGGGCGACATCAACCTTCCCAGCGGCTTTCTGGTCAACGGCTTCAACGCAGGGCGCGGATTTGGCGGACCCCGCGATCTTTCGGGTATCGAAGCGGTTGAAGTCCTCAAGGGTCCGCGCTCCGCACTCTATGGCCGGGGGTGAGCCGGGCGGCACAGTCAACCTCGTCACAAAGCGCCCTGGCTTCGAGACGTCCGGCTATGTCCAGTTTCAGGGCGGTTCCTTCGACTTCTATCGCGGCGATGTCGATCTCCAGACGACAATCGGCGATAGTGTCGGCATCCGTTTTGCAGGTTTCTACGAAGACGCCGGAAGCTTTCGCGAGACCGTCGAAACCGAGCGTTTCGGCCTTTATCCTTCCATCACGGTCAATCTGGGCAAGCAGACCCGCGCGACATACGAACTTGAATACACCAGTCAGGATATCCCGTTCGACCGCGGCGTGATCTTCTCCGAGGATTTCGGCTTCAGCCCGAGACGCACTTTCACAGGCGAGCCCGGCGATGGCCCGATCGAAACCGAAGTCACCGGCCACCAGTTTGAGGTCCAGCACGATTTCTCCGACAATTGGAGCCTGCTGACCGGCATCGGCTATCGGGAGACGTCGCTTGTCGGCAATGCATCAGAGAACAATTTCGGCGGTCGCCAGCTGTACTTCCGCGACGGTGACACGATCACGCGGTTCTTCCGTTTCCGTGATTTTAACTCCGAATACTTCGTCGCCCGTGCAGAGCTGGCCGGCGAGTTTGAGACCGGCGCGCTGCGCCATCGCCTGATCTTTGGCGCTGATTACGACCGGTTCGAAAACAGCCTTTTCATTCAGCGTTTCCGCCCGCCATTCGTGCCTGCAGATGCAGATATCTCGACGCTGGACCCGGCGACCTATCTTTTCCTGAGTGCCAGCAATCCTGTCTATGGCCAGTTCCCGATCCCGACGCCCGGCCCGAACACTGACCGTGAGGAAGTGCTCAACGGCTTTGGCTTTTATATTCAGGACCAGATCGACATCACGGACCGCTTGCAGATCCGCATCGGCGGGCGGTTTGACGATTATGAGCAAGATCTGACCGATCTGCGCGCCACTCCGGCGACGACGGCGAAAGCGAATTCAGACCGGTTCTCTCCGCAAGTGGGTGCTGTGTACCGGATTGATGACGGGCTGAGCCTCTATGCGTCCTATGGCGAAGGCTTCCGCCAGCAAACCGGATCAGATTTCGAAGGCAACCAGTTCGCCCCCAACATCACCGAATCTGCCGAATTCGGGGCCAAGCTGGACATCGGAGCCTATACGGATTCAGTGGACGGCATCGTCACGTTGACATTCTTCCAGGTCGATCAAAGCAACATCTTGAACAACGATGATCGCCCCGAGGCGGTGGCTGCCGGCTTCTTCCTGTTCACCGCAGGGGAAGCGCGCAGCCGGGGCATAGAATTTGACGCAAACCTGAATTTCGACAGCGGGTTCAGCCTCTTCGTGTCCTACGCCTACACTGACGCAGATTATCTGAACGATCTGCTGGATGAGAGCGGTTTCGGAGCGACCATCGAAGCGGGCGATCCTCTGATCAATGCCCCGGATCATCAGTTGAGCGTGCTGGCGAGCCAGGAATTCGAAGTGTCCGACAAGGCCGCTCAAATCGGCGGCGGCCTGTTGCATGTTGGCGAGCGCAACGGGTTTGCAGGCTTTGACTTTGACCTGCCCGCATACAGCACTGTGCGCGCCTTTGCCGAAGTGGAGATTGCCGAGGGCTTCTTGATAAGAGCTGACGTGGACAACATCTTTAACGAGACATTCTACACCAACTCGTTCGCAGATGTATGGGTGCAGCCGGGCGCTCCGACCACCGCGCGCGTCACCGCCCGGTTCAGCTTCTAACCGCTTGGGGTTCGGCATATGACTTCTCCATTGGAGGCTCGATCGCTCTCGCTTGTCAGGGAAGGGAACACCGTACTGGACGGTGTCTCCTTCACCGTCGCGCGCGGAGAAATCTTTGCATTGCTGGGCGGCAATGGCGCGGGGAAATCGAGCACTCTGCTGACGTTTCTGGGCTTTCTTGAAGCGTCCGGGGGTGAGGTTCTGGTCGCTGGCAAAAGCGTGAGCAGCGACGTCGCCGCAGCGCGCAGCCAGATCGCCTATCTGCCCGAAGCGGCCTCGCTCTATGGCCATATGACGGCCTATGAGAATCTGGACTACTTCCTCGATCTGGCAAACAGATCGGCCAGTCGCGGCGATATTGACGGAGCGCTGGACCGGGTTGCTCTTCCGCAGGAGGCGCGCACCCGGCGGCTTCAATCCTATTCCAAGGGGATGCGGCAAAAGACCGCCATCGCACTCGCTTTGCTCCGGGAAACCCCAATTCTGTTGCTGGATGAGCCGACATCGGGCCTTGACCCGGTTGCCATTGATGAATTCCACGATCTGGTAAAGGCGCTGGCACAAGGGGGGCAGACGATCCTGATGGTGACCCACGATGTCTATGGCGCGTGTCAGGTTGCAGACCGGGTTGGCCTGCTGCGCGGTGGAAAGCTTGTGGGCAGCTTTGCCGCAGAGAATGGCGAGCGGATTGATACCGCAACCGTGCATTCAGCCTTTGCAGGACGCAGCGCATCATGAGCAGCATCACCCGTATAGCTCGCGAGGAATGGCGTCTGTGGCTGCGTTCAAGGGTCGTTGTGGTCGCCGCGCTGATCGTTGCGGTGTTGCTGGCGGCGACCAGCGTGCTGACAATCAACCGCATCACTGATGAACAATCGCAGCGCAGCAAGCAGCAGGTTGCAGCGGAACAGACGTTCTTCTCCCAGCCCGACCGCCACCCGCACCGCATGGTTCATTACGGGCACTACGCCTTTCGCCCTCCGCCTCCGCTGGCGATGTTTGAGCCGGGCGTGGATGCGGTGACCGGGCAGTCAATCTTCCTCGAGGGGCACCGCCAGAACACCGCAATGTTTGCCGATACACGGGCCGCCGCCGATCTGGGCGGGTTCGCCGCGCTCACACCTGCGACGCTTTACCAGATGCTCTTGCCATTGCTGCTGATTGTGCTGGGCCATGCGATGTTCCTGCGTGAACGTGAAAGCGGAACGCTGGCCGTGATGCTGGCGCAGGGGCAGTCGGGCGGCACACTCGCGATGGGCAAGGCGACGGCGCTGCTCGCTGTGATCGTAATCTTCATGCTCCCGCTGATCGGTGTCGCGGCCTATTCGGTCAGTCTGGGAGAAAGCGCAGTCACAGCCATTACGCTGGTGGGCGGATATTTCGGGTATTTATGCGTTTGGGGCGCGATCGTCCTTGCCGCTTCGATCCTGCTGAAACAGCGCGCGGTTTCTTTGGGGGCGCTCATCTTTGTGTGGCTGTTTGCCGCATTGATCGTGCCCCGGTTCGCGATCAATGCCAGCAGCGCCGCCATCGACGCTCCCGGCAAGATCGAGAGCGATCTGGTGATGCTGGCTGAACAGCGCAAGCTGGGCGATGGTCACGATGCAGCGGACCCAGCGTTCCAGCAATTGCAGGCGCAAGTGCTTGAGCAATACGATGTGGAGACGATTGAAGACCTGCCGATCAACTGGCGCGGTGTCGTTGCCTCCTATTCGGAGGCCGAGCTGACCGAATTGCTCAATTCCTATGCCGAGGACCGCATGAGGCTGGAGGCGGCGCAGTCGCGCATGTTCGATCTGTTCGGGGCGTTGTCTCCCACAATCGCAATCTCGTCGGCCTCTCGCACATTGGCAGGAACGGATCTGGCGACCCATCACCGGTTCCTGCGTGAGGCAGAGGATTTGCGCTTTGATTTCGTCCAGTCGCTCAATCAGGCGCATGCCGAACAGCTGGATTACGCTGTCGATATGAACCGCAATGCAAATGCGGAGACGTCAAGCGCTGCCCGTATCAACGCGGCAAGCTGGCAGGTGCTGGATGAGTTTCGATTTCAGCCCGACAAAGCGGATCAGCGGCTGAACAGAGCCGGGCTTTCGCTCTTTACACTGTTCGCATGGTTGCTGGCCGCGATGGGTATCGTCGCGCTCGCCGCCCGCAGGGTGCGTCTGTGATGGTGCGTGCCCTGACCCGTGAATTGCGGTTTTTGACGAGGGACCGCGGCGCGCTGTTCTGGCTTTGGCTGACCTTTGCGCTGTCCGTTATTGCCGTCAGTTTTGGCGTTACGGAGACCCGCGAACAGCGCGAAACAATCGCCACTTTGATCGCCGAGGATGCCGCCGACCGGCAAAACGCGCTTCAGGGTCACGAGGATTGGGGGAGCGCGGCCTATTACGCTTTCCATTTTACCTATGCTCCGCCATCCGATTTTGCCTTCGCCGCAATGGGTCAGCGTGACAGCAGCCCGTGGAAGCATCGGGTGCGCATGCTCGCGCTTGAGGGGCAAATTCACGAGGCTGATACACGCAACGCCGATTTCGGACTTGTGGGCCGGTTTGACTTTGCCTTTCTGGCCGCGTCGGTTGCGCCGCTCATTCTGATCCTGCTGCTTTATGATTTGCGCGCGTCTGAGCGTACGGCGCGCAGGCATGATCTGTTGGTGGCGACTGCGGGTGCAGCCCGCAGCCTGTGGCTGCCGCGTGCGCTGGTACGCATCATCGCGCTCATCGTGTTGCTGCTTGCCCCGTTATGGGTCGCCGCGCTGATCGAGGGCACGTCAACGATGATCGCCGCACAGGCAAGCGGGATCGTGATCGGTTCCATTCTTGTCTGGTGGTTGATCGTCGAATTGGTGAGCCGCATCGACGCATCGCCCTCAATCCTGCTTACCGCGTTGATCGGCGTGTGGCTGGCGCTTGCCATCGTTGTTCCGGCTGTATCGAAAGCTGTGATCGAGGCGGGTAATCCCGTTCCGGATGGCGGTGAAATTCTGCTCGTCCAGCGCGAGACTGTGAACGACGCATGGGATCTGCCCAAGGAGGCAACGATGAAGCCTTTTGTTGCCGAGCATCCCGAGCTTGCCGAGTATGCGACAATTGAAGGGCCATGGGCTTGGAAGTGGTATTATGCGTTTCAGCAGGTCGGCGATCGGAAAGTCGCGCCACTGGTGCAGGATTATCGTCAAGCAAGGCTGGAACGCGACCGTCAGGCAGGTCTGGCGTCGCTGCTTTCCCCGGCATCTTTTGTGGAGCGGGCGTTTGAGAAACTGGCAGGCACCGATGCGGGATCGATGATCGCCTATGAGGATGCGGTGCGCGGTTTTCATGCCGAATTGCGCGCGTTTCACTATCCGCTCATGTTCCCTGAGGAGCCTTATGACGAGGCATTGCTGAACGGCCTGCCTGAATATAATCCGCCATCTTGAGGGGAGGAATCCGAGCATGTCAGGTCAGACAATGACCACGCACATGCTTCGTTGCCGTAATGCTTGGCTGATTGCCCTGGTGGCAGTTACAGAATCCTGCCCCGTGCCCGCTTCCGATGCGCAGCCCTTTGCCATCGTTCGAGATTGTTGCGGAAAATGGCTCCCCGAGTTGGATTCGAACCAACGACCAAGTGATTAACAGTCACCTACTCTACCGCTGAGCTATCGGGGAACAACCCTGGATGTCTCTCAAGGCGAAGCGCGCGTATATGGGTCGGCGCGCCAGTTTGCAAGAGGGTTTCTGGGGTTCGCAGAGGCGTTTCTAGCCTCAGTCCGTCATGAACTGCTCGGATACGATCCGTTCTTCGAGCGACTGGCCCGGATCAAACAGCAATTCCAGCGCAGTGTCATGCGCAATGGTCAGCGTGACTTCGGCAATATCGCGCAGCTCTTTCTGGTCAGCCACAGCGGAAACCGGGCGTTTGTCAGGATCAAGAACGCGCAATTTGATCCGCATCCGGTCAGGCAGGATCGCGCCGCGCCACCGGCGTGGGCGAAACGGGCTGATCGGGGTCAGGGCGAGCATCTCGCTATCCAGCGGCAGGATCGGGCCGCTCGCGGAAAAATTGTAGGCTGTGGACCCGGCCGGAGTGGCGACCAGAACTCCGTCACCGACCAGCTCCTTGATCCGAACCCGGCTGCCCACGGTCACTTCAATCCGGGCGGTCTGGCGGGTCTCACGCAGCAAGGAAACCTCGTTGATCGCCCAGAATGTGTGCCTCTCGCCATCCTGCGTCGTCGCTTCCATGCGGATCGGAGCGATGGATTTGTGCTTCGTGCGCGCAAGGCGTTTCATGATTGCCGCGCGTTTGTCATAACGGTTCATCAAAAAGCCGACTGTGCCAAGGTTCATCCCGTAGGCGGGAATGATGCGGTCTTCATCCAGCATGGCGTGGAGCGTTTGCAGCATGAAACCGTCACCGCCCAGCACAACCACCGCTTCCGCCTCTTCGAGAGGAACCCAGTCGCCTTTTGCAAGCAGGCTTTCATAGGCTTCCTGTGCGCGCGGTGTTTCCGACGCGAGCAGGGCAACGGCGTTGTAAGGGCTCACACCATTGGTTTCGTCATAATGTTGATTGCTGTCCGGATCCTCCGACCCGTCGATGGTAGCCATGCCGATCTTCTCTCCCCCAGGCGCGTTGCGCTGCCCGCAACGCCAGCGACTTATCCTGATGTTCCAATTTCGGTCGGA
>JBARXS010000023.1:0-28239 GCA_049647465.1 Erythrobacter sp.
TTCCGTTCTTCACCTTCCTGGTGCGCATTCAGGAAGTGGTGCCGCTGCACGATGTGTGGGTGGGTCTGATCAAGGCGCCCGTCTTTGGCCTCATCATCGCGATGGCGGGCTGTTATCACGGGATGCGCGTGCAGGGGAATTCGGAGGAAGTCGGCAAACGCACCACGATGGCGGTCGTCTCCGCGATCTTTGCCGTGATCGTGCTTGATGCCTTCTTCGCGGTGTTCTTCACAGAGATCGGGTGGGGCTGACATGAACGCAGAAACACAGGACACAATGCCCGCGAACCTCCTGCCAGAGGGACATTCACGCACGTCTGACGCGCCGCCGATCGAAGTGCGCGGTCTGGTCAACCAGTTCGGCACCTTTCGCGTGCATGACGGGCTGGACCTGACGGTGCGCAAGGGAGAGATTCTGGGGGTTGTCGGCGGCTCCGGCAGCGGCAAATCGGTGCTGATGCGCTCTATCATCGGTCTGCAGGTGCCCACCGCCGGGCGGATCGATGTGCTGGGCAAGACGATCACCGGTATTGATCCTGACCAAAGTATCGGGGTGCGCTGCCGGTGGGGCGTGCTGTTTCAGGGCGGGGCGCTGTTCTCCACACTGACCGTGGGCGAGAATGTCGAGGTTCCGCTAAAGCAGTTCTATCCCGAGATTGATCCCGAACTGCGGCGCGAGATTGCGCGTTACAAGGTGCTGTTGTCCGGCCTGCCCGAAGACGCGATTGCCAAATATCCCAGTGAGCTTTCAGGCGGGATGAAGAAGCGCGCAGGCCTTGCCCGGGCGCTCGCGCTGGACCCGGAATTGCTGTTTCTGGACGAACCCACGGCGGGCCTCGATCCCATTGGTGCGGCCAAGTTTGACCGGCTGACCGTGGAGCTGAAAGAGACACTGGGCCTGACTGTGTTCCTGATCACGCATGATCTGGATACGCTGTATGAAAGCTGTGACCGGGTCGCGGTGCTGGCCGAAAAAAAGGTGATCGCAGTGGGCACAATCCCAGAGCTGATCGAGACCAGCCACCCGTGGATAGAGGAATATTTCAACGGTGTGCGCGGGCGCGCGGCCCAGGCGTCTCACATGCGTGGTGAGACCGCATGATCGGTCGTCGCGAAATTCCAGCCGAACCAGCCGGGCATCCACAAGCCGATGGACAGCCACTCAATTTCGCGTCCATAGATGCGCCGATGAAGGATACAAACATCTGATGGAAACCAGGGCAAACCATCTCTGGGTCGGGGCGGTCACGCTCCTTTTGCTTGCTGCGATGGCGGTGGCGATCATCTGGATCGCGCAGCTGGGGCAGGGCAACCAGAACGAATACGACATCTTTTACAAGCAATCCGTTTCCGGCCTTGCCACCGGCAGTCAGGTCTCTTTTGCGGGTGTGCCTGTGGGTCAGGTGTCAGAGATTTCGCTGTCCGATGACGATCCCGAATATGTCCGCGTGCGCGTCAAGGTGCGCGATGAAGTGCCCATTCTGGTGGGCACAACAGCGACGATCCAGTCCAGTTTTACCGGCGTTGCGACGATTCTGCTGGATGGTGCGCGCAAGGATGCGCCTCCCATCACCTGTGAGACGACCGCCTGCCCGGAAGGCCGCCCCGTGATCCCGCCCAAGGATGGCGGCATCAATGCACTGCTGAATTCCGCGCCGCTGCTGTTGGAGCGGCTGGCCACCCTGACCGAGAATCTCAACCTTCTGCTTGGCCCTGAAAACCAGCAGGAGCTGACCAATATCCTGTACAACACCGATCGCCTGACCAAGGGTCTTGCTGATGCCGCGCCAGAGTTGAAGCAGAACCTGATCGAATTTCGCACCACGATGGCGGAGTTCAACGAAACCCTGGATGCGGTGCAAAAGCTCACATTGACGACTGAGCAGTTGGTCAATGGCGAAGGCCCGGCTTTGGCAGAGGAACTGCGGGGCACGTTGAAAGCAGCGAGCGGGGCCGCGGATGCTTTGGCCGTAACGCTGGAAGAAGCGCGTCCTGCGACGCGGCAATTGCAGGAAGAAACGCTGCCTGCGGCCAATGCAACCTTGCAGGATTTGCGTTCGACCAGCCGCGCGCTGCGTAACATTACGGAAAAGCTCGAAAATCAGGGCATCGGCTCAATTATCGGGCGGCAGGATCTGCCGGAATACAAGAAGAAATGAGCGCACCTTTTATCAGGCGCGCGAAGGGAGCGGACGCGATGAACCCCACACAGCGGTCTTTGAAGGCCCGGATGGCCCTGGTGCTGGCTACCGCTATGTCGGTGGGCGTGGCGGGCTGCGTCAGTTTGGGCGCGGAAATACCCGAAAGCCTGCTGACACTGACCCCAACCTCCTTTGCGCCGATCGGCACGGGCGCCGCGGCAAGCGCGGAGGATGCGGGCGATGCCGTTGCCGTGCTCACCCCTGAAGTCCCGGCAAAGCTGGATGTTGTGCGCGTGCCCGTGACTGTATCGGATACGCAAATCGCCTACTTGCCAGAGGCCATCTGGGTGGAAAAACCCGCGCGCCTGTTCCGTCGCCTGCTGGGTGAGACTTTGCGGGCAAAGGGTGATGCCTTTATCATCGACAATGACGACACGCCGCTGCGCGCGGGCACTTTCCTGCGCGGTACCTTGACCGAAATGGGCTATGATGCGCCCACGTCATCGGTCGTGGTCCGCTATGATGCAGTGCGCACCGATGGGCAGGGCAACGCGACCACGCGCCGGTTTGAAGCGCGCGAGAGCGGCATTATCGCTGATCCCGAACTTGTCGGCGGAGCTTTGAACCGTGCGGCAAACAGAGTCGCCGCCGAAGTGGCCGACTGGATGGTTGAATAACCGGCTGCCGGTCCGGTTAGGTCAGTCCGCTGGCCAGCTGGGTAAATTCGCAGGCCTTCAGAAAATCATGCTCCCGCCGCGCGCGCCGTGCTTCGGCTTCGGTGTCGCGGCCCCATTGGTCCGCCTGCCATTCCTCTTCAAGGCTGGCCGCGCGCCATAATGTGAGGGGTTCTGCATCTGCCTCTATCGCGCTCAGGCCGGTGATGAGCGAGGCGGCGAGGTTGGTCATCGCCTCCACCCCGACCAGCACAAATGGGTCAAGCGCGGATAGCCGCCCGCGCAAATGCGCCAGCGCTGCCTCATCCTGTCTCACATGCACAATTCCGCTCACCCGCTTAAGCGACACGCCTTCGCGCGCCTCAAAACCAGCGACAATCGGCTCCCATTCGGTCTGCTGGCGGGCATACAGCGCTTCGTCCGGATCAGCGCGGTAAAGCAGCGTGTCTGTGTCGGCGTAATCTACCAGTTTGCCTGCCACCGCCGCCGGGTCCGCCGTGACCACGTCAATCGCGTAATCGACCATATCGCGAAGAGGAAAGCTGGCAGGGTCGATATCCTCGCTCTGGTCGCGCCATTCTGAGGCCAGAGCGAGAGCGAGCGCTTTGTGCGGTACGATCTGCGGGGTGGTCTGAACCGTCTTGAGCCCGCGCCCGTCCAGCGTCACTTGCCACTGTTTCTCACCAGCCTTGCGGATGTCGACCGCGTCGTAAAATCGCTTCATTCGGCGGCGTCCCCCGCTTCGTCTTGCGCTTCGTCTTGCGCTTTCCAGCGCTTTGCAAGCATGGGCGGGGCAAAGAAGAAGCTGAGCATCCCGGCCACTGCCAGAACCACGCCCAGCACATCGGGCAATGGCAGGATGCCGCGCGCGCCCGCAATGCCGATCATCAGCACAGCGATGGAAGTGATGCGCGCCACGTTCATCATGACGTAGCGCTGGCGGGCCTTCTCCTCAGCTGGATCAAGCGGAGCTTTGCTCATGATCCTGCACCTTTCATCCGCGCCAGGATGCGCCCCAATTCGTCCACATCACCAGCAATCACATCCGCGCCGCACTGGTGCAGTTCTTCTGGCGGGTGGTATCCCCATGCGACGCCGACAGTCCTGACGCCCGCCGCGCGGCCCATGTCGATATCAAACGAGGTATCCCCGATCATGACGGTCTCGCCGGGCTGCACTGCGGCGTCGAACACAGCGGCCTCCAGCATGGCGGGATGGGGCTTGGAGGGGTGGCGGTCAGCCGTCTGGAGCGACACAAACAGATCGGTCAGCCCGTGCGCGGCAAGGCAGGCAGTGAGGCCGCGATCCGACTTGCCGGTGGCCACCGCCAGACTCCACCCGCCCTCATGCAAGGAGTGCAGCAGCGCGGCGATCCCGTCAAACAAGGGCTCGTCCAGCAGGCCTTCTTCGCGGCGCGCGCGGAAGCTTGATTTGTAGAACTCGACCACAGCAGCGACCTGCGTTTCGGTGAGGTCGCGCGCCAGCTCACGCACGGCGACCGGCAGGCTGAGCCCGACACAGCGACGCACCAGATTGTCAGCAGGGGCATTGAGGTCGGCCCGCTCAAACGCGCGGCGCATGGACCAGCACACATCGGCCTGTCCATCGACCAGCGTGCCATCGCAATCGAACACGGCGAGCTTCATGGGGCGATCTCTTGCATCGCGCGGACCAATGCGTGCGCGCCCTCGCTCTCCAGCCCCTCGATCAGGCGCTGGCGTTCATCCTCGGGCTTGTTCTGCGACAGCTTCACCGTCTCGCGCACCCTATCGATCTGCATTTCAAACCCGACAATGCCGCGCAACAGGGCATCGCGCGCCTTGTCCTCCAGCTTGTCCATCGTCCATGGCGTCCCATGCTTCACGCGCGCCTCGTGATGATTGCTGAGGCCGGTTACAAGACCCAGCAGCTCACTGTCATCTATCCGGTTGATGCGGCCTTCAAATTCAAACGCGATGTAATTCCAGGTCGGCACCTGGTTGGCCGCTTCATACCAGCGGGCGGAAACATATCCATCGGGGCCGTTCACCGCGATCAGCGCGGTTTGCGTGTCGAGATGAGGGGTCAGTGCATTCGTGCGGGCGAGGTGGAAGCGGATGGTCGCCCCGTCCTGCGCCAACATCACCGGCGTATGCGCGACGCGCGGACCGTCCGGTGTCGTCAGGAAAATCATCCCGAAACCGATCTGCGCCACCCGGTCGTGACGATATCCGGCATCATCATGACGAAAGGCGCGCGTGGGATGCATCAGGCCCGTCCTTTGGGTTTGCCTGTGGCTTTGGGCTTTCCTCTGGCTTTACCCGCTGCTTTGGGCTTGCCCGCTGGCTTCCCCTTGCCTGCTGCCTTCGCCTTGTCTGCCGCCTTCACCTTCTTCTTTGCAGTCTCGGCGGAAGTCGACCGGGTGCGCCGTTCGCCCCGGCGCGCCTTGCGATACTGTTTGGCATGCTGGCGCGCGGCCTGCTTCTTCTCCGCAGGCGTCTTCTCAGTCGGTTCATCGCGCAAGGGAGAGGCGTTGCTCTGGTTCTGGTCAAAGCCCAGCGCTTCCATACTCGCGGCGAAATGCTCGGGCAGCTCAGCCGTCACGTCCAGCTTGCCCCCGGCGGTGCCTTTGGAGGCGGCATTGCTGGGCTCTGAAATAATGAGGCGACGCGCATGCAAATGCATCTTGCGGCTGATCGCGCCGGTCAGGAACGCATCGCGCCCGCCATACTTGCCATCGCCCACAATCGGGTGGCCAATCGCGGCCATATGCACGCGCAATTGGTGGGTGCGCCCTGTCAGCGGCTCCAGCTCAATCCATGTTGCCTTGTCAGAGGCGCGGTCGATCACACGGTAACGCGTCTTGGCCGGTTGGCCGTTTTCCTCATCGACATGCATTTTCTCGCCGCCTGTGCCCGGCTGTTTGGCGAGGGGTGCGTCGATAGTGCCTTCCTTGACCTCGGGACGGCCCACGATCAGCGCCCAATACACCTTGCGTGCGCTGCGTCCGGCAAAGCGGCGCGAGAAGCTCGCCGCGCTGCCCGGCGTGCGCGCGATCAGCAGGACGCCGGAAGTGTCCTTATCCAGCCGGTGGACAAGGCGCGGGCGCGGCGTGTTTTCATCCTCGACAAAAGCATCGAGAAGCCCGTCAACATGGCGCGTTGTCTTGCTGCCGCCTTGCGTGGCGAGGCCTGGGGGCTTGTTCAGGACGATGGCGCTGGCAGTTTCGCGGATCACCATGCCGCGCGCTTCGGCAATGTCTTCGGGCGATAATTCGCGGGCGGGCCGCTTTGCGCCCGCCGCTTTCGATTCGCCGCCCGGCGGCACGCGCAGCACCTGCCCGGCTTCAAGGCGATCCTCAGGCTTGGCGCGCTTGCCATCCACCCGCACCTGACCCGTGCGCGCCCAGCGCGATACGGTGGCAAAGCCGATCTGCGGCAGATTGCGTTTGAACCAGCGGTCCAGCCGGATGCCGTCATCATCTTCGCTGACGGTGAACTGGCGCACCTGCATCCGCTTGGCGGCCTTTTGAGGCGCTGTATCGGGAGTGTTGTCGCTCATGCTGTCTCTCCCATCAGGATCAGCCCCGCATATAGGGCAATAATGCCGCCGATTACCGAAGACCCGACGTAAAGCGCAGCAAGACCGAACGCCTCGCGCTGGATCAGCAGAATGATTTCGAGGCTGAACGCACTGAATGTGGTGAACCCGCCCAGCATTCCAACGCCCAGCAGCAACCGCATCGTCTCGGTCCCGCCGTCATGGCGCGCCAGCCAGCCAAACAGCAGGCCCATCGCCAGACTGCCCAGAATATTAATGCCGAGGATCGCCCACGGATAGGCACTTGTCGTGCCGGTAATCGCGCCCACCGCTAGCCCCAGCGCATAGCGCGCGACAGAGCCCACAGCGCCGCCACACGCGACAAGCGCGCAGGCGGCAATCGGGGAAAGGGAGGAGGCGGACATTTCCCGACCCCTTAGCGCCGGGTGCGTGCCCTGCCTAGTGCCCTGCCTGGTGCGGGGTGGTTACCACAGTTGTTCTTTAATCATCGCGGCCTGATCGGCTGGCATCTTGGCAAGCAAAACGCGGGTGGAATAGTGCCCGTCCAGCTTGCCCCGGCGTTCGATCTGCCAGTCGGTGATGGCATCCTCGGGGATTTCGACCCGTTGGCCGATCTGATAGCCGGGGGTAAGGGGGACGTTGCTGAGGGTTGCCAGAATGCGGCCGTCCTTTTTGCGCTCAACTTCGGTGGTCCAGATGATTTCGGGTTCTTCCACATCGGGCTGGTCGTGATTGAGGTTGAACTTCAGCCCGAAATTGCGCTCGAACATGGTCGGCTTTTCGAGCCGTTCCCAGAATTCGGGCAGGGATGCGCGGGCATCTGCCTTCGCGGCGACGATTGCCGGATCATCGGTTTCGATCCTGACAATCTCGGATTCCGCCCCGCTTCCCATGACGCCGCAGCCTGCCAATCCGGTTGAAACCAAAGCGAGACACGCCGCCATTGCAATATGTTTTGTCATAACAAACCCCTTCATTTACAGGCGCCTGATTATCCGCCAGCCAGTAAAAAAGGCGTTACGCGGGTTGCCTGGAAATGCCGGGGACTTTGCGGGCCGGGTTATCGCTGCGTGGTCGCGGGCAAATACCTGTCGCGCCCTGAAGGCGCCCTGAAAGCGCCCTGAAAGCTCAATGCGCCCTTGCCAAATTGGCCCGATCTGGATAAACAGGGACCATTCGGAGCGCGAGCCGGCTGTTATCAGTCGCAGATTCGCGCCTTTTTTATCGTCAATTTTCCGCGCAACCCCGCGTTCGTAACCAGCGGGCTCTACGCGTTTTTTACTGAGGTAGTGGTCTTTTATGCAAATCATGGTTCGCGATAACAATGTCGATCAAGCTCTGCGCGCGCTCAAGAAGAAGCTGCAGCGTGAAGGCGTCTATCGCGAGATGAAACTGCGTCGCCACTACGAAAAGCCGAGCGAAAAGCGCGCCCGTGAAAAGGCTGCTGCTGTACGCCGCGCCCGTAAGCTTGAGCGTAAGCGCATGGAGCGCGACGGCGTCAAGTAAAGACCTGTTCTGGTGTTTCGGTGTATCGAACCGCTTGAAACGCCAAATCGGATAAGCCAAAGGGGCGCGAGGGAAATATCTCTCGCGCCCCTTTGCCGTTCATATTCGCAGCACTGGAAAGACCGTCTGTCCGGCGCGCCAGTTTCAGGGATCAAGAATGACCGAAATTACCCGTGTTCCATTAAAGCCCGTTGCCAAGGGCTCGCTCACCAAATTGTGGCTGGGTGTTATCGTCGCGATTGCGCTGGGCGCGTCGCTTGCATGGGCGGCGCTGCCGTCCGGTCCGCCGCAGCTTGAAGTCACCACAATTGTGGAGGGCGCGGGTCCGAAGATCGCTGTCGGCGATGTGGCCTGGGTGAAGTATACCGGAAAGCTGGCTGAGACCGGCGAAGTCTTTGACCAGACGCCCGAACTGCCGCCGCAGATCGCCGAGACGGTCAAGGGCCTGTTTCCTGACGGTTCGCCGTGGGAAATGCAGGAAGGCCGTATGGTTGATGGCTTCTTCAACGGTCTGCAACAGATGCAGAAGGGCGGAACCTACGAACTCTTCATCCCGTCCGATCAGGCCTACGGCGCAGAGCCGCCTCCCGGTGCGCCGATCCCGCCTGATGCCGATCTGATCTTTGAAGTCGAAGTCATCGATATCATGAGCCAGGAAACCTATGAGCGCAATCTGGGTATTCTCCAGCAGATGCTGCAGGCCAGTGGTCCTAGTGGCCCCGGTGGTCCGGCCGGGCCTCCCGTTGGTCCGCCACAGGGTCAATAACGGCACGGCCAATAATATCGCGCATTCAGAGATTTAAAGGGACTCCCCAATGTCCGTAGACAAGCAGACGGTTGCCAAGATTGCCGGGCTCGCCCGGATCAGGATGGACGACGCCGAACTCGAAGGCCTTGTGCCCGAACTCAACAACATCCTTGAATGGGTGGAGCAGCTGGGTGAGGTCGATGTGACCGGCATCGAGCCGATGAGCGCGGTGATCCCCAACACGCTGCGCCTGCGCGCGGATGTGGTGGACGCCGATCCCAACACTGGCGGGGGCAAGCGCGACGCTGTGCTCGCCAATGCGCCCGCGGCAGAGCACGGATTTTTCGGTGTGCCCAAGGTGATCGAGTGAACATTTGCAAAACAATGCGAGCCCCCGTGCAGACGGGGGCCTCCATCAATCAGGTGAAGCACGGGCGGCATGAGATCCCCGCCTTCGCGGGGACTCGCTAGACTATGACCAACCTTACCTCTCTCGGCGTCAAAGCCATCCGTGATGGCGTGGCCGCTGGCGATTTCACCGCGCGTGAAGTGGCGGAAGGCTTTAACGCCGCTGTCGCCGAAGCTGCCGCGCTCAATGCCTTTATCGTCACGACGCCCGATCACGCGCTGGCCGCGGCCGATGCTGCCGATGCAAAGCGCGCGGCGGGCGAGGATCTGCCGCCGATGGCCGGTGTGCCGATTGGCATGAAGGATCTGTTCGCCACAAAGGGCGTGCAGACAACCGCCGCCAGCCACATCCTCGAAGGCTTCATCCCTCAATATGAAAGCACCGTGTCGCAGAACCTGTGGAATGCGGGCGCGGGGATGCTGGGCAAGCTGAACCTTGACCAGTTCGCGATGGGTTCCTCGAACGAGACGAGCTATTTCGGCAATGTTTCCTCACCGTGGCGCAAGGCTGGCAGCAATGCCGCGATGAGCCCCGGTGGATCATCAGGCGGGTCATCCAGCGCCATCGCGGCACGCATTGCGCCAGCTGCGACAGGCACGGACACTGGCGGCTCCATCCGTCAGCCCGCCGCCTTTACCGGCATTTGCGGGATCAAGCCGACCTATGGCCGCTGCTCACGCTGGGGCGTGGTGGCGTTCGCCTCCAGCCTCGATCAGGCTGGCCCGATGGCGCGCAGCGTTGAGGATTGCGCGATCATGCTGGGCGCGATGGCAGGCTTTGACGCGAAGGACGCGACCAGCCTCGACATGCCCGTGCCCGATTGGGAAGCGGCGCTTTCGGCGGACCTTTCCGGCAAGAAGGTCGGCATTCCGCGTGAATATCGCATGGAGGGCACCGATCAGGCGATCCTCGATAGCTGGGAACAGGGCAAGGCGTGGCTGAAGGATGCGGGGGCCGAGATTGTCGACATCTCCCTGCCGCACACCAAATATGCGCTGCCCGCCTATTACATCATCGCGCCCGCTGAGGCGTCCTCCAACCTCGCGCGGTATGACGGTGTGCGGTACGGCCTGCGCGATCTGCCAGATGGCGCTGGGTTGCAGGATATGTATGCAGAGACCCGCGCGGCAGGCTTTGGTGACGAGGTAAAGCGCCGCGTGCTGATCGGCACCTATGTGCTGAGCGCAGGGTTCTACGATGCCTATTACAATCAGGCGCAAAAGGTCCGCGCGCTGGTCGCTCGCGACTTTGAGCAGGCCTGGGCGCAGTGCGATGTCATCCTCGCGCCGACCACTCCCACGGCCAGTTTCCCGCTGGGCAGCCTGAATGAAGATCCGCTCACGATGTATCTGAACGATGTGTTTGCTGTTCCGGCAAGCCTCGCTGGCCTGCCAGCGATGAGCGTGCCTGCGACAATGAACGAGGACGGCCTGCCGCTGGGTCTGCAATTGGTGGGCAAGCCGTTTGACGAACAGACCGTTCTGAACGCAGGCCTCGCCATCCAGCAGCGCAGCGGCTTTGACCACGCGCCGGAGCGGTGGTGGTGACCCCGTTTGAGCTCGGCATTCTCGCGGTCGCGACCATAGGCTTTGTCATTCCGGCATGGCTGGCGGTGCTGACTTACATGAGGTCCGCAAGCAAACCGCAGGTTGAAGAGCCGAACAAACGCTATTTCGCCTATGCCGAACTGCTCAAATCGCTGCATGCGCAGCTGGACCTGAACACCCGCACTGTGCGCAACGGGCCGCTGTTCGCCGCAACCGTGCGCGAGCTGGCGAAACTATCCCGAATATCGCAATCTGAGCGTGCTGTTCCTCGAAGAGATCACGGTGACCGGCACCAAGAAGTTTGACAATGTGGTGCGCGCTGAACTCAAGACGGTTGAGGCCGATCTGCTGGAGGCGGACAGTGTGTAAGCGAGTGCGCGCCTGATGACCGGAGAGATCATCTACGCGACCATCTTCATGGGCTGCTTTGTGCTGCTCGCCGGGGTGGTGATGTATCTCTCCAAAACGATTGATGCTGGCGAGGCGCGCTTTGACAGCGAGACAGGTGAGCCGATCAAGGATGACGACGACGATGACGACTCAACTTTAAGTGTTTAGTGCTCTCCGGGCTTGACCCGGAGCCCAGTGAGGCTGGACTCCTGCTTTCGCAGGAGATCACGAAGGATTAGAAGCGACATGAGTAGATACACAGTTCAGGGCACCACGGGTGATTGGGAGGTCGTCATCGGCCTCGAGGTTCACGCGCAGGTGACGTCCAAATCCAAGCTGTTCTCTGGCGCGAATACCGAATTTGGTGCTGAGCCGAATTCTCAGGTCTCTCTGGTCGATGCCGCGATGCCCGGCATGCTGCCCGTTCCCAACGCCGAATGCGTTCGTCAGGCGGTGCGCACCGGCATGGCGATCGAAGCTGAAATCCACAAATGGAGCCGGTTCGATCGCAAGAACTACTTCTATGCCGATTTGCCGCAAGGGTATCAGATCAGCCAGCTTTACCACCCGATTGTGGGCGAGGGGCAGTTGCTGATCGAAGCGGATGAGAAGACCGGCATTCCCGAAGACAAGGTGATCGGGATCGAACGCATCCATATTGAACAGGACGCGGGCAAACTGATGCATGATCAGCACCCCACCATGTCCTATGTCGACCTCAACCGTTCAGGCGTCGCGCTGATGGAAATCGTCTCGCGTCCCGACATGACCTCGCCTGCCGAGGCCGGGGCCTATGTGCGCAAATTGCGCAGCATCCTGCGCTATGTCGGCAGTTGCGATGGCAATATGGAAGAAGGCTCCATGCGCGCCGACGTGAACGTATCGGTGCGGCCTGTCGGCTCGACCGAGCTGGGGACGCGCACCGAAACGAAGAATGTGAATTCGGTCCGGTTCGTCATGCAGGTCATCGAATATGAAGCCAGCCGTCAGGTCGATGTGCTGGAAGCGGGCGGAACCGTCGATCAGGAAACCCGCCTGTTCGATGTGGCCACAGGCACCACGCGCACGATGCGGTCAAAGGAAGACGCGCACGATTACCGCTATTTCCCCGATCCCGATCTGCTGCCGCTCGTGCTGGAGGATGAATTCCTCGCCGATTGCCGTGCGAGCCTGCCCGAACTGCCCGATGCCAAGCGCAAACGGTACGAAACCGAGCTGGGTCTGACGCCGTATAACGCGCGCGAATTGACCGCAGAAGTTGAAACCTTCGCCCGGTTTGAGACGCTGCTGGCGGCGGCCGCTGATGCGACTGGCAAGCCCGAGACAAAGATCGCCACGCAGGTCGCCAACTGGGCGCTCTCGGTCGCTCCCGGCGTGCTGAAAGCGGTCGGCGATGAAGGCGATGCAGCCCATGCGACGGCAGAGCGGCAGGCCGCGATCCTCGCGATGGCGGACAAGGGCGAGATCAGCGGCGGTCAGGCCAAGGAAATCTTTGAAATCGTGCTGAGGCAGGGGCGTGAGCCCGCCGAAATCGCGGATGCCGAAGGATTGAAGCAGGTCAGCGACACCGGCGCGATTGAAAGCGCCATCGACGAAATCCTCGCCAATAACGAGGACAAGGTCGAGCAATATAAGGGGGGCAAGGACAAGCTTTTCGGCTTCTTCGTCGGACAGACGATGAAAGCGATGAAGGGCAAGGCCAATCCGGCGGTCGTGAACCAGATTTTGAAAGACAAGCTGGGGTGAGTTGTATCCGCCGTTTGGCTGACAAATCATGATCAGCTTAGCGAGCGTAAGCCAGACCCTGACAGACAATCTGAGATAATGATCAAAGCTATGCGATATCCGATCACGGCACTGTGCTTAGTCGCTGCATCATTTGTCGTCACCACCAGTCCGGCGCATGCGCGCGACTATTACTATTTCAACAAGCCGAGCGTTGACCGCCAGGCTTATCTTGAGGACCGGCTGGAATGCAGTGAGTTGGCCGGTGGCGGCAGCGCACAGCGGATGGAATACAACCGTCAATTGCAGAATACCGCAACAAATCAGCTGTGGCAGGACCAGTCTTTGACGGCGGGTCAGGCGGCTGCTGCTGCAGGGATTGCGGGCTTTTTCGGCGCCTTTCTCAGCGGGGCACAGAACCGGCGGCTGCAATGGCAGATTGAACGCATCTGCCTCGCGGATAAGGGGTATAAGCGGTTTGAAATTGCCAAGCGGGACTGGAAGGTGATCGAGAAAATCGACGATGAGGAAACGCGGATTGATGAATGGTTTGCACTGGCGACAACGGATGAGCCGGTGGGTCAGGAAATGTACGAATGATCACAGGCATGGCGCGGATTTGGACACTTGTTTTGACCCTGATTGCACTGTCAATCAGCAGCGCAGGGCTTGCGAAGGCAGTGCGCAAGCAGGACCAGTTTGACCCTGAAAAAGCGTATTTGCTGTTCCAGCTCGATCCGATCCTGATTGAGGATAATGGCAAGTCCATTCAGCGCGCGCGCGTCCTGTTTTCCCGCTACGATAGTGAGGCGGGCGATGTTCGCGGCGTGGGCAAGGCTGCCGACAATCCGGTTCCCGAGGGCCAATCGCTCTCCGTAGAGGGGTTCAAGAACCATTTGGTAAAGGCGAAGAAGAAGCGGCTGTATCTGCTCGCGGTGGAGCCTGACACTTGGACCATTCAGGGCACAGGTATCGGCATGTCCGCCGGGCCACCCCAGCTGATGACTAGCTTTTCGCTGGGCAGTTACACCTTTGACGTGAAGCCGGGGCAGATCATTGATTTCGGCGTGTTAACGCCCGTCAGTCCGATCTCTGACAATCCCGATACAAAGCTGACCGCGGGTAAGCTGTTGGGGGCGATGTTTAATCCCTTTGGCGGTGAGATCGTGGAACCGGTCCCCCTGACTTTAACTTTGCGTGAGCGCGCGGAGGGGGATATTGATCTGCCGGATTGGATCGCGGTGCTTGACCGGATGAAGCCCGAGCTGACCTATGGAAACCGCTTTGGCAATTATGCGGGCGGGCTGATCAACCGGATCGACGGCAAGGCCGGTCGTGAACGCGCCAAACGCGCCGCCGAAGCGGAGGCTCAGGCGCAAGCGAAGGCAAAGGCTGAAGCTGAGGCCGCTGAAGCTGTTGAAGACAGTCCGGCTGACGAAACTGCGGACGCTGGCGCGTAATCCACCTTCGCCTCACCACCCGGAAAACCGCTCCACGCGTGTCACCGGCCCGCCGGGCTCGTCAAACATAGTGTAGTGATCGAACTGCGCGGCGGTGGCGCAGGCGTGGTTGGGCAGGATGCGCAGCTGTGTGCCTACGGGCAGGTCGGGCAGGGCGAGGGCGGCATCGGCCCCCTCCTCAGCTCCTGCGCGAACGGCGATGATCCCGTGCTCCTGATTGGCGGAGACCATAATGAGGTTGTCCATCACCGCTCCATCGGCGCTGCACACAAGGCCATAGCCCTGATCGACCCGCTGGCCCGCCGTGCCGCGATCGCGCGACATGGCCATCCATCCAGCATCGACGATGATCCAGCCCTTGTCCCTCTGGTGCCCGATCACGGTGGAGAGCACGGACACAGCGATCTCATCCGGTGTGCACACGCCGATCCCCGCCATCACCAGATCGAAGAAGGGATACACGCCCGCGCGCAGCTCTGTGACGCCGGTGAGGTCACTCGTGCCAAAGGCCGTTGGCGTTGAGCCGATGCTGACCACGGGCGCTGCGTGGCCATCGCTGCGCAGGGTATGGGCCGCGAGCACCGCGCCCTCGCGTTCGCGCGCGGCGCAGGCGGCGAGCTCTTCCGGTGTCGATGCGCTGTATGATCCACCCGCATGGGTCATCACGCCCCGGACCTCGCTGCGTATCTCCGCGCCTTGCGCCAAAGCTCTGCCGACCGCCAATAGCTGCTCTGTGTCCTCTGGCGGGATGCCGGAGCGATGCCCGTCGCAGTCAATCTCTATCAGAACGGGAAACGCCTCTCCGCTTTGCTGCGAAAATGCGGCGATGGCCTGCGCTGTCTCGACATTGTCGGTCGTGATAACCAGATCGACGCCGCTGTCGCGCAGCGCCTTGACCCGCGCCAGTTTGGCAGGGGCAATGCCGACAGCGTAAAGAATGTCGCGATAACCCGCTGCGGCGAAAATCTCGGCCTCTTTGAGCGTCGATACCGTCACCGCCGGGGTTTGCAGCGCGCCGGTGATGCGCTTTGCCAGTGGAACCGATTTGACGGTCTTGAGGTGCGGGCGGTGCTGCACGTCACCGCGAACCCGCTGTGCGTGCGCGCGCATCCGCTCCAGATTGGCGGTGAACTTCGCCTCGTCCACTAACAGGGCCGGGGTCTGCTCATCAAACGGGGCGTCTGGCCCCATGATCAAAGGCGTGTTCAAACCGGGTCTCCCGCAGCTAAAATGGGTTTCAGACTATCGGTAGCGAAAGTGTCAGCGACAAACAAAAAAGCCGCCGGAATTGCTCCCGGCGGCTTTTGCTAATGCGTGGAAACGTCAGGCTCAGCCTTCGCGTTCACCGGTCACCGGCATCGCGCCAAAAGCGCCTGCATTGACGGTGCCGGTCAGCTGGTCGCCGTCCACAGTCGCTTCGCAGTCCAGCTTCATCGGCATCGGCACGGTCATGTTCATTTCCCATTTCAGGGTGTTGCCGTCGATTTTGCCGTTCTCGACATCCATCTGGCCCATTCCGCCAGCCATTGTGCCGGTGAAGGTGTCGCCGTCATCGCCCGGAACGACGGTGAAGGTGCCGGACTGGTCGCCCATCGGGCTTTTCACGACGGTCTTGTAAGTGCCTGCTACTGACATAAGTATCTCCCTTGAAAATGATCTGGCAATCGAATGTGCGAGGGCCGCTTGAACGCGGCACCCTTGGCGTGATTGTTTACACGTGTGTCAGTTGGACTCAACTACATATGTCCGCTGCGCATTTGCCTCTACGTCATCGCGCCAAAACCGGACCGGTTTCAGCTTGTGATCGACATAAAGCTGCATCTGATCGGTGTAATGCGGGCTGCCTGGCCGAGTCGTTGCAGCACCAAACGGCTGGATTGAGCGCGAGGTCACCCGCCCGTTGGCTGTGCCGGGCGCAGGCCATTCAACCCACTGGATGAAACTGTCGCCATGCACCAGCGCGAGGCGTCCATCCTCGTGCACTTCCCACGTGGTCGCGGCGCGCAATGTGTCCGACCCGCCATCCAGCGGAAGGTCCACATCACCCTGACGCAGCCGCACCAGATCGGACATTGGCGGATCGAGCCGCCCGAAATGCTCCATCAGGTGATCGGCGGCCTTTTGCAGGTGTTCTGTAATATCGGGATACGCGCCCTTGTTCTGATATTCTGCCGACATGTAATCGCGCAGCAGCAGATAGGCGAGCGCATCGGCAGGGCCTTCACTGTCCGACGTGTAATCCCACTTCAGCATCAGATCGCGGGCCTGCTTAAGCTGCGGGTTCGGATTTTTCATGCGGATCGGAAATTCCATGCCTTCCAGATCGCTCATCATCACATCGACATAGCTGGTGCGTTCATAGGCGGCGTCATACTTGATCGCCTCCAGTGTCGCGCGGTCCAGCGTCTCCGCCTCGCTCATCAGCTTGTAGGCGCGGGCTGATCGGTTGGTCTGCTTGCGCTCAATACCCAGCACCGGAGAGAAGTCCTCCGGGTCAAGATCGCTGCCTTCGCCCGCGGCGGTGTAGGGCTCGTTGTTGGAGTTATAGAGCCAGCCCGAGGCCGGATTGATCAGCTTGGGTATCTCGGCATAATCGACGGTGCCCTGCCAGATCAGGTCAGAGCGTGACCCGTCCAGAATGCCGCGCCAGTTTACATTCACATCCTCGGGCCGGTCAGGGATCGCGGCATTGTAGACATAGGCGATGTTGCCCGCTTCATCGGCATAGATGAAATTGGTCGAGGGGATCGCCATGCGCGCAATCTGGCCCTGCCATTCCTCCAGCGTTTTCGCCTTGTTGAGGCGGTAATAGGCGTCGAGCTGATCGACCTTGCCCATGCCGCCATACCGGATGGCGAAGAAGCCCTTGTCATTCTCGATCACCGGGCCGTGAATGCTGCGATGCACGGTGCGCGGGACGGGCAGGATCACCGAGCCCATGCGCACCGGCAGGATCACCGTCCGGCTTTCCAGATCGCGCCATTCGCCGTCGAGCCTATAGCGCCTTCCGGCCTTGTCCATCTCCAGCTTGTAGACATCGGCCATGTCGGGCCGGTTGACCGTGTTGGTCCAGCCCAGATGCTCATTATGGCCAAGGAACGGGAAGGGCGATCCGGGGAAGTTTGCTCCGGTAAAGTGCCAGCCTTCCTCGCTCTCAACGCTCAATTCATACCACGCAACGCCGCCGCGCAGGGGCTGGTGCGAGTTGGAGATGAGAGTGGTAGGCCCGCCGGATTTCTCTGGTCTGACGGCCCATGCGTTGGAGCCGAGCAGGCCCGCATCATCACCCATCGGATAGGCTGAGCGGGCGGCGGTGTCGGCGGCATCGTCCGTTTCGGAAGCCTGGACAACCGCGCCTGTTTCATCGCGCGGAAAGCCGGGAATGTCCGGACCAAACTCGCGGCGTAGTTCTTCGCCCGCCACCAGCGGCCCGATCACATTGGAAAGGCCATAGAAAAACGGCTGGCGCAGCACGAAACCGGCGGCAACATCTTCACCATTGACGGGGAACAGGCTGGCCAGCTTCACCTCGTCAGGGTTGTTCGCGGCATAGGTGTTGAGGCCCGCAGCATAGGCTTCAAACAGGGCTCTCGTGTCTTCAGGCAGGGTCGGGAATTTCGCCTCTGCCGTGCCGCGCGCATCAAGCAGGTGATAGACATAATCGATCTGCGCGCCTTCCTCGCCCGCAATCGCGCCGTAGCGCCCGCGCGACATCGCCACGACATCTTGCAGAGTGAAGAAATCATCCTCTGCGTGGGCCATCGCCACGCCAAAGGCGACATCGGCATCGGTCGTGCCATAGATATGCGGCACGCCAAATTCGTCGCGGATGATTTCGGCGGTGTATTTGCGCGCTGGCGGAGCCTTCGCCTCGGCAGCGAAGAACGGCTCCCAAGTGGCGAGCGTGACGAATGCAACTACGAGCAACGCGGCAACGCCCAGCCCGATCCTTTTGAGCCATTTCATGTGGCTGTCTCTCCCTTTTCCTGTTCGCGTTCATTGCTTCGACAGAGGGGCAGGTCAAGCGGAACGGACAGGAACCATATCAGCCACCAGTTCTTGAATTAGTATGGAAAAGTCAAAAACCGCGCACCTCTATCGTATGGTCATGGAAGATCATGTGTGCCCTTATGGAATCAAATCAAAATGGCTTTTGCAAAAGCAGGGGTATCACGTCGAAGATCATCATCTGACGACGCGTTCACAAACTGACGCATTCCAGGCCAAGCACTCGGTCGATACCACGCCGCAGACCTGGATCGGAGAGCGCCGTATCGGCGGTTACACCGATTTGGCGGCCCATTTCGGCAAAAAGGTGGAAGCGGAAGGGACGTCATACCGCCCCGTCCTTGCGCTATTCGCCATGATGGCGCTGATGGCGATGGGCGCGGCATGGGTCGCAAATGGTGCAGTGATTTCGATCCTCACAGCGGAATGGTTCATCAGTTTCTCGATGTGTGGTCTCGCCTACCTCAAGCTTCGCGACGTCGAGAGCTTTTCGACCATGTTTCTTAATTATGATCTGCTCGCTCGGCGTTGGGTGCCATATGGGTATATCTATCCCTACGCTGAAGGATTGGCAGGTCTTTTGATGACTGCCCATGTCCTCGATCTTGTCTCGATCCCGGTTGCGCTGTTGATCGGCTCAATAGGCGCTGCCAGCGTTATCAAGGCGGTTTACATTGACGGGCGCGAACTGAAATGCGCCTGTGTCGGCGGGGAAAGCGATGTCCCTCTGGGCTTTGTGTCCCTAACGGAAAACGTGATGATGATCGCCATGGCGCTCTGGATGTTGCTGCGCGGTTATCTGCTGTAGTGACGATAGCGGCAAGTGGCGACCCTGTGCTTGCAAAACGCTCTTGCTCAACCACCTATTCATGCGACCCGCCCGCACGGGAAAAAGTTGCAGCGGATCCTTGTGTTGCAGATCTGCAACACTACATGGAGCGGGTAATCCAAGGAGGGGTCTTCACTCATGAATCTCGACAAATTCACTGACCGCGCAAAGGGCTTTCTCCAGTCCGCGCTGACTATTGCCATCCGCATGAACCATCAGCGGATCACCCCCACGCATATCCTCAAGGCTCTGCTGGAGGATGACGAGGGCATGGCTGCTGGCCTGATCCAGCGCGCAGGCGGAGAGGCTTCGCTGGCGGTGAGTGCGGTGGACATTGCGCTGGGCAAGATTCCGGTGGTCACAGGCGGCGGCGCGCAATCGCAGCCGGGTCTGGATAACGATGCGGTGCGTGTGCTCGACAGTGCAGAGCAGCTCGCGGACAAGGCGGGCGACAGTTACGTCACGGTGGAACGCCTGCTGACCGCACTTGCTTTGCAGCCGGGTGACACCGCCGAAGCGATGAAGGCCGCGAGCGTTACGGCGCAAAGCCTGAATGCAGCGATTGAAGACCTGCGCGGCGGCAGACGCGCGGACAGCGCCAATGCCGAGGCGAATTACGATGCGATGGAGAAATTCGCCCGCGATCTGACGCAGGCGGCGCGCGACGGCAAGCTTGATCCCGTGATCGGGCGCGATGAGGAAATCCGCCGCACCGTCCAGATCCTCGCCCGCCGGACCAAGAACAACCCGGCGCTGATCGGGGAGCCGGGCACCGGCAAGACCGCGATTGCCGAAGGGCTCGCGCTGCGCATTGCAAATGGCGATGTGCCCGACAGCCTGAAGGGGCGTACTTTGATGAGCCTCGATATGGGCTCGCTGATTGCTGGCGCGAAATATCGCGGCGAATTTGAGGAACGTCTGAAATCGGTCTTGGACGAAGTGAAGAATGCCGATGGGCAGATCATCCTGTTCATTGATGAAATGCACACCCTGATCGGCGCGGGCGCTTCTGAAGGCTCAATGGACGCCTCCAACCTGCTCAAACCGGCTCTGTCACGCGGAGAGCTGCACTGCATCGGCGCGACCACGCTGGATGAATACCAGAAATATGTCGAGAAAGACCCCGCGCTCCAACGGCGCTTCCAGATGGTCTATATTGATGAGCCCAGTGTTGAGGACACGATCAGCATCCTGCGCGGGATCAAGGACAAGTACGAACTGCACCACGGCGTGCGGATCACCGATGGCTCGATTGTCGCCGCCGCGCGCCTGTCAGACCGCTATATCTCCAACCGCTTTCTGCCCGACAAGGCGATCGACCTGATGGACGAGGCCGCATCGCGCATCCGCATGGAGGTGGAGAGCAAACCGGAAGAAATCGACGAGCTCGACCGCCGGATCATCCAGCTCAAAATCGAGGAATCGGCGCTGGAGAAAGAGGACGACACCGCGTCCCGCGATCGCCTTAAGAACCTGCGCGAGGAACTCGCCAATCTTGAACAGGAAAGCGCCGAGCTGACCACCCGCTGGCAGAATGAGCGCGACAAGATCGAAGCCGAAGGCAAGATCAAGGAAGAGCTCGACCATGCGCGGCTGGAACTGGAACAGGCGCAGCGCTCCGGCGACCTCGCCAGGGCGGGTGAGCTTTCCTACGGCACCATCCCCGATCTCGAAAAGCGCCTGGAAGCCGCTGAAGAGCTGAGCGAGGACGCGTTGCTGCGCGAGGAAGTGACCGAAGAGGACATTGCGGGCGTTGTCAGCCGCTGGACCGGCATCCCGATTGACAAGATGATGGAAGGCGAGCGCGAAAAGCTGCTCGAGATGGAGAACATCATCGGCAAGCGGGTGATCGGCCAGACGCAGGCGATCGAGGCTGTGTCCAAGGCCGTGCGCCGCGCGCGTGCCGGCCTGCAAGACCCCAGCCGCCCACTGGGCAGCTTCCTGTTCCTGGGGCCCACTGGCGTCGGCAAGACCGAACTGACCAAGGCGCTGGCTGAATTTCTGTTCGATGATGACCAGGCACTGGTCCGCATCGACATGAGCGAATTTATGGAGAAACACTCGGTCGCTCGCCTGATCGGCGCGCCTCCGGGTTATGTCGGCTATGATGAGGGCGGGGTGCTGACCGAAGCGGTGCGCCGTCGCCCGTATCAGGTGGTGCTGTTTGACGAGGTCGAAAAAGCCCACAGCGATGTATTCAACGTGCTGTTGCAGGTGCTGGATGATGGCCGACTGACCGACGGGCAGGGCCGCGTGGTCGATTTCTCGAATACGCTCATTATCCTGACGTCCAATCTGGGGAGCCAGTATCTCGCGAATCTGGGTGATGACGGCAAGGTTGCCGATGTCGAGGATCAGGTGATGGATGTGGTGCGCGGGCATTTCCGCCCTGAATTCCTGAACCGCCTGGACGAGATCATCCTGTTCCACCGCCTCGCGATGGAGCACATGGCGCCGATCGTAGCGATTCAGGTAAAGCGGGTGCAGAAACTGCTGGATGACCGCAAGATCACGCTCGACCTGACCGAAGGCGCTTTGCGCTGGCTGGGCCGCGTCGGATACGATCCGGTCTATGGCGCACGGCCGTTGAAGCGCGCGGTTCAGCGATATTTGCAAGATCCACTCGCCGAGATGCTGCTGGAAGGCAAAGTGGTCGACGGAGCGACCTTAAAGATCGACGAGGGTGATGGCGAACTGCTGATGAAAATCGACGAATAGCAATCCCGGTGCCGATTCTCTCTCGTTTTGACGAGCGGCAAATGCGTGACGCTATTTTGACCTTGCGGGCTGATGTGCGCGTTGTTTCAATAACTCGCAATTTTATTACGTTCCGACGTGAATATGTCTTCGCAAAGTTCCAAAAGCTCTTTTCTGTATGTGGGATTAACGCAACAGAGCCCTTAAAATTTCGTGATTGCGGCGAGCCGCCTTGTCTTAAAAATATCGCTATTGCACAAAACCGTCATCGCAGGGGCTAAGTCGCGATGTCAGGTAGGGGACACTTCACACGCATTTCGCGTGGTGGGGTGTATTTGGCGCGATGCAGGCTCCGGTTGTTACAACTGGAGTAATCATGAAAAAGTTTCACACCAACTCGCTGAAGGCTCTGGCCTTCTCCGCATCGGCAATCGCATTCGTGATGGCCGGACCGCTCGCCGCTCAGGATCAGCCTGAGGAGGAAGAAGAGGAGCAGGTCGAAGAGGAAGAAGAGCAGGTCCAGATTGAGACCGGCGCTGCGGGTGAAACCGACCCGGGTAGCATTACAGTCACCGGTTCGCGCATCGTTCGTGATACCTATTCTTCGATCTCGCCCCTTCAGGTCCTCACCACTGAAAACCAGCAGGCGGTCGGCGCGTTTGACCCGGCGCAGATCCTGCAACGTTCGGAAGCGGCTGCGGGTACACAAATCGATGCGACCTTCCTTGGCTTTGTTCTGGACAACGGCCCCGGTTCGCAGACGATCAACCTTCGCGGCCTTGGCGCCGATCGTACGCTGGTTTTGGTCAATGGCCGACGGGTGGGGCCGGGCGGCGTGGGCGGTGCACCGACGCAGCCTTCGATCAACCTGATCCCGGCCACTTTGGTTGATCGCTATGACCTTCTGCTTGACGGATCCTCGTCGGTTTACGGATCAGACGCGGTTGCCGGCGTTGCCAACATCATCCTTCGCAAGGATTTCGACGGGCTTGAGCTGCAGGCCAACGGCAACATCAACCCGCAGGGCGGCGGTGATGATTACACGATCAGCGCAGCGTGGGGCTTCAACACCGACCGCGGCGTTTTCGGGATCGGCGCGGAATACTCTTTACGTGACCAGTTCACTCTGCGGGATCGTGACTTTCTCGCAGGGGACACGGTCAACGTTGAGGTCGATCAGGATGGAAACATCTTCAACACAGGTGTTCGTGACAATGCCATCGTGCGCAACCGGACGCCGGGCGTCACGATCTCTGAGCGTGATTCGATTGTCGACGGTATTTCTGGCCGCATCTTTATCCCGCAGACCTTCCTTGGTTCGGTTTACTTCCCCGCAGGTGGCAACATAGCCAATATCCCCGGTCTGAACTTTGGCGATTCGACTAATGCGTTTGGGGTCGATCTCGATACCGATGGCGACGGCATTCGCGACGTTGACTTCCAGAACGTGAACCTCAACGGGGCAAACCTGGACCAGGTATTTATCTCCGAGCAAGAGTTGTACAACGTATTTGCCTACGGCGAATATACGTTCCCGGGTGAAGCGAACATAACGCCCTTCTTCGAGGCGCAATTTACACGCGCGGAAATCAGCAACCCGAACAGTAACATACCGCAGATATTTCCATACGTTCCAGCAGACAACCAGTTCAACCCATGCAATATCAACGCACCGGGTGGCACAGATTGCTTTGCAGCAGATAACGCATTGCTCGGCGGCCTGTTCAACCCTGGGTCTGGAAGCCTTCCGGTCCTCCCTATCGCGTCCATCCGCGGTGATCGAAACAATTTTGAGATCACCCAAGAGCAGTATCGCGGCGTGGTTGGTGTGAAGGGCGACCTGCCGTTCATTGGCTCGTCTTGGACTTTCGAAGTGGCTGGTGTGTACTCGCGCGCAATCGGTAAAAACTCGGTCACTGGTATCCGTGAAGACCGCCTCGCGCTCGCACTGGGCATCGACCCGACTTTCGACTTTGACGGCGACGGTGTTGTCGACAACAACGGTGACGGGATTGCGGACGACTACAACCAGAATACCCAGTTCTTCGCAGGTGATCCGGGTGTGATCACGCCATGCGACACAAGTGCTCTCGCCAATCCCGGCCTTGCGGCACCCGGTCTAATTGACGGCAGCTGCACTGCGGTAAACCTGTTCAACGAAGCAGTGCTTGGTGCGCCGATTGGCGATTTTGCCACGCAGGCTGAGCGCGATGCCGTCTTCGCGACCTCCCGGTTCCGCACCGTCTATGAGCAAACATATATCAACGGGTTCATCACCGGCGATCTGTTTGAGCTGCCGGCCGGCCCCGTTGGCGTCGTGCTCGGCGGCGAATGGCGCGAAGACAAGATCGACTCCGAGCCTGACTTCATTAGCTCGAACGGTTTGTTCTTTGCCAGAAACACTGATGCTGGCGCGCAGGGTTCGGCCTGGATTCGTGAGCTTTTTGGCGAAGTCGACATTCCGCTAGTCGCTGGTGAGACCCTCGTCGAAGAGTTGAACATCAATGTCTCTGGTCGTCTTACCGATCAGGAGTTCTACGGCACCAACGGCACATTCGCTTTGAAAGGCGGCTGGCGCCCGGTTTCGCCGCTGCTGCTGAAATTCGCTTATGGCACGTCTTTCCGGGCACCAAACCTGCGTGAGAACTTCCTTGCCAATCAGACGGGCTTCAACAGCATCTTTGATCCGTGCTCTGTTCCTGATGAGGCCTTTATCGCGCCTGCGGGGGCTGATCCGAACACCTTGCCGAGCTATCAGGCTAGTCTTGATACTCGTGACCCGCAAACGCTGGCAAACTGTCTGCGCGAAGGCCGCGATCCGACTACGGTAGGGATCGACGACCAGGGATTGGGTACATTCCGCAATCCTGGTGTTGAAGTCATTTCAGGGGGTACGCTTGATCTCCAGCCCGAAACGTCGACCTCGATCACGACCGGTTTCGCTTTCGAAGAGAGCTTCCCCAGCGGCTTTGAAGTGGCGCTCAACTTCAACTATTACGATATCCAGATTCGCGACGCGATTGTAGAGCCGGGCGTTCAGTTCATCGTGAATGACTGCTTTACCCGTGAGGACGGTGTTCGCAGCCCATTCTGTGACCGCATCACGACCGGAACTACTGGTCGTGATCTGATCACGGACGTTTTCCAGGGCTTTCTCAACTTCAATGAAGAAGCGGTTCGCGGGATCGATTTGAACGCGACCTTCTCGAAGGACGTGACGCTCGGTGGCGAGCTGTTTGACGTGTCGCTGGAAATCCGGGCCAACCACTTGATTGAACGTTCGATCCTGTTCATCGACGCTGAGGGTAACCTGAGCGAAAACCAGCTGGCGGGCGAGTTTGGTTTCCCGAGCTGGACCGGTCGTGCAACGGCCTTCATCGACTGGAAGGATTTCCGCTTCACATGGCAGACCCGTTATGTCGGTGAAGTCGAGCAGGACCCGATTGGCATTGATGAGTTCTCCGATGCATTTGGTAATGGCCCAGATGGGAATCCGACACCCGGTTTCTTCTCCGATACGTGCCTGGGTGGCGGCACAGCAAACGTTCCGGGCGATGGCAGGTTCTGCCGGGACGTTGGCTTTGCCGATGAATGGTTCGAACACACCGCATCAATCCGCTGGGATAATGACACTATCCGCATTATCGCAGGTGTTACGAACATCTTCGACAACGATCCACCGCAGGTTGATGCATCGGAAGTGTTAAGCATTTCAAACGTTCCTATCGGCAACCCATACAACTTCGATGGACGCGAATTCTTCGCTCAGATTCTCTATCGTTTCTAAGCGAGAGGCTGCGCAATTGAGCTAAAAAGGCGGCCTCTCACACTTGCTGAGGGGCCGCTTTTTTGTTTTACTGCGATCAGGCGAACGGGTTGGAATGGAGGCTGACCCGTCTCGTTTGATCACTCACTGTAGATAGAAAAAGGGTCTTACCCGATGAAGTTTCTGAAAGCTCCCGCATTGGCCGCGATGGCCGGCGTATCTGTCCTGGGCCTCAGTGTTGGCGCACCGATGGAGACACAGGCGCAACAAACTGCCTCCGTTCCGATTGATGTCTGGGCCCTGCGCGATGTTGTGAACGCAGTCGACCTCTCACCCGATGGTAAGCATATCCTCGTCCATAAAGTGGAGTCGCGTGAAGGCGAGTATTTGCTGGAAGTCTATGAGACGGACGACCTTTCCAAGCCGATCCGGCGCCTCAACGCTGATCCGATGGAGATCATCGGCGCGAGATGGGTCACGGACAATCTGATCTTTGGTACAGCATGGCAGCAGGTGCGCGAAACCGTGCGCGGTCCCGAGGACGACACGCGAAATTATATCTCGTATTCCTATGACCTTGAAAAGAACAAGTTCAACACGATCCGCGACAGTTTCTCGATCGTCAGCGAACTTCCCGATGAACCGGACAAGGTTATCGTCGCAGCTGGCAACGCAGTGACAGGTGGCACAGGCGTTGATCCTTTCGAGGCCTTCCGTCCGCGCAGCTACTACAAGCTGGACTTGGTCAAAGGCACCAAGAGCCTCGTCCTGAAGGGGACGGCGAAATACGGAAACGTAACATTCGACAACAATGGCTATCCGCGATTTGCAACCGGATTTGACTCCGACAACACGGTCAAGACCTATTACCGCAAGCCGGGAGATGGTTCGTGGACGCAGTTCGGCCCGGTTTATGATGCCGACAAGCACGAAAATCTCTATCGCTTCCTCACCGATTTTCAGGGCCTTGCGCATATCGATCCTGAAAATCCCAACAAGGGTTACATGATCGAAGCGCGCAACGGCGAAGACAAGGCCGCGCTTTGGGAGTTTGACTTCGAGACTGGTCAGTTCGGGAAGAAGGTTTTCCAGGACGAAAACGCGGATGTCATGTCGGTGGGCCTGAATTCGATTCCAGGCAAAGACAACATGGCGTTTGTCCAGTATCCGGGCGAAAAGTGGGAACGCCACTGGTTCGACGAAGATGAAAAGGCTCTTTACGAAGCGCTCGAAAAGCAGATTCCCTACGCCCACCAGATCAATATCTCGAGCCGTTCGCGTGACGGCAACCGGATGATTGTGACGAACCGCGGGCCGCATGATCCGGGTTCGTTCTGGCTGGTCAAGGAAGGCAAGCTGGCCAAGCTCGGCAGCCGTAACCCGCTGCTGAACCAGGACAATCTCGCTGATGTGAAGTATATCCGTTATCCTTCGCGCGATGGCAAAACCATTCCCGGCTATGTCACGATGCCCAAGGGCGAAGGTCCGTTCCCGCTCGTGGTGATGCCGCATGGTGGCCCGCACGTGCAGGAAGTGGTCAGCTATGATGAGTGGGGCCAGTTGCTTGCCAGCGCTGGCTACATGGTTCTTCAGCCGGGCTACCGCATGACGGTGGGCTGGGGTAAAGCGCACTTTGATGGCGGCTATGGCGAACATGGCGGCAAGATGCAGGACGATAAGGATGATGGCGCGCTCTATCTGGTAGAGCAGGGCCTGGTCGATCCTGACCGCATCGCGATGTTTGGCTGGTCATATGGCGGTTATGCCGCATTGGTCTCGCTGAGCCGTGAAGAGCAGATCTACCAGTGCGCTATTGCTGGTGCAGCCGTGGCCGATCCTGCCAAGAGCTATCGTCAACGCAACGGTGGAGGAAGCTCTCCCAAGGCGCTGGATGATTGGGCGCAGCGTCGCGGTATGATCGGTATCAACCCGATCAACGAAGTGTCCAAGGTCAATATTCCGCTCCTGATGATCCATGGTGAGGACGACAGCCGCGTGCTGTATTTCCACTACAAGGACTACAAGAAGGAGTTCGAAAAAGCGGGCAAAGAGGGGCAGTTCGTGACCCTTGAGGACGCGGATCATTTCTACACCACGCTGATGTATAATCACCAACAGCAGTTCTATACCAAGATGCTCGACTTCCTGGCGAATGATTGCGGACCGGGTGGTCTTTGATCTGAACTGAGCCGATCTGTCGGACAAGAAAAGCCCGGCCTGCACCGCGCGTGCAGGCCGGGCTTTTTCGTCGGGCGACGACCGTAGTGTTCAGTGGAAAGGGGGTATGGATTGGATAACAGGCGAACCACTTTTGCGTTGCCGAGGTCGCCGAAACAATCGCTTTTCAGGACTGAGATGCAATCCAAATGAGCGCGGCGAAGCGGCCCTTAGCCAAGGCCGTTACCAATCGTTCAAAGGCTCCGTCATTCAGGACCAGGAGCTGGACAACCAAGCGAGCGCCGCAGTTCCGGGGGGGGGGGCTCATGGGTCACAGACGCGGGATCGGAGGTACTTTTGGGGGCAACGCTCCAACATGATCACCAGTTTCGCCCCCGATGCACCGCCAGGCGCGTGGCGCGGCAAAGCGTCAGCCGATACGGTTTCCGCGCGCACCCTTGCGACCGTTCAAACGGATCCAATAGGTGTTCATGGTCGCCGGTTTGAACTCGACTTCATCGCCAACCTCGGGCGCCCGGAAGCGGATAGAAGTGCTTTTCACGCGCCACTTCGCGTTGCCTTCTTCGATCCAGAAGTGCCATTCGTTGTTCGAGACCTTGCGCACTTTGGTGACCGTGGACCG
>JBARXS010000024.1:0-48493 GCA_049647465.1 Erythrobacter sp.
GCGCCTTGCTCGGCGGATAGCGGGAAGATGGCGGAGCGATATTGCGTGCCGACATCGCCGCCCTGACGGTTCAGCTGGGTCGGATCATGCGTGCCCAGAAACACGTCGTAAATCTCGGCCAGACTGATCGCGTCCGGATCAAAGGATACGCGGATACCCTCAGCATGGCCGGTGCGCCCGGTGCAGACTTCCTTGTAAGTCGGATTGGCGGTTTCGCCGCCGATGTAGCCGCTTTCAACCTCGGTCACGCCCACGACGTCGCGAAAAACCGCTTCGGTGCACCAGAAGCATCCGCCTGCGATAATGGCCTGTTCCATGTGTTCAATCTCCTTTGAGCCCAGACATAGTAAGTTCAGAGGGAAGTCCAAGGGCGGTGCGCAGGCCGGGCACGCGCGAAACCTTGTAATACCTGCGTCACTGCGTCAGGACATGCCCAGCAATTATCGTCGTAGTTATGAGAGAGGCCTCCTATGAAAAAATCCACCCTGCTCGCTCCGCTTGCCATGTTTGCCGCAAGCGCTGTTGTTGTGTCGCCCGCATTTGCTGATGGGCATATGGAGAAGGCCGCGCCGAGCCTTGCCGAAGTGCTGGCAAGCGACAAGCGCGGCGATGATGGGGAGCGTGATGAATTCCGCAATCCGGCCGAAACGCTGGCGTTCTTCGGTGTCGAGCCGACTATGACAGTGGCGGAATATGGCCCTGGCGGCGGCTGGTACACGCGCGTGCTCGCGCCCTATCTGATGCCTGCTGGCAAATATATGGCCTTCGATCAGGACAGCGACGGTCGCACCTATCGCACCCGCGCGCAGGAAGCGCGCTCAAAGGGATGGACCGAGCGCTTCAAATCGGGCGTTGCGGATATGATGGGCGTCGAGACCGATGCCGTTACCGCGTTTGAAATCGACGAAATGCCCGAGGACGTGGCAGGCACAGTCGATCGCGTGCTGATCTTCCGTTCGATGCATGGCCTCAACATCGGCAACAGCGCCGATGACGTGCTGAAGGCTGCACGCGTGATGCTGAAGGATGATGGCATGGTCGGCGTCGTGCAGCACCGCGCGCCTGAAGGTGCGAGCTACGACGATTACGGCGCCCGCCAGCGCGGCTATATGCGCAAGGCTGATGTGGTGGCGATCTTTGCCGCTAACGGGTTTGAGCTTGCCGCCGAAAGCGAAGTGAACGCCAATCCCAAGGATCCCGCCAATTGGGAAAACGGTGTGTGGACGCTGCCTCCGGTGCTTGCGACGGGCGAGGATGATCCCAAGCGTTCGGAGTATCTCGCGATTGGTGAGAGCGACCGTATGACGCTGTTGTTCAAGAAGGCTGAGTGAGCAGGCGACCGGGAGACAGACTATGAAATATGCACTGATCGCCATGGCCAGCGCTTTGACGCTGGCGGCTTGCGCGCCCGAAGCTGCGGAACCTGCGGGCGAAACCACTGAAGCGAGCGCTGAAAATACCAAGCTGGCGCAAGTGCTCGACGCGGAATTGCGCGCAGAGGACAAAGCCCGGGATGAATTCCGCAATCCCTCGGAAACGCTGGCATTCTTTCAAGTCGAGCCGACGCATACCGTAATCGAGTATGCGCCGGGTGGCGGCTGGTATACGCGTATTCTTGCGCCGTATCTTGCCGATGAGGGTCAGTATGTCGGCGTGGGCTTTGCGCCCGAGGCGGCGGCAGCTTTGGGCGAGGACTTCGTTGCCGGCGTGAAAGAAGGCGGCGAGACATTCTCCGCCGAGCAATCCGAAGCGCTCGGTATTCCGGCGGAAAAGCTGCCGTTCTATTTCGGCAATGCGATCCCTGATGATCTGAGCGGCACAGTCGACCGGGTGCTCATTTTCCGCATGATGCACAATCTGAAGCGCTGGGGCATTGCCGATGACGAGACCGAAGCCCTGTTTGCCGCATTAAAGCCGGGTGGATTGCTGGGCGTCGTGCAACACCGCGCCAAGGCTGATGCTCCGGATGATTATGTGGACGGCAACAAAGGCTATCTCAAGCAGGATGAACTCATCGCTTTCTTCGAGGGCAAGGGTTTTGAATTGGTCGAAGCGTCCGAAATCAACGCCAATCCCAACGACACCGCCGAATATGAAGCGGGCGTCTGGACCCTTCCGCCCAGCTTTGCCAAAGGCGATGAGGACCGCGAGAAATATGCGGAAATCGGCGAAAGTGACCGGATGACGCTATTGTTCAAGAAGCCGGAATAAGGCTGCAAGGGCGGCGCGCATGGCCCTGTCGTGAAAGCACTGTAATGAGCACTCTTACCGTCGCCGCCCTCCAGCTTGCGCTGGGCCTTGATGATGAAGCCGCCAATATTGCGGCGGTTGCTGCATTGGTGGAGGAAGCCGCTGCCAAAGGTGCCAAGCTGATCCTGCCGCCGGAGCTGTTTTCCGGCCCCTATTTCTGCCGGGAGGAAGACGAAGCGCTGTTCGCGTTGGCTCGCCCGACGGCGCAGCACCCCAGTGTCGTCGCGATGCAGGCGCTCGCCGCACGGTTGAAAGTGACGATCCCGACTAGCTTTTTCGAACGCGACGGGCACCACTACTACAACACCCTCGCCATGATCGGCCCTGATGGCGCGATCATGGGCACCTATCGCAAAAGCCACATTCCCGACGGCCCGGGCTATGAGGAGAAGTTTTATTTCCGCCCGGGCAATGACGGGTTCAAGGTGTGGGACATCTGCGGTGACAGCGGCCAGACGGTCACAATCGGCGTCGGTGTTTGCTGGGACCAATGGTACCCCGAAGCCGCCCGCGTGATGGCCCTGAAAGGGGCTGAGGTGCTGCTCTATCCGACCGCGATTGGCTCAGAGCCCTATGATGCCGACTTCGACACCAGCCGGATGTGGCGTCGCGCGATGATCGGGCATGCGGTGTCAAACTGTATGCCGGTTATCGCCAGCAATCGGATCGGTTCGGAAGGCCCCGATGACGCCGCCCAGAATTTCTACGGGCACTCCTTTATCAGCGACGAATGGGGGGATCTGGTGAGCGAATTCGGGTCTGCCGAACACGGCGTTCTCATCGCCACGCTGGATTTGACGCAGGCGGCAAAGCATCGCGCGGGTATGGGCTTTTTCAGGGACCGCCGTCCGCAGCTTTATGGCCGGATTGCCGAAGACATTTGAGCCAGCACTATCTCATAGCGCTCGGCTCCAACATGCGTGTGTCGGGGGTCGGAGGCCCTAAACAGGTGCTGAGCGCAGCGTGTGCGGCGATGGAAGAGAGCGGCCTGGATATCGAAGCTGTCTCCCCCTTCATCACCAGCGCCCCCATCGGGCCTTCCCTGCGACGCTATTCGAACGCAGCGGCAGTGATCGCGTGTGACGCGGGGCCGCCGGAATTGCTGGTGATATTGCAGTCAATTGAACGCGAGTTCGGTCGCGTGCGGTCACAGCGTATGGGTCAACGCTGGCGTGCCAGAGCGCTCGACCTTGATATTGTTCTGTGGAGCGGAGGGGCGTGGTCGGCTCCGGCTCTTACAATCCCGCATCGGGAACTGCGCCGCCGTGACTTTGTGCTGGGACCAGCCTGCGCCATTGCGGGCGACTGGAAGGACCCTCTCAGCGGGTTGACCGTGCAACAGCTTCGCGCGCGTTTGAAGCGGGCCTGAGAGGGACCTAAACGAACCTGACACAAAGAAAGAGCGCCCAACCGGACCAGAGGTTGGGCGCCCGCTTTCACGCGATTGGAAAGCTGTTCTTACGCAGCGGCAAGCTTCGTGCGACGACGGCGACCAAAGCCGAGCGCGCACAGTGCCAGAGCGAAGAGGCCAAGGACGCCCGGTGCGGGAACGTCTACCGGCGGAACAACGCGGAAATCGCTGATCTTGCGGACATAGTCGCCAGCGACCACGGGATCGCCCCACCATGACCACAGGTTGATCTTGTTGTTGCTCTTTGTCTTGAGCATGAAGGGGTGCGTGCGATTGCCGTTGCGGTTCGTGGCCGCAAAGGTCTTGCCGCCGATTTCACGGGTGCCGGTAAGGTCGGTCAGCGTGAACATGAAGCTCGGGTTGGCGCCGCCCTGAAAACCGGAAAAATCGCCGGTGAACGAGGTGGTGATGTCATCACCGATCCAGCTGCCGGTGCCGTTGGCAGTGTCGAGGGTCAGGATATCGCCGTCATTCATGGTGTATTCGAAGACAGTCGCGGAAGCCGGAGCCGTTGCAACCATTCCCGAAGCGGCCAGTGCGATCGCTGCCTTCTTCATCAGGTTTGCCATAATTAATCCCCTAGTCGGTTTGGATGTCGTGCCAGTATTGTCAGTCCGCCAAAATGTGCGTCAGCGGTGGTAAACAAAATGAGAGCAACTAACGTGCCAAAACCCGCGAAACGTCCCGTTTCCAAGGCTCACAAAGGTTAACCGATCCGTGACCTGTTGACGTTTTGTAAAGCAAACCGACAGAGTTTCACGAGACTACCGGCTCAAACTGGCTGTTAAGTATCTTGCGCTAAAACGCGCGGCCATGACCCTGCACAAACACCTGTTTCGATCTGCACAACACCGCGCGCTTGCTGCGGCATTGCTTTTCACACCGCTTGTCGTGGCCTGCGACAGCCCGCCTTCAGATCCCTATGCCGCTGCGCAGACGGCCATCGCTGAAGGGTCTCCGCGCACGGCGATGGAATATATCGAAGCTGCCTTGACCGAACGCCCCGACGATCCTGAAGTGCAATTGCTGGCCGGAGATATCGCCATGGCGCTGGGCAATCCGGATCGCGCGGTGACCGAATACAGCCGTGTTGTTGCCGGACCGGGATCATCCAGCATGGCCAGGGCAAAGCTGCTCGAAGCTAATGTCATGGCAAATTATATGGGTGCTGCCAAAGAGGCTGTGGCGCAGCTCAGTTACGATGTTCCGCTGGCCTACACAGCGGCCATCGGATATTTGCTTGCGACAGGTGATTATGATGGCGCCAACGCGAAACTGGCAGAGGGTCTGGGCCAGTTCCCTGATGATCCGCGCCTTGTCACGATTGATGCGGAGCGGATTCTGGGTCTGGGCCAGCGCGACAAGGCGGCAAGGCGGCTCGCCCCAGCAATTGCGGTGACACCGGCCGTTGCGCAGGCCCACATGCTCGCAGGCCAGATCGCCATGGCAGAGCGCGATCTTGAAGGCGCGAAAGCCAGTTTTGGCACGGTTCTGAAAATCCGCCCCAACGATCAGACAGCGATGCTGGCGATGGCAGCGATTGCGCGCGATGGCGGTGATGAGGCCGAAGCGGCCAACTGGATCAACAAAGCCAATCAGGCAGGCGCGCCCCACCCCGTTGGCCTGCTGTTCGCAGCGCAAATGGCGTATGACGCTGGTGACATCAATCGCGCGTTCGAGATGATCGAAAAAGTGCCGCCCAGCATTGCGACAGAACCCAGTTTTGCGCGACTGCGCGGGTTTGTGGATGCGGCACGCGGGCAATATGGCGCTGCGATTCCGCCGCTCAAATCCTATCTGGAATCCGCAAGCGACGATTTTTTGGCGCGGCGCATTCTGGCGGAAAGCTATGCTGAAACGGGCGAGCTTTCCAATGCATGGGCGACGATCGCACCGATTCTCTCCGATCCGCAGGCTGACGGCAGCTCGCTGGTCTTTGCCTTGCAGCTTTCAGAGCGAACGGGGAAGGGCAATCCCGCCGCGATCCGCGCCGCTATTGAAAAGCGCCAGAATGCACCCGATATCAGCGAGAAGATGGTTGAGGCAGGCACTGCGATTCGCGCAGGTGAATGGGCCAGAGCTGATGAAATCTATGCACCACTGGTTGATGGTGTTGGCAAAAACGACCCTGTGTTGTTGAACAACGCCGCCGCTGTGAAGGCAGAGCTGGGCCGGCATTCGGCAGCTGTGACGCTTGCCCGGCGCGCCTTGGCGCTGGCGCCGGAAAGCCCGCAAATCATGGATACGCTGGGCTGGGCGCTATGGCAGGAAGGCACAAATCGCGACGAAGCACGCCGTATGCTGAGCCTCGCGCGCGAGGCTGCGCCAAGCAATCGCGAGATTGGTGAGCACTGGGCAATCGCCCACGCAGACACATAACCAAATGCCCGATGGTGCAACCCGCGCTTGACCCGGCGCTGCACCCTTTCTATCGGGGCGCTCCAGTTTGTACGCGCAACGCGTGTGACTGTGCCCATTGGGGGTCCTTAGCTCAGTCGGTAGAGCAACTGACTTTTAATCAGTAGGTCGCTGGTTCGAACCCAGCAGGACTCACCACCCATCCCCCTGAAAGAGAAGAGAAACTTAAATCTCTCATCTCTCAGGAGGTGGTGGAGTTAGAGGCGGCAACCGCAAGATAACCGCATCGCAAGTAGCTATTCGGGCTTACCGCCACCTGGGTTACCCGTTCCCCGGAAGCTTTGAACGCCTCCAAGTCGCTAGGCATATAGCGCACCTGCCGCCCGCCCAGCTTCATGAATGCAGGTCCACCTCCCTTATAGCGCCAAGCCTCAAGTATCCTCTTGGTAGTGCCGAGGTAGGTTGCGGCTTGGTATGTCATAGGAGAGGTTCAAGCACCGCCACCGCCCCCTTGGAGCAAGGGGCCCCGGCGACCGACTTTAGTCCACATTCTAATCCGATTTCGCTTGCAATGTAGGATTCTATCGCCCGTTTGACGATGTAGCATCGGGGACAGCTTCACGAAGAGCTAGGCAACCTCGGCACAAATCGTCGCTGAGAGTGGATGACATAGCAACCAAGAACCGCCTCTTTGGAGCCTCTGTTAGCTATTAATTCCACAGGAGCCCTTGCCGTGACTAATTCCCATAAGATGCGCCCAATCGCCCAGTTCCCAAGGTGTCCCTGATGTGGGCACGAAATGATTGATCCGGTGTCTGACCCTCCCATCTGCGTTCAAGCGGTAGGCCATCCCTCTCAAGCAATAGTCAAAAGTGAGGCTGCTGCTTGATCAAATCAGCCCGTCCGCAGTGACCAAGCAACAGATATTTGCTGCACCAGGCGGCTGCATAAATGTGAGCCGGGTTTTTGCGAACTCTTCGTAAGCGCTTAGGATCAGTTAATCTCTTAAGTGACAAACATCCCAAGAAAGATGGAAGCGGAACCTATAAGGGGTTCTCACTTCCCGATCACGGCGGGTATCCGAAGCACCATCGCACAGCGTTGCGGAACGCCGGTGATCCCGGCCAAGGAAAATCGCAAAGAACCGATCCTCGACGACACAGTCACATACACCTTGCGAAACCGCATCGAGCGGTGCTTCGCCAAGCTCAAATGCTCGCGCCGCCTCGCAACCCGGTGCGACAAAACCTCAGCAAGCTATCTCGGCTTCATACACATCGCTGCCGCCCGCCTCTGGACCAATCAGTTTGTCAACAGGACCTAAAATATGAAGATGGCCTAAAGCGACTTAATACAAAGAAATTGCGTGACTACGCGGGCCTATCTGCCGGCATCCTGATCTGGCAGAGAATAATTCATTAAGTATATCAGTTGGTTATGCCATCAGTGCGACGCCTCTTCTGGCACCATTTGCTTGTTCCGAACACTTTGATTTCTGTGCGAGTGAGTCTGCGCATTGGACTTGGCGGCTTCTTGGCTTAGGGATCGGACATGCGCATTCTCATGCTGACGTCGACTTTGCCGCGCTTTCCTGGCGACATGCAGGCGAACTTCGTGGGCGAGCAGGCCGAAGCCTGGACCGGCGCACGCCCCCATGATCGCATCACAATTCTGGCCCCAGGTGACCCCGCTGCCAATCGTCTGGAAGAACGCGGCGCGATTCAGGTCGAACGCTTTCGCTACTTTAAACCGGAAAGTCTCCAAAAGCTCGCATATCCTGCGATCCTGCCAAACATCCGGCGCAATCCGACTTTGGTGCTTCAAGTCCCGCCTTTCCTATGGTCCCAGTATCGTGCTGCAAAAAAACTTGTGAAGCGGGACAATGTCGATCTGATTTATGCTCATTGGGTCATGCCCCAAGGGCTCATTGCCTGGCTCCTGAAACGTGCAACCGGAAGGCCTTACATCCTTCAGAACCATTCTTCCGATCTCGCCGTTTTTGAGAAGCTCGGGGCGCTTGGCAAGTGGCTGGCGCGGCGAATCCTTCGCGAAGCGAGCCACTTTTTTTGCGTGAATTCACTGCAGCGCAGTGCAGCGGCAAGTCTTTTTGAGGGAATCGAGCGAGAGCAGTTTCTGGCCAAATGCACCGTTCTGCCGATGGGAGTGGTGCTGCCAGAACTGAAGTTAGACATCCAACCAGAGTTCGACGTAGCGACGATCGGCCGCCTCTCTGCTAAGAAGGGCATTCAACACTTGATTGGCGCGGGCGAACGGCTGGCGGCAAGTGACAGGCGGCCAGTGATATGCATCGCCGGTGACGGTGAAGAGATGGAAAGCCTGAAGGCTTTGACGGATCGCGCCAATATCCGGTTTCTGGGCTTTTTATCAGCGGAGAAGAAAGACTCTTTCTTTGATCGCACCGCGCGTTTCGCCTTCCCGGCGAAAGAAGCTGATGGTGACGTCGAAGGGTTGCCCGTTTCGCTGCTTGAGGCGCTGTGTCGCGGAATGCCTGTGCTCGCATCTCGCGATACCAATATTGAGCTGCTGCCCGAATGGGAGCGCCTGCGGGAGCACGTGATTTTTGTCGATGACCCGGCGAATGAAAACGCGATGGACGTCGCGCTCGAGCGCCTCCTTAACCTCCCTGACACACCGAGCGACGAGCTTATCGAAATGATGGCCCGCTATCGTTGGGATCGATTGATCGAAGATTATCTCGGGCCGATAGAGAGAGCTCTCGATATTTAGCTCGCAGGCTTGCGAGCCACCAGCAGATAGCCAAGCGGCAAGGCTTCGAAGGCTTCAGGAGCGAGACGCTTGCTACGTCCACCGCGTAAGAGAAACGTTGCAACTCGCCCCAGCCCGCCGGCCAGTCTGTTGCCAAAAATTGCGAGCGAACGCACCAGCAGGTCGGCAACCACGTCAATTCCGCCGCCATAAGGTTCGAGCTCGATAATCTCCAGACCGTTCTCCTCGCAGGCTTTCTCGAAAGCATACCGGGTCCAGCGGAAATAGTCGTACGGCACTTCGTGCAGTCCGTAGATGAAGGGGACGCCCATGATCATGGTTCCGCCGGATTTGAGCGAACGCGTCATTTCACGCCACAGCGTTCGGTGATCCCAGATATGCTCGAGCACACTGGAGCAAAAGATCGTATCGAACGTCGCATCGGCTACATCAACCGGATGGTTGAGGTCGGCCTCGATATCGATGTGGCTCGATTCGTGTGATGAATTGGGCCAGTCGATGCAGGTTACCTCCGCAACTTGCCCGCAATAAATTCCGTAGAATGGAACCTTTCCGCAGCCAAAATCGGCGAGATGCCCACGGGCATGTCGTTTGAGTGCACCTTCGAGAGCTTCAAGCGCGAGCGAGGAGGAAACCCGGCTGGAACGTGCGAGCTCACGGGGATCAAGGCTATACCGCCAACGGCCCTTTCGCTGTTCGAACTTGGTCGGTTTCCATTGATCGATCGCGCGCATTCTAGAATTCGTCCCTGTTTGCGAGGCGCGCAACAAAGTCTTGAACAACGCGGTCCCATTCATGTGAAAGCCGCTTTGCCGCACCCCTGATTGCATCCCAATAAGCGGTTGCGTTTCGCTGCAGTTCCAACCCTTGCGCGGCAACCTTGCCCGGATCGAAATTGCGGACGTCGTGTACATAATCAGCGATGCCAAGGTCTTCGAATGCGCCCCGGCCCTTGCGTTCATAGGCGAGATGGATGGCGGGGCGGCCTGCAAGCAGCGCCGCGATAGCTCCGTGCAGCCGGACCGAGATTACTGGTCCGCTCGGCGCGTCCATCAGTTCCGCCGTGCGGCCCGACCATTCGAAACCGGAGCGGCGATAAAACTCGCGGTCGTCACGCTTGCCTTCGGTTTCAGCCTGTACTGCCCAAACGTGGTCGGGAAGCGCATCCGAGAGAGCACGAAGATCAGTCGGAAGCATCGGTGCGCGCGGCAGGTCGCGTCCGATCAGCACGATGGGGCCTTGCGAAGGAGGAACTTCGAGATTGGCGAAGGATCTGCCTAGCTTCATGACTGCGAGGTCGGGTGCCCGCCTGACGCACCCGAAAGGCAGTTCGCGCGCAGATTCGTCGTCGCGGACCCAGACCCGGTCGAGCTTTTTCAGTTTGGGCTTGAGCATAGCTGCGCTCGGCGCTTGAAGCGGGCCGATGCTCTGCGGTAGATAGACGGTCGGGCAGGGTGCATCTGCGGCTGCGGCAAGCTGCGCAAAATGGTTGAGCATAACCCCCGTTTGCCGAACAGGTTCATCGCCGACAAGATAACCTCCACCGACAGCGACGATTGCGCGCGAAGCGTGGAGTTTCCGCCTGAGATCACCAAAGCCAAAGGCTGCTTTCCCGGCCTCTGCAGCGGCGTGTAAAAGCTTAGAACTTGGTCTTGCGGCAGGCTCCCCTGGTGCGCGCTCGACACGAAGGAGATCGGGGAAACTCTCAGGATCGAGCGCATATACGCGGCACTTTTCCGGAGCGATGCCGGCGTCGCCGAGCAATTCGAGCGTCAAATCTACGAGCAGGCCGTCGCCAGCGTTGCGCCGACTGAAGGCATGGACGATAGAGATAGGGCGCGCCGTGCTATCCATGCGCTGCCTTATCCTTCGCTTGCGGTATCAGCCACGCGAATATCGCGACGCCGATCATGTTGCCTGCAAACCCGATCAATCTTGCCAGTCCTACCGCAAGAAAAGCTGCTTCGGGAGCGATCGCCAGCGGAACCGCCAGCAGCGCGGAAATGCCTTCGCCGATGCCAAGGCCAGCCGGTACAATCGAGGCGGCGCTACCCAAGATGATACCGAAAGCGAGAGCGAGCGAGTTACTCCAGCCTAAAGCCAGCCCTATGGCGGCAAAGGCGAGGACGGTCCGCACAGACACCAGCGCAATCCCGAGAATGCGTAACAGCAGCGCGGGAAGAGCAATTCGCCAGCCGAACCGCGCAGTAAGCCATGAGCAGATTGCGATGGATCCGGCGATGCCAGTGATCAGCAACGTCTGACCCGTTATCCCTGTGCCGAGCAGGGCCAGCCCGCCGCCGACTGCGGCGACCGACACCCACAGGAGCGCGAAGGCGAGCACCACCCCAGTGCTGCGCAAGGTGCCTGCGCCGCGGTTCACCAATGCGGCGGCGCGCACGATCGCACCGCCTGGGATCGGAAGAAGCTCAGCCACTTGCGCATAGACACTTACTCTCAGCGCTTCGACCAAGCGGATCGGGGCACCAACAGCCTTCCCCATCAGCATCATGTTGATCGCGGAATAAACGATGGCAGCTGGCACCACGCCGAACGCCAGAAGCGCTAGCGGCACCAGAACCAGATTGGACGGCTGCAACTCAAGGCGTTCTATCGAGAACGCTGCCCCTCCAAGGAAGATCGCCAAGGCAAAGACAAGCAGCGGAATGCGCAGCCTCGCGCGCTTATCCTTCAGCCAGACGATAGCCGGCTGAAGCTTCGCAGCCATTAGATTTGCTTGCCGGTCCAGGGCTCGGGCTCCAATCATTGGTGGATCAAAACCCGCTATAGAGCGGCCCGGCGGGAACGACAGGCGGTGTTCGGGGAAGCTTCTCGCCTCTCCACAGCACCGCTCTTTGCTCGCAATCCTGCACGCAATCGATAGAGTGGGCTCCGGCATCCAGTGTTACAGTTTCGCCGTGCTCTATCCGCGAGTTGTTCAAGATGATCGCATGGCCATCAAGCGTATATGGTCCCGGGCGCGGGATCGTTATTGTTTGCTCTCCTCCGATAGACTGAATCTGTTCTCCTTCGCGAAATATTGGTCCCCACTGCTGAACGTAATGGTCGTGCATCACTGTGATGTCTTCGGGGAGAAACCCCTGAGATTTCCGCCTGCCAAGAAGGCCCAATTTGATCGTCTTTCCAGTAGCGAGAATAAAAGGCAATTCTCCGCGCGCGAATGCTTCGGCAATCAGCGGGCGTTGGCGCTGGTTGTAGCCGGCCATTCCGGGACCTGTCGCGAGATGAGAGATGACCCTGGGATAATCAGGAAGCATGCTTGATCTCGCCAAATAACCGGTGCCGGGCGGATATTCAGAGCGCAAATAGTCGATTGCGGCCTCCTGCCGTATGACATAGTCGCGCGAGGTCATTGACGTGAGTCCTATGGGTGCCAGACAGATCAATGCGAGTGTTGCGGCAGTTCCATAACGTCTGATCAGTAGACCCCACGACGCGGAGACGGCGACCGCCACAGGTGCGAGGAGGTATACGAAGAAATAGGGGTAGGTATTGCGGTAGAACAGCAAGGTCAGAAGCGGCGCAGCAAGCCCGGCCAGCGCAATCGTGCACGCTGTCGATAGCTTTGCGCCTTTCCATGCGAAAGGTGCGCAGAGGATAGCCAGCAAAAAGATGAAACCCAATCCTGCCTGCTTCACTGTATATTTAAACGCAGGAAAGCTCTCCGGAAAAATCCAGCGTCGTCCGCCTGCCATGAACTTCGATGTATCGGCAAACCGCTCAGGCAAGGGCGCAAGGTTGCTCTTGTGCAAAAGGTAGATCGCGCCGAACGACACGGCAGCGGCAAAGGCGGCGGCAGCGAAGCAGACCAGCGCTTGGGCTTTGTCCTCACTCTTCGACCAGAAAAGCCATGCCATACCGGCAAAGCAAGGTGCGTAAAAAACGGACTTCATCGTGATCATGCCCGAGAGGCCTACAAGCGCGCCTGCAGCGATATAGCTTGCGACAGGCTTCGCTCTGCAGGTCATTAGATAGAGCGCACTCATCAGACTTGCTGCGGCCATCGGATCGGCACGGATTGAGAAGCTTTGAGTGAATACATAGCCCGCGCCGAGATAGGCGACCGTGGCTATCAGCGCGTTCTCGCGGCTGGTGAAGCGCTGCGCGAGACCGTATATCGCGGCCAGTGTGACCAGCGAGCACGCAAACATAAAGAGCCGCGCGATCCGCATCTGGTCGACAATGGAATTGACTGTCTCTGGAACCCAGAAGAGGATCCGGGCATGCAGCATCTGAAAGGGTGCATCAAGTGTGCCATTGCGGGCGGCAAACACGTGGCCGTAGTGAAGGAACTCGTCCCAGTTGAAGGACTTGAACCACACCATGTAAATCTGCAGTAGCAAGAGCCCGACAAGCACAGCGAGGCCAGCTATCATGCTGCGGCTGCAGATAGCTCGGTCTACTTCTTGCCCGTGGGGATGAGATCCCACCAAAAAGGTCAGACCTTTGCTCGACATGATCACGCCGCTCGCGCGTCGCTGTCAGTTTCAACTTGCTCTTCTTCCTTTTCGCCCGAGAAATCGATAGCCGGTGTGCACAAGTCATTTTCCATCCGGGTGACCTTATGCAGGGTACTCTCTATAAGACGACGATTGGTCCCGATAAGATCGGCCAGTAAGCCAAGGATCGTGACGAGCAGGCCGAGAATGACCATCGCCGATCCTAGGACAAGCGACTGCAGATGTCCTGACCCATTACCTTGAACAAAAAACCACAGGAAGCGGAAGATGGGGGCAAGACCTGCAAGCGTCAGGGAGAGGCCGATGCAAAGAAAGATGCGTAGCGGATTGTAAGTCAAATAAACCCGCCCTATTGTTATACCTGTATTGCTAATAAAATCAGGGATCGACTTAAACAAACGCGAAGGGCGCGCAGCGGCGTTGGTGCGAATTGGCACACTGACGACAGCAAGGCGTTTTCGCCCTGCCTGAATTAACATATCGGTGGTATAGCTGAAATCGGTGGTAATATTAATACGCTGTGCCGCCTCGCGACTAATTGCGCGAAAGCCGCTGACGGCATCGTTTACTTCAAGCTGGGAAAGGTGCTTAACAACAAAACTGCCAAGACGCTGCAGGCGCCGTTTGAAAAGGCTGAAATGCGGATTGTCAGCCACCCCGCGATCGCCAACGACGATGTCGGCTTTCCCTGCGACAACCGGAGCGACAATCTTCGCAATATCCTCGCCCACATACTGTGCATCGGCATCTGTGTTGACAATAATGTCGGCGCCCTCTGCAAGTGCTTTCTGCATACCGGAGTTGAACGCGGCTGCGAGCCCGCGATTGCGGCGGTGGCGCACGATATGATGGACGCCCATACGCTTTGCAACGCCTAGGGTGTCATCGCTGCTGCCATCGTCGATAATCAGCAGTTCGATGGTGTCGACGCCGTCGATAGCACGAGGTAGCGCGACAATGGTTCCGGCAAGTGTGTCGCTTTCGTTGAAACACGGTATCTGAATAATGACTTTCATGCGCCCTCAGCCCCTTCAAAATATGAAAGAGCTCTAGTCCACCATGGTTAACAAAACGTAGTGGTAGGGGCCGTCCAAAGAGGGCTAGGCCCTGTTGACAAAAGCTTGTTAGGGGGTCCAATTTGGGTGCGAAAGTTGTCATATGTGGACACCCCCTTGGCAAGGGCTTTTTGTCGGCATGTGTTCTGATCGGTTGCTTTCATATGTCCGGCCTGTTTGTGCGGCGTTTTGGTTACCTCTGGCCCTGATGGAAATCCGCCGGTGAGGTCCCTGATCAAGATGCCGCGCTTTTGAGGCGCATTGAATCAGACGGGTTGGTCTCACCATTGGCTCGATCGTTACTCATCATCGACTGCCACTGCCAATTCGGGTGTTCGGTATTCTGTCAGGCCGCCGGATGGTATGGCCGATAGGCCTCCTTGCGTGTCAGCACGACCCATGCGATCCGCGCCAGCTTATTAGCAAGCGCGACGGAGACAAACCTGAACGGCTTCTTTTCGGAGAGCTTCCTGATCCAGTCGGCGGTGGGCGTGGTTTGTCCTTGATGTGGCGCATGACGGCGGTGGCGCCGACAACCAGCAGCCGACGCAGATACCAGTCGTCTCGCTTGGAGATGCTACCAATTCTGGTCTTCGCGCCAGTAGAATGCTGTTGCGGGGTAAGGCCGGGCCATGTGGCAAACTGCCTTCCAGAGCGGAACTGAGCCTCGCTATTGTTGAGCTGTAAGTTCTTCTGAGATCGTGAAGGACGAGAGGTTCGACGCCTTTTAGCGATGCGTCCAATCGCGTTCTGCATTTGCTCCACCCGTTGAAGAACATTGCATTCTCCGTCGCCCCGGGGGCAACAACTCATCTCCCAACTTCGGCAACCTGGCGAAAATGGCGGCTGTGAGTTCGCAAAAGGGGAAGGTGAGGCTGCGACCGTTCTTGGGGAACTGAGAGGGAAGAGTGATCAGACGGTCTTCGACATTGATCCAAGACCAATGTAGCGATCCAATTTCTGATTTTCTTTGCCCGATTAGCGCAAACAGTGGGATAACTGGTCCATATGGCCAAGCAGTCTCGCTGGCTTTCCGGTACACCTCTAGAAGCTCGTCCTCAGCCGATACTCGCTCTCTGGCATTGGCCTTTGACGGTGGACGCATATTGGCCAAGGGATTGCTTTCGATCAGTTGCTCCCAACGGGCTCAACTGAAGAATGTGCGTGCAACAGCGAATGTGTAGCGTTGCTCTGATGGCGTCTTTGTAAGCTTCGCTAGTCTAGGTCGGATATCAGACCATGAGACCTCATCGAGCTTCTGGTTAGGATATCTGAGATGTCGATTTGTTACTCTCCGATATTCGGCGACGGTCTTGGCGCGGTTCTTTTGAGGGCTAGTCTCGCGAAAGGTCTCGACAGCCTCTGCGAACGATGGGGCTTGGCGATCATTATGGGTGCCGACGTTATGCTCGCCATAAGTCGCTTGGCTTCGTCTTTTGCCTGCTTGAGCGAGATCGTCGGGTATCGACCGATCGTACGCCGTCGCCTCTCTGGCCCGCTTCTTTTGATCAGTAGGTCGCTGGTTCGAACCCAGCAGGACTCACCATTTTTTCAGGTCGCCTTCGCAGCGCGGCTGTCCAGCCATGTCGCAGCGCGCACGCCAAAGGTGATCAGGAATGGCACCAGCACAATGCTGAGCGTTACCTTGGCGAGGATCTGTCCGATCATCAGGTCCAGGATCGGAAACAGCCCGTAAAAGGCGAGCGTGATGAAAATCACCGAATCCAGCCCCTGACTGAGCGCAGAGGCAATCGCGCCGCGTGCCATCAGGCTAAAAGTGCTGGTTTCCCCGCTGCCGCGCAGGCGGTCAAAAATCCAGATGTTGAGCAACAAGGAAACGATATACGCCGCAGGGCCAGCGGCCCAGACGCGCCAGACGGTCCCGTGCACCTGCTCGAAAGCGGCGAGGTCGCTCGCGCGGTCTGCAACCATCTGGGTTGAGGCGGGAAGGTAGAGAACCAGCTGCATCAGCGCGGATGCAAACAACAGCGGCAAAAAGCCCCACCACACGATCCGCGTCGCATATTCGCGGCCATAAAGCTGGGACAGGGTGCTTGAAATCACGACCAATAATAGAAATGCAAAAATCCCGGATTCAACCGCGAGATCGGTGGGCCACAGCTGCACCTGCTTATAGGCGAGCACACCTGCCAGCACAGTCATTCCGCCATACAGCAGGGTAAACACGAACAACCCCTGAGGCATCAGGAGGCGCGCCTTCGCAGCGTGGTAGGGCTCAGAGGAGGTGTTGGTCGACTTCGTATCGGTTTCGCTCATCAGGCAAGGCGTATCCTCGCCCTGACCAAAAGGGAAGCTGGTCACCCGGCTCGCCGCCCCGCTATACCCGGCGCAGTGGGCCGGCCCAACAGTACGCCAGACAGCTCTCCCAACATCTCTTGCGCCCTTCGGTATCCCGCCGCGTCCCCACCAGTGAAGGTCTTTGCCGGTTGCACCGCGCCGCCTGGGGTGCCAACACGCTGGCCAAACACTCCGGGCAGACTGCCCGGGCGCAGTGCGAGCGGGCGGATCAACCGGCCGAACCTTTGCGTGAACGGGGCTTCAATTCGGGATCAATTTGTCGCTGTGAGTGAGAGTATCGCGTCCGTCTTGTCCAGCGTGCTGGGTATCTGCGCCATTCTGGGCGTCGCCTTCGCCCTGTCTTCGGGCAAGCGTCTGATCAATCTGCGCGTCGTCGGCTCGGCCTTCGCGCTGCAGGCCTTTATGGCTCTGCTGGTTCTACGGACCGATTTTGGCGTGGCCATCATCCAGTCGCTTTCCAACGGCGTGATCGCGCTGCTCGATTATTCAAAGGTCGGGATTGAGAGCGTCTTTGGCCCGATGGCCAGCAATCCTTTCGCCAACACATTCGTGATCGCGGCGCTGCCGGTCATTGTCTTCTTCGCAGCGATTGTGTCGATCCTCTATCACCTTGGCATCATGCAGCGGCTGGTGCGCTGGGTCGGTGGCGCGATCGGGTGGATCACCGGCATCAGCAAGGTGGAGGCTTTGGGCGCCGCGGCCAATATCTTTGTCGGCCAGTCTGAAAGCCCCCTGGTGGTGCGCCCCTATCTCGCCGCGCTTACGCCATCGCGTCTCTTCACCCTGATGACGGTGGGCATGGCCGGGGTCGCCGGGACTATCCTGGCTGCATATGCCAGCTTTATCGGCAATGAGACGGTGCCTTACCTGCTCGCGGCGGCCTTCATGTCTGCGCCCGGCGGCATCTTGATGGCAAAGATTATCATGCCTGATGATCCGACTGTGGATCAGGCCGGCGCTCTGGCTGTGGGGGCCGCAGGACAGGCGCAGGAGATAAGCGCGGATGCCGCGCGCGTCACGATGATGGATCGCAATGGCGAAGAGGTGGAGCTGCCGCAGACCCGCATCAGCGCAGGTGGCCCGGCAGCGATTGTCGAAGGCGGAAAAGCCGATGAAGTCACCATGGCCGAGACGTTTGAGGAAGGGCAGCGCCCCGCCAATATGATCGAGGCCGCTGCACAGGGCACGCAGACCGGCATCAAATTGGCTGTTGCCGTCGGCGCGATGGTTATGGTCTTCGTTGCTCTGGTAGCTCTGGCGAACGGATTGCTCGGCGGGATCGGCGCTGGCATTGCAGGCGCGGCCGACAGTTTGGGTACGCCATTCAGCGCTGCGACGTCCGAGTGGTTGAGCACGATCAGTTTCCAGAAACTGCTGGGTTACCTGTTTGCCCCTGTGATGTTCCTGATCGGCATTCCCGATTGGCAGCAGGCGCAGATTGCCGGGGGCCTGTTTGGCACGAAGATTGTGCTCAACGAATTTGTCGCTTTCATTGAACTGGGCGCGATGACCGGCCGCGAACTGACTGAGCGCAGCCGGGCTATTGTGACCTTTGCCCTGTGCGGCTTTGCCAACTTCTCTTCGATCGCGATCCAGATGGCGGTGACAGGCGGCCTCGCTCCGAATCAACGTCCTGTGATTGCCCGGCTTGGGCTTAAGGCTCTGGCCGCAGGCAGCCTTGCCAATCTGATGAGCGCTGCGCTGGCGAGCCTGTTCCTGCCGCTTTGATTTCTCTCAAGGCCATCCCGCCGTTTCTCTGGCTAAGCGCAATGCACTTGGCACAGGCAATGGCGGACCTTAGTGTTGGACCTGATGATTGATATGACCTCCATGAAGGGCGCGGATAGTGGCCCTAACATCGCTTCGGTTTCGCTGGCACAGCCGCTTGCCGATATCGCGGACGAGCTGGGCCGCAGCTTTACAGAGAACGGGTTTGCGGTGATCCGCGACCACGGCATCCCGCAGGACCTGATCGACAGGGCCGAAGCCATGTCGAAGGCGTTCTTTGCGCTGCCGGAGGAAACCAAGCGCGCGTATCACAAGCCGGGGACAGGCGGATCGCGCGGATACACACCGTTTGGAACCGAAAAGGCCAAAGACGCGCATGTCTTTGACCTCAAGGAATTTTGGCATGTCGGGCGCTCCCTGCCCGAAGGCCACGAGCTGAGCGAATATATGGGCCCCAATATCTGGCCCGAAGAAGTGGACGGTTTCAAACCCACTTTCACGAGTCTGTTTGAAGCGTTCGAATCGGCGGGCCTGCGCGTGCTCGAAGCGATTGCCCTGCATCTGGGGCTGGACCAGCAATTCTTTGCGCCCACTGTCAAAGATGGCAATTCGGTCATGCGCCTGCTGCATTATCCGCCGCTTGGCCCGGACGCGCCCGAAGGCGCGATCCGTGCTGCGGCGCATGGTGACATCAACACGATTACCTTGCTGCTGGGCGCCGAGGAAGCCGGACTGCAATTGCTGGGCAAGGATGGCGAATGGCACGCGATTGACGTGCCCGAGGGTGCTCTGGTCATCAATGTGGGTGACATGCTGGAGCGGCTGACCGCAGGCAAACTGGTTTCAACCACGCACCGCGTGGTTAATCCCGCGGGTGAGGCGGCACGGCGTGCGCGATATTCGATGCCGTTCTTCCTGCATTTCCGGCCTGATTATGTGATTGAGCCGCTGCCTGATTGTGTGGCGGAAATGGGTGACGGCGCGATTGCCGATTCCATTTCGTCGCACGATTTTCTGATGCAGCGTCTGCGCGAAATCAATCTGGCTTAGCCAAACCTCGATTCGTCGAGTGCCCCATTAAATCTCCTGTCTCGTTGCATTGCAGCAACACAGCGCGGTTAGTGGCCGCTTTTGCGTGGTTTTTGGACCCGTTTTTCGCGCCCGCCCGCCCGGCTGACATTCATCTGTAATTCACTTTCACAAAAGCGTCACAAAACAGTCGTTTTCCCGTCTTGGAACGCTCTTAGGGGCGGGCTCGTCCATTAAATCTCTCTCTATTGTGACCAGGGGCCACACCATGAAACTCAAGTATCTTCTCGCGGCGAGCGTCGTCTCGCTTACCGCCGCAGCCACCTTTACAGCGCCGGTTCAGGCCCAGCAGATCGTTGCTGGCATTGAAGGCAACGTGACCGATGCCGATGGCAATGCGATTACCGGTGCAACCGTCACTGTCACCGATACGCGCGTCAATTCCGAGCGCACGTCGACTGCGGATGCCAGCGGCAATTTCCGCGTCGGTTCACTTCCGCCCGGCGGCCCCTACACAGTGACTGTCACCGCGCCCGGATTTGAGGGCCAGACGATTGAAAACGTCTTCACCAACCTTGGTGGCACGACCAGCTTCAACTTCGCTCTGACCGCTACCGCAGCAGGCGGCGCAGACAGCACTATCGTTGTGACCGGCGCCCGCGCCCGCGTCAGCCAGGTCGCTGTTGGACCCGGCACCGCGTTCGGCACGGAAACACTGGAAGCGTTCCCTTCGCTTACCCGTGACATTCGCGACATCATCCGCATCGATCCGCGCGTCAGCATCGAAGCCAGCAACGACGTTGACCGTATCTCATGCCTCGGCGGGAACGACCGTTCGAACACCTTCACTGTCGACGGTATCGTCCAATCTGACACGTTCGGTCTGAACGGTACGCCGTTCGCAGCGCGTAACTCGCTGCCCCTGCCGTTTGACGTCGTCGACCAAGTCTCGGTCGAGTTCGCACCGTTCGACGTGGAATATTCCGAGTTCACCGGTTGCCTTGTCAACGTCGTGACCAAGGCCGGTACGAACGAATTCAGCGGCTCTGCCTTCATCACCTATTTCGATGGCGGCCTGTTCGCAGATGAGCTGGTCGGTCTTCCGCTCGCAGCCAACGAAGAAAAACGCTGGGGCGCAACGCTCTCTGGCCCGATCATCAAGGATCGCCTGTTCTTCTCGTTCGGTTACGAAGAAGTCGACCTGGGTCAGGGTAACAACTTCGGCCCCGCCGGCGGCGGCTTCGCTAACGAAGCCAACTTTGTAAGCCAAGCACAGTTCGACCAGTTCTCGGAAATCGCAAACCGCGTTTACGGCATTGACACTGGCGGCTACCCCACCTCACTCGCAGAAGGTAACGTGCGTTATTTTGGCCGTATCGATGCGATCATCAACGATGATCACCGTGTCGTCGGTACGTATCAGCGCCTTGAGGAAACCAACGTCGAATCCGATTTCGGTGGTCAGAACATCACTGGCTTCAACTCGTTCGAAGACGAAGGTACGATCTCTGACTATTACTCGGTCCAGCTGTATTCAGACTGGAGTGACAGCCTTTCGACCGAACTGCGCGTCAGCCGTGCAGAAGTGGGCGACGTTCAGGGGCCGGTCGGCGGCGGAGAGGCCCAGTCGGCCAACCCAATCACGCGTCTGGTGGTTGGCGTCACCCCCGATGGTACACCGCGTTCCGATGGTGGTGTCACAAACCAGAACGGTATCCTGAGCACAGGTCCGGGTATCTTCCGTTCGGCCAACCAGCTTGATCAGACGATCACCCAGGCCCGTTTCCAGCTGAACTACGAAGCAGGCAACGGCCACTTCCTGAAGTTTGGTGCCGAGCTCAACGACCTTGAAGTGTTCAACCTGTTCGCAATCAACGCGACCGGTTCGCTCTACTTCCAGAACTTCGCCGATTTCGAGCAAGGCCTGCTTTCACCAGGTACAGAGCTGTTCCCGGATGCCGACGAAATCGCCACGGGCGCCGCACTTGGTGGTGACATCAATGCCGGTATCGACGGGGATATCAACAACGCTGCCGCACTGTTCAGCCGCCGGATCTATTCGTTCTATGCGCAGGACGAGTGGGAAGCGACCGATCAGCTCTCGATCAATGCTGGTGTCCGTGTCCAGTTGTATGACGGTGGCACGCCGACGGCCAACCCGAACTTCCTTGAGCGTTACGGGTTCACCAACGCCAATTCGTTTGGTTCGATTGACCCGGTGGTTCTGCCGCGTCTTTCGGCCACCTATAACTTCGACAATGAAGGCTTCTTCTCCAACAGCAGCGTGACCGGCGGCGTCGGCGTCTTCTCTGGTGGTGACCCGGTAGTGTATTTCTCGAACGCGTTCTCGAACAACGGCTTCTCCAGCGCGCTGGGCACAACCCGTTTCGATTGCGGTGCGGGTGATATCCCGGTTGATCCGGCCACCGGCCAGTTCGATGTTGTCACCAACGGCCAGTTCTCCGGTTTCCCGCAGTGCGCCATTGATGGCGGCGCGGCAGACGCAGAGGCAGGTCTGGCAGACGTCCAGTCGACAGCTCCGGACTTCGATATCCCGACAGTGGTTCGCGCAAACATCGGTTTCCGTTCAACCTTTGGGACAGAAGCTGGCTTCTTCAGCAACTGGAACCTGCAGCTCGACTACATCTATTCGCGTTTCAACGACGCGCTGAACTTCGTCGATCTGAGCCAGGCACCTGATCTGCGTGAGGGTCTGGGTGGCTTCACGGTTGATGGTCGCCCGATCTATCAGGCTGTGGATGCAACCAACGCTGGCTGTAATGCGGTTCTGCTGAATCAGGGTGGTACGCCGCCCGTCTATCAGGGTCTGACCGCCGATTGCTTCGGTACGGGCCGTGATGACAACATTCAGCTCACCAACGGCCGCAGCTCTACTTCGCATGTGGCTTCGGTTGTTCTGTCAAAGCAGTTCGAGTCGGGCGTGTTTACGGACGGTGGAAGCACCTCGGTAACGCTCGGTTACGCATTCACGGACTCCAACAATGCGCGCAACAACCAGTCATCGACTGCGACATCTTCGTTCGACGTGACCGCTGCGTTTGATCGTCAGGATCCGGCTGTTTCCACGGCAACCACCGAAGTTCGCCATAACTTCACTGCGGCGTTCAACTTCCGTGAGCAGTTCGTTGATGGTTACGATACTGGCCTCGGCATCTTCTTCCGCGCTCGTGAAGGTCGGCCTTACAGCCTGACGTTCGATGGTGGCGGCGTGTTTGCCGATTCCTCCTCAGGTGATGACAACGCTCTGCTCTACATTCCGACTGTCAACGATCCGAACGTAGTGTTTGTTGATACGGTTCGGACCATCAACGGTGTGCCCACCGTCGTTCAAACCGCCGCCGAAGCAGAAGCCGGCCTCAACGACTTCCTCGAGAACAGCGACACCGCTTCGCAGTGTAACTTCACTCGCGGACAATCGGTCAACCGCAACACCTGCCGCAATGACTGGCACTTCGACGTCGATCTGCGCATCAGTCAGGAACTCCCGTTCATCGGTACTCTGACCGGCGTGAAGGAAGACCGGATTGAGCTGTTCGCTGACTTCGCGAACTTCCTCAACCTGATCGACTCCGGTGCAAACATTCTGCGTCAGCGTGGCGGCTTTAACGGTCTTGTGGACGTCATCGACGCAGCCGGTGTTGATGATCAGGGTCGTTATATCCTGCGTGACTTCCAGCCGGATGATCAGAACTTCATCTCGATCAACCAGTCGGCATGGCGGATCCAGATCGGTGCGCGCTACGAGTTCTAAGCTCTCGCAGCCGACACTATGGAACAAGAGCGGCGGGGCCTTCGGGTCCCGCCGTTTTTGTTTGGGAGGGAGCGCGCCCGGTATCGGATGGTAAGTAGCGGTGATCAGGCCTGCCGATGAGAACGCCCTTGGCCGACGCGGGCTGAAAATCGAGCCTAGCTTTAATCGAGCCCGGCTTAAATCCAGCCCAGCTTTGATCTAACCCTGCGAGGATGTCGCCTTTGAAGGCACGCTCGCCGGTTCATCCGCCAGCGCCAGCAATTCGAATGCAAGCCGCTCGGCGATAGGCGCAGAAGCCTGTTTGCGCAGAGCCATTTCGAGTTTGGAAGCCTTGTCCCCCAATTGCTGCTCGCCAAATGTCGCGGCTGTGCCCGCCAGTTTGTGAATGCAGGCAATCAGATCGCTTTGCTTTGCCGCCGCCACCTTGTCGTTCTTCTCCGCTGTCAGGGCCCCTTGCGCCAGAGCATCACGCACCGCTTCAACCGTTTCACTACGCCGCGTGAGCCAGCGATTGAACAAGGCCGCCGAATGGCCCGGTCTACTCACCTTTGCGCCTGGTATAGCGACTGCTGAGGCTGTATTTTCGGTCGCAACGGTTGTTTGGGCAGCTATCCCACGGTCTCTTTCCGCGTCCTCTGTCGTTGAAGACGCACGCGGCACCAGATCAAGCACGTTCGCCTTTTCGCTTCCTGTCTCGCCGTCTGTCTCCTCATCTGTCTCAGGGTCAGCAGCCGCGATATCGCGGTCCATCGGAGCCTCGACAATGCGGGTCGGAAGCCAACGCTGCAGTGCCTTGGCGAGATCGGCAAACACGATCGGCTTGGCCAGATGCCCTTGCATCCCGGCTGACCGTGCGGCGGCGACATCTTCGGGGAAAGCATTGGCCGTCAGCGCGATGATCGGCAGGGTGTCCGGACCGATCCCCTCTTCGCGGATTGCCCGGGTTGCGGCATAGCCATCGCATTGCGGCATCTGCACGTCCATCAACACCAGATCATACTGGTGCCCGCGCATCATGCTGTCCATGACCATCGAAATGGCCTCATTGCCATCATGCGCAATCGCCACGCTTTGCCCGCACCGTTTGAGCATTTCGGTAACCAGCAGCCGGTTCACATCATGATCTTCGACCAGCAGGATACGGGCAAATGGCGGCAGGTCTTCCGGAACGGCTGAAGCGGGCACAACCGCTTTGGTTTCGACCTTGGCTTCCGCCCCGGTTGCCGCCCTGGGCATCACCCTGGTTGGCAAAGTCAGCGTGAAGGTGGAACCGACGCCGGGCTCGCTTTCCACATCGATCACCCCGCCAAGCAGGCTGGCGAGTTGACGGCTGATCGAAAGCCCCAGCCCCGTCCCGCCATAGCGGCGCGCCGTGACGCTTTCACCCTGGGTGAAGGGGCTGAATATCGTATCCAGCCGCGCTGCGCTTATGCCAATGCCGGTGTCCCTGACCCGCACGCAAAGTGCATTGTCGCTGACGCTGTACGCGACATGGACGGTCCCGCTTTCGGTGAATTTGACTGCATTACCGACAAGGTTGAGCACAATTTGACGCAGGCGCAATCCGTCCGTGACGATATTAGGCGACAGGTCCGTTTGACGACGCGCCGCCGACCCGGTGCGACCCGTTGGGTCATCCTGCACCAGCCGGATATGCAGCCCCTTTTTCGTAGCTGTCAGACGATGCAGCGCGACGCATTCTTCCAGCGTGGCGTGCAGATCAATCGGCCCGGTGTCGATGTTGATCTGGCCCGCTTCGATCTTTGACAGGTCGAGCACATCATTCAGCAACAGCATCATGGAGCGCCCGGACTGCACGATCATCTCGGTATGCCGCCGCTGCTCGGAATCCAGCTCCCCTTGCAGCATAAGCTCAGCAAAGCCGAGGACACCGTTCATCGGAGTGCGGATTTCGTGGCTCATATTGGCGAGGAATTCCGATTTCGCATTGGCCGCGTTTTCCGCGTGACGCCGCGCACGGGTCAGCAGCAGTTCCAGCTCCACCCGCTCTGTGATATCGCGCGCGGATATCACGATGCCCTCTTTCTCGCCGTTCATCGGATCGAGCGCGATGGCGCAATCCGCTTCGATAAAGACCGGCATTCCATCGGCATCATCCAGAAACCGGCGATAGGTGAGTCGCTCCTTTTCCGACTGCCCGCCAAGCAGTTTGTCCAGCACCTCTGCAATGCGGTCGGTCGCATCTTCATGCGCGCGTTCGGTGATCCGGGTTCCGACAAATTCGTCCGGTTCCCGGCCCAGAACTTCGCGCACAGAAGGCGAGGCATAAGTGCACACGCCTGTTGTATCGAGTTGCAGCACGGCATCGGTGATGTTGTCCGCCAACAACTTCAGCTCTCTTCGTCCCGCTGTCAGCTCCTCGGTCAGCCTGTTGCGGCCTGCGAGGATGGCTGAAATCGGCAGACCGGTCAGGAAATTGGCTGCGATAAAGGCCTGTATCAGCAGCAAGCGCACCGAATGAAGCTCGCTCGCGGCAACAATCGGCCCAAGGCCCCACCATGTCATCGCCGTCGCGACCAATGCAACCAGAGCGACATGCAGCGCTGTGCCCGCGCTTCCAAGGCGGAAGGCGTGGACCAGAGTAATCGGGGTTATCAGGAACAGCAGTGGGAAGGCATTCTGGCTGAATACCATGATCACGCATACGACACTAAAGACCAGGAGCGCGACCCGCTCCAGAAGGTTGGAGATATTGCGCTCGCGCCAGCTGCCTTTCAGGTTCGCAATCAGCAGAATTGGCGGGACAATCAGCACCATCCCCATACTGTCAGTCAGAAACCAAGCGCTCGCCCCGTTCCAGATCGCCATCCAGCTCGCAGCCTCACCGCCAGCAGATATCAGCCACCCGATACCCGTGGCCGCGATGCAGGCAGACAGAAGCGGCCCGACCAGTCCCCCCGCAAATACAAAGCTGGCGAGCGTTGGCAGATGCGACATGTCCGGTCTTGGCCCGCTGCTTCGCCGGGTGAGCCAGATCACGCTCGTCACATTGGCGAAGTTGGCGATGGAGAAGACAAAGGATGCGTCGACGCCGCTCCCGTGGATGAGATTTGCTGTAAAGCTGGCGACAAAGGCGGCGATCAAGAAGGGCACTTCGTTGGGCAGGCGGACGCACAAAAGGAAGGCGACCGCACCGGCGCTGGGCAACCAGACAGTCGCCAGAGTGCTGTCAAAACTGGACAGGGCAAGGCTGAAAGAGGCAAGGGCGAAATAAAGCGCCGCGCCAATCGCTGCTCCCAGGACGCTGCGCAGGTCGATTGCTCCCATTGCGATGTATTGGCCGCCGGGCGCAAACAGAGCGCCAATGGCGTCCTCGCCGCTGCGCTCTCTGGTGCCCTCGTTGGCATGTCCACTCGCTTGATGGCCGGTTTTCGGCCCCGATCCAAAGCCAGCAGCTTTCTTGCATGCAACAGTAACTGCGCGCTCCATCGAGATTTCCTTTCAAGCGGTTATAGAGAGCGCAAATGCCAAACGGAGGCTATCGCATCCGAAATGGAGCAGAATGATGAGCGGGACCGGCAGCGAGACAGGAAAGCAAGCGGACGGAGCGGGCCGCAGCCCGATGGGACGAAGCGCGGCCAGAAGTGGGGCCGGAAGCGTGCCGTATTACGCGCGCAGGCGTCGCATACGCTGGCCGGTCATCGCAGTGATCGCCTTGCTGCATGGGGTTGTGCTTTATGGGTTGGCCCTCGCGTTGGCGCCTGATCTGACCCGGTCAATAAAGCGCGAAGTGGTGGCGGCGTTCGATATCTCCCAGCCGCAGCCAGAACCTGCCCCGCCGCCGCCAGAAAATGAGCCCGAGCCTGACGAAGGCGCGCAAGGGAATCCGGGCAAGGATGCAGTGCCAGAGCCGGTGACCGCGCCGCCCGCAATTGTGCAGCCTCCAAAGCCCGAACCGCGCCCGCAAGTCTCCTCCACCGGCGTGGCGAAACGGTCCGGCGCGCGCGATCAGGGCGAAGGGAACGGGGCCGCCGGGCAAGGGCTGGGGACGGGCAGTGGCAATTCAGGCGGTGGACGCGGCGGTGTGGCGGTGACGAAGCCGGAGCACATCTCGGGCTCCATCAACAATGCGCGCGATTATCCCATTCCGCCCGGAGGCCGGAGCGCGCGCCGCGGCACCGAGGTAATCGTACGTGTGATGGTGGGCGCGGACGGGAAGGCGAGGAACTGTTCGGTCTATCGCGCCAGCCCCGATCCCCAGGCGGACCGCATCACCTGCCAACTGGTCGAGACCCGGCTGGGCTTTCGTCCCGCGCGCGATGCCAACGGCAATCCGGTCGCCGCGCCGTATTACTGGCGCCAGCGCTGGTTCTAGATCCCACTGGCATCGCCAAGCGCGCCTGCTATACCCCGCCGCGATATGACCAGCGCCCCTTCGATCTATCCCGTCATCCTGTGTGGCGGCAGCGGGACCCGCCTTTGGCCGGTCAGCCTGAAAACGAGGCCCAAGCCGTTCCTGCCGCTGATCGGAGAAACAACCCTGTTCGAGCAGGCCGTGAACCGTGTGGCCAAAGATGCAGGTGGCGATCAGCGCTTTGCACCGCCCATGGTTGTGGCCGGGGCACAGCATTGCGACATCATCGAAGAACAGCTGAACGGGCTCGATACTGGCGGCGAACACCGCCTTGTCGTGGAGCCTATGGGCCGCAACACCGCGCCTGCCATTGCTCTGGCAGCGGCATTGCTCCCGTCGGATGCGATCATGCTGGTTTGCCCCAGCGATCACCATATCGCGGATGAAGCCGCCTTTCGCGCCGCCGCCTTTTCCGCTGCTTCTCTGGCGAGAGAGGACTGGCTGGTATCTTTCGGCATTGCGCCCGAACACCCTGAGACAGGCTATGGCTATCTGCACCGGGGCGAGCCGCTGGAGGGTGGATACCAGATCGCCAAATTTGTCGAGAAGCCGGATCTGGCAACCGCGCAATCCTATCTGGAAAGCGGGGAATACAGCTGGAATGGCGGCATCTTCGCGTTTCGTGCAGGCGCGCTGCTGAACGAACTCAACAGCCATCGCCCGGCTATGGCTCAGGCCATTGCGATCGCGGTTGCAGCGGGCAAGCAGGAAGGTGCGCGGTTCCACCCGCAGGCCGCGGCCTTTGCCGAGATTGAGGGGGATTCGATTGACTATGCCGTGATGGAAAACACCAGCCGCGCGGCCATGGTGCCGGTGGATATGGGGTGGTCCGATATCGGCAATTGGGCGGCCCTGCATGATGCCCTTCAAGAAGAGGGCGCGCGCGAAGATGCTGGCGGCGCTGACGTTGAGGCTGACGGAAACGTCGTACGCGGCCTCGCTGATCTCGATCAATGCCGCAATGTCCTCGCGATCAGTGACGGCCCGCGCGTTTCGGCAATCGGGCTGGAGGATGTGTGCATTGTCGTCTCTGGCAATGAGGTGCTCGTGACGACGCGCGATGGTGCGCAGCGAGTGGGCAAATTGCCCGGCGCGAGCAACCAGTGAGCACAGCGGGTACGCCTGAAACCGCCAACGGGACTGCGCGCATCCTGCCCACCCGCATGGTGGAAAAGGTCTGGGGACGGGACAATCTGCCTGCGCCTTTTTCAGCGCCCGACAACACCCGCATTGGCGAAATATGGTTTGAACCGCCGCCCGAGCTGAGCGATCTGCTGGTCAAATATCTGTTCACCAGTGAAAAGCTCTCGGTTCAGGTCCACCCATCGGGAGCAAATGCCTTGCCCGGTGAGGCGGGCAAGGAGGAATGCTGGCTTGTCCTCGATGCAGAGCCGGGTGCCAGCCTCGCGATTGGCTTTGATGAAACGCTTGCGCCCGACCGGATCGAGGCGGCGGCGCGCGATGGATCAATCGAGCAATTGCTGACGTGGCATGACGTGGCGGCGGGTGATATATTCTACCTACCCGCAGGCACGGTCCACGCCATCGGTCCCGGTCTTGCTCTGGTTGAGGTTCAACAGAACAGCGATACGACGTTTCGGCTGTATGATTATGGCCGCCCTCGTGAACTGCATCTTGAGCGGGCCTTGGCTGTGGCAGACAGCGGACCATACAGCGTCCGGCATCGCGGCACTGTAGCGCAGAGCGGGTCCACTCTGATCGACGGGCCGTATTTCAGGCTGGACCGGATCGAAGGCGAACCCGACGAACAGACGCGCGCGCAGTATGATGGAGCGCTGCTGGTCCTGCCGCTTTCAGGTGAAGTACGCACAAGGGGTGGCGATCACGCCGGTGCGGGGGCATGCCTGTATGCGCCGTCAATCGATGTGCTCGATTTTGCGGAGGCGCGCGTTACTCTGCTGGTCCGTTCGCGCTGACCGTTTCCGCATGATTGTCACCTTCACTATCGCCCGGATTGGGCCCGGCGATCATGTTGGCATACCCTTCCAGAGCATCTTCGATTTCGGCGCGCCCATACGGCTTGCGCAAGGTCGCCATTGCGCCCAGTTGATCGCCTTGATCGCCCAGATCGGCGTATCCTGTCGCCAGCACAAACGGCACGCTCAACTCTCGCAGCTTCTCGGCCACGGGAGTGCTCGATTCCGGCCCGAGATTGAAATCGATGATCGCAAAGTCCGGCAAGCGCTTTGTCATCGCGGCCAATGCGCCCGAAACACTGCTGGCAACATCGATTGAAGCAACGCCCAGCCGTTTGAGATTCTCTTCGGTGTCGAGCGCGATGATCATGCTGTCTTCGACCAGAATCATATGCGCGGGGAGGCGGCTGGCGGGCACGGCTTGAGTCGCCGCGCTCGCATTGTCATTGCCCGCTGTGCCGGAAAGACCCGTATCGTTGTGTTTGGTCCGTGGTGTATCCCCGTGCGTATCAACCGCCACAATGTAGCTGGACGGGATCAGGAAATCGGCCTCCAGCCCCAGCAATTTGAATTGCAGGCTCGCCTCGCCTTTAAGCTCGAACGGTATGGATCGCTCGATTATGGTGGAGCCAAATCCGCGCCGCGTGGGCGGCTTTACGTGCGGCCCGCCCTGTTCACGCCACGCAATCATCACATCACCAAACGTGTTGCGAGAGATATGCACCGATACGGAACCCGCGCGATCGCAAAGGCTGCCATATTTTGCGGAATTGGTGACCATCTCATGCACCACCAGCGCGAGCACGGTGTACCCTTCCGGAGTGACCAGAACCTGATCACCGGTGAGTTCAAAGCGCTCTTCCTTGCCGGTCAGATAGGCGGCCAGCTCCGTTTCAAACAGGCGCGACAGCGGGGCGGGGGCCCAGTTTTCCCGCGTGATATTGTCATGCGCCGATGCCAGTGAGGAAATCCGCCCTCCGATAATCGAGGCAAAGCTGGAAACGTCCATCGCATCATGCTGTGCTTGCGAGACAAGGCTGCGGATGAGGTTCAGGATGTTGCGCACACGGTGGTTAAGCTCGGCGATCAGCAGATCCTGCTTTTCCTGCGATCGCTTGCGTTCGCGCGCGGCCTCGTCGGTCATGCGAAGGATCACTTCGAGCAGCGTAACGCGCAAGCCTTCGGCAATCTGCAATTCGTCTGCGCTCCAGTCCTCGCTGCGGTCGTTGATATCTTCTTCCCAGGCGGCAAATCTGCCGCGCGGCTGGAGCCGTTCACCCGGCTCGGCAAGGGCTTTTTCCGGGTCGCCCGCCCACACTACTTTCTGACGCAGTGGCCTGCGCCAAAGGGCGATATAATCGCGCGGAGACCGTGAAATCGGAACGATCAGCGCGCCTGCAATCCGGTCTTTAAGGGGGGCGGCTTCGGGTATGATATCGTACAACGCGGTCGTTTCGACCAGTGTGCTGACAGGAGCGGTGCCCAAGGCTGGGGTCAGCGCCATGAACTCTACTTCACTCGGAGCGTTGCCCCGCGCGGAATATTCGCCTCCAATCAGGGTCGAGACGCCATCATGCTCGATCACTTCGTCCAGCAATTCATCCAGCATCGTCAGGCTGCGATCCAGTGTCGTTCCGCCAGTCAGACGCTGCATCAATTGTTCATGGAGTTTGCGGCCCTTGCTGCGGACAGTCTCCGACCTTTCAATCAGGATGCGGTCCAGCATCAAGGAGAACATCTGGCTCAGCAGTTCCGCGACCGTTCGGAGCGAATAGGCCGGCAGGCGCGGCTGATAATGGTGACACGAAATCATGCCCCACAGTCTGCCCTGCCGGACAATCGAAATCGCAAGCGAGGCACCCACGCCCATATTGCGCATATACTGGACATGCATTTCAGAATGGGAGCGCAGCATACTCATCGACAGGTCGAGCGGGGCATTGTCGATCCCGATGCGCGGCTCAATCGGCACAGGCTTGGCGCTCATATCGGCGATGACCCAAAATCTGTTGCGGATGAACAGCGCGCGCGCCTGTTGCGGAATATCGGCGCGTGGATATCGCAGGCCGAGGTACGGCTCCAGATCCTCGCGGCGGTTTTCGGCAATCACTTCGCCGCTTTCGTCCGGATGGAATTTATAGACCATCACCCGGTCCTAGCCGAACGCATCGCGGACAAGGCGAGCGGCTGTGTCGCACAATTCCTGCAAATCGCGCAGCGGCTCCAACTGAGCCATTATCGGGCCGACCAGCGCGAGATGGCTGGCATATTCGCTTTCTTCGTGCGGTTCGAACTCGATCACGATCTTGTCCGCGCTGGTATGAACGGCGCAATCGAACAGCGGCCCGGCCTGACTGAGGCGCAGGCCAAACAGGCGGTGCACAGGGTCGGCGCTGCGCGAATTCTTCAGGCAGGCGTGCAACGCGTCCATGGCGCGCGGCGAAAAACAATCGGCCAGCGGTGAACCGGGTTTGAGTGCTCCGGCTTGGCGTGTTTCATCCAGCGCCAGCAGTTTTGCGCAATTCGTGGAACGATGAACCACCGTCCAGTCACCATTCACCGCAATCAGTCCGCCAAACGGCTGAACCATTGCAATCTGGTGGATCGCTTCGCGGTCGCATTCGGTCAGATCATGGTGAGGCTGGCCCGGGGTTGTTTCCTGCCGGCTCATGCACGCGTCATGTTCCTTTGTGCGAGTTCGCTGGTATCTCCCGCATTGGCCGCAAGCGCGATGAAGTGATCAAACACCGCGGCGGCCGCGCGACTTGCGCCTGCAACCTCGTTGATATCAGCGGGCCGTTCGATCCTGCGCCGCAGGGTTTTCCAGAAATTCATCATCGCGTCATCGCCGAGAAAACTGTCCGGCCATGCCTGCTCACCGCTCTGTTTTGCGGTGCGTCGCACTTCCTTGAGGATCGCGCGGTTGCCAAGCGAAGATCCAGCCAACACCCACGCCGCGCCGAGCACTTCACAGTCGTTTGGAGCGTCGTCGCAGGCCCCTGAATAAAGCGCAAAATGCGGCCCGCTTTCGGGCACCTGTTCGCCAAGCTCGATCAGATCGGCGGCGATCAGGTCGCATTGAGCAGGGGGGCACAGTTCGGACGGAGCATTGGCTGCCAGCCACGCCTCTACCGGGCGACGCGCGGCATATTGCAGGCTGAGAAACCGGGTGTAGTCGGCGCGCGCCTTCCATCCCGCCGCCGCCCGCATGGACCCGTCGAGCAAGTCGTGCGCGCTGGCGGTGGCCCCGCGCAGGCTTTCGCGAAGATTGTCACACCGTTTTGTATCGGGCTGGCGGTGAGGGGATATGTCGATCAGTCCGGTCCTTTCGAAGGCGGCAGCTGGCTGTCATAGCTTATGGTCAGTGCGTTGTGTCCAATATATATGACACACCACAGCCAATTTTGCAAACGGGACATGCGGTCGCAACCCGGTGCAACCGCCTAGTTTTGGATCATTCTGACTAAAGAATCAGACACCTGATCAAGCGAGAAGGCGGGTGCCTTCCTTGCGCACAGAGCGTTCGATCTTGCCATTGAGAAAGGTCAGGATCAGGGGCAATTTCACTGAAATCACAACATGATCGTCGGCGATATCAACCGATCCGCCGATCCGTTGCCCGGCAATCGCGACCACAAAGTCCATGTGATCGTCACCGCGCCACGTCGATTCGAGACTGGCCATGCCTTCGGGGAAATAGTCGATGATCTCGCCCTTGCGCTGTTCCAGGCGGAAACGGACTTCGGCCCGTTCCAATGAATGAGGCAGCTTTATGCGCATGGTCTCATCAACATGTGTTTGATCAACATGGCCAGTTTCAATCCGCGCTCTTTTCGCCGAGCGCGTCGGTCCCGCCATACTGGTATTCAAGGTAGCGGTCCTTGATCGCCAGATCATCCATCGCGCCTTCGGCCATCTGGCGCGTCACGCGGTCTATCTCACTCGACAGTCGGCTCAGGCTGTCTGTCAGGCGTTCATCCGCGCTTTTGCCGGTGTGCTTTTCGGTTCGCAGATGCTCGGGTATCTTGCGGTAATTCTCGATCGTCTCGGGGATATATTCGCCGACCAGCTCTCGCACATCATTGAGCGCCGGGTGACCCGCATCAACAGTTTCAAGCTGAAGGCCCAGTGCATCAAGCTGAACGCCCAATTCCTCCACCACCTTCACGGCGGGCGCGGGCAAAGCGGGGCGCTGCGCTTCGAGCCACAATTCGGTGTTGGCGACCATGGCCTGCGGGGTGCCTTGTATAAGCTCGGCCCGCTTGGGCGTTTTCACCTTGGGGAAGTTGGCAAAAACAAACGCAGCCACAACTACGGCAAGGACCGTCATCATCAGGCCTGTAAAGCCCAGCGGGGTGATGATGAGACCCCACGCAAATGAAGCCGCCATGATCGCGAGCACCGCGCCTGCAAAATACTTTGCACGGTTCAGCCAGACTTTCGCCTTTTCCTGTGCGGAGCCTTTGCCGATGCTTTTGCCCATGCGTTGGCCAGGCCGGTGTGTGCCGCCGGAGCGCTGAATTTTCAGGCTGCGGCCCGCGTCGCTGACGATCCGTTCGGATTGCTGTGTGGTGTCGACCATTCTGCCTGTATCCATTCTGGCTGCGTCCATTCTGGCTGCGTCTCCGATCCGGCTCAGCTATCCAGCGCCAACAGCGAAGGCTCACTCGCAACCTTTGCTTGCGCCTGAGCCTGCCCTTCCGCGCGGGCGATGTAGCCTTTCGACTTTTCGACCTCTTCGGACAGAACGCCAACGGTCTGCTTCATGCTGTCGAGCGCGCGCACCTTGAACTCGTCCACTTCGTCCATTGTGTCATAGATGTTCTGGAAGGCGCGTTGCAGCGTTTCGAGCGGGATGGTGCTGGCGGCGGCCTGTTCATGGATCTGGCCGGTTTGTTCACGCAAAAGCGTGCTGGTCGAATCGATGATATTGGCGGTGGTCGAATTGAGCGAGGTGATCTGTTCCAGCACCAGTTTCTGGTTCGTCATCGCCTGCGCCACCGTCACTGCGGTGCGCAGGGCGCTCACCGTCGTGGTGCTGGCGCGGTCCACGCCTTTGACCAGCTCAACATTGTTCTTTTTCACCAGATCAAGCGCGAGATAACCCTGCACGCTGACCGCCATCTGCGTAAGCAAGTCCTGCGTGCGCTGACGCACATAGAACAGCGCGCTTTCTCTCAGAGCTTTCGCCTTTTCGGGATCCGTGGCGTCCATCTGGATGGCGGTCTCTTCCAGCTTTGCATCCAGCGCCTTGGCGATATGGATCATCTGTTCCAGCTCACCCATGGCTTCCCACAGCTTGGCGCGTTCCTGATCAATTGCGGCATTGTCGAGCACGAGCTCCTTCTTGCCGCCTTCAAGGCTCTTCAGGATCTGCTGGATGTGCCCCTGGGAAGAGGTGTAGCTGTCAAAGTAGTTTTGCAGCTTGTTACCAAACGGGATGATGCCAAACAGCTTGCGCGGCTCCATCAGTTTGCCCTTGCGGCCTGGATCAAGCTCTTCGACCGTGCGCCGCAATTCAGCCAGATCCTTGCCCACGCTGCTGTCTGCATCCATCGCCCGGACAGGACGGTCGAGAAAGCGGTTGGAATGACCGGCGGCGGCGCGGATCTGTTCCTGGCCCATGCGCGTGATCTGATCGACCTTCTCGCCAAATTCCGGCGAATTGGCATCGGCGGAAATGAGAGCTGAGACAAAGCCGTCGACTTTCTCGTCCAGCTTCGATTTCTGCTCCGCTGAGACAGGCACCAGCCCGGCGGCCTGTTCGGGCGCCACCACAGGCACGGGATCGGGCGGCGTCAGCTCAAAATCGGTCGCGGTCTTGGTCGCTGTCGCGATGTTCGTCGCGCTGTTGGTATCAGTGCTCATGCGGCGTCTTGGCTCCCTCTGGCGGCGTGTGCGGATCGGCGGCGGCGCACGCGCTGAATGTTTCACTGTATTAGGTATCTAAAACAGACAATTCAAGAATGCCTTATCGCGCCCGCTGCGTCCATGGTATTAAGCGCGCAGACCCGCAGGATACGCAATCCCGCTTTCGCTGGCGCTTCATTCGCGGTAACCGGCGGAGTTGATGGAGGGTCAAAGTGACAAAATCCGAGAGTAATGCGCCCGAAAGCAGGGCGGCGAGCGCTGCTGCCGATGGCGCACAGCCCGGCTCGGGCGGCATGGGTACAGCCACCGCAACCACCGCGACAGCCACCGGCAGTGCTGCGCCAGAAACAGTCCCGAATGAGGGCAAGCGACCCTCTGCGTCTTTCCGCCGCGTTGTCTTCAGTCTGCGCCGGTATTGGCTGCAGGACGTTATCGGGACGGTCAATCAGGCCGCGGTCATCGAGAAACGCCGGGCGGAATGCGCCTTGTCAGAGCGATATCTGTTCATGACTGCGATGAGCGGCGCGATTGCGGTTCTGGGGCTGCTCCTGTCCTCGCCAGCGGTTGTCATCGGCGCGATGCTCTTGTCGCCCCTGATGGACCCGATCATGGGCCTCGGCTTTGCGCTGGCAATCGGCGATTATCAATGGCTCAAGAAGTCCGCGCGCAGCCTTGGTTGGGGAACCTTCATGGCCATCGCGCTAACCGGCTTGATCGTCTATCTCTCTCCGATCCAGACGATCACACCGGAAATTGCGGCCCGCACCCAGCCCAATCTGTTTGACCTTTTTGTCGCATTGTTTTCCGGGCTTGCTGGCGCCTATGCGATGATCCGTGGCCGTGACGGGACGATTGTGGGCGTGGCGATCGCGACCGCGTTGATGCCGCCACTGGCGACGGTCGGCTTTGGCCTTGCGACCTGGAATTGGACGGTCTTTTCAGGTGCGCTGCTGCTCTACGTCACCAACCTGATAACGATCGCGCTGACCGCGTGGGGGCTGGCCCGGCTGTACGGGTTCAAGACCTCGCTGAGCCATAAACAATCGCTTTATCAGAATCTTGCGGTTGTTGCGGTTTTCATCTCGCTCGCGGTTCCGCTCGCTTTCTCGCTCCAACAGATTGCGTGGCAGACCAATGCGCAGCGGATCGTGCGGTCAGAGATTGAGGAAAAGTTCGACGCGCGCGCCCGACTTGACGGAGTGGATGTTGAGTTTGGAACCAAGCCCATCGCGATCAGCGCGACGATGCTCACACCTGTCTTGCGCCCGGACGCAGAGGCCGACATCGAACGCGCTCTTGCCATCCGTCTGGGTGAACCGGTTGAATTGACGTTGACACAGTTTCAGGTCGGCACCAGCGCATCCGCCGCCGAACAGGCGCAGCTTTCCGCTGCGCGCGCCAGTGAGGAAGCGAATGCGCAGGCCCGCGCCGATGCTCTCGCACAGCGGCTTGCGCTGGTGGCGGGCGTGCTCGAAGCGGACGTGGTCGTTGACCGCACGCGCCGCCGCGCCATGGTGCGCGCTCAGCGGCTCGATGGGGCCAGCCTTGAGGCGTATCGCGCGCTGGAACAGCGGATTGCTCGGACAGAGCCCGACTGGTCAATCGAACTGCTGCCCCCGCTCAGCGATCTGCCCGCCAATATCGCATTTGAAGAACCGAATGACGAAGGCGAGGTCGGCCCGACAGAGGCGGGAGCGCGTGCCCTGACGGTGATCGAATGGGCATCGTCGCGCATTGAGCTGCCGATCGTGCTGGTCGGACCGCCAGAGCAGACCACAATGGCCGCAGAGATCCTCGCCAAGCGCGGCGTGAGCGTGGAAACACGCAGCGGCTATGGCCCGCTGCGCGCCGAATGGGGTGAGGTCCGCTCGCCCGAGGAGTAAGGAGCGGGCAGGACGCGAGAGTAAAGCTTACGCCGCCAGTTTGAGCGGAACGATCTCGCCTGACAGATACAGCTTCTTGGCCTTGGCGCGGCTCAGTTTTCCAGAGCTTGTGCGCGGCAATGTGCGCGGCGGGACGAGTTCGACGACGCAGCTCATGCCCGTTACAGAACGCACCTTGTCCGCGATCTGCTCGCGCAGCTTTACCCGTTCATCAGGATCGGAAATGCGGCAATGGACCAGCACGGCGGGCGCTTCTTCGCCAGCTTCTGTTTCCACTGCAAAGGCAGCAATATCGCCATGGTTGAATCCGGGCAATTGCTCGACCGCCCATTCGATATCCTGCGGCCAGTGGTTCTTGCCGTTGATGATGATCATGTCTTTCGCGCGGCCCACGATGAAAAGATAACCGTCCGCCATATAGCCCATATCGCCTGTATCCAGCCAACCATCGACAAGACAGTCGCGCGTCGCTTCGGGATTGCGGAAATATGAGTGCATGACGCTGGGTCCGTTGCACCAGACTGTGCCGATCTGGTGATCGCCGCGAGGGTTGCCGTTTTCGTCGCGGATTTCGACGACCATGTCAGGCATCGGCTTTCCGCAATTGACAATCGCGCGGTATCGGGCCGGACGGTTGAGGTCGCGCGGCGTACCTGAAAGGCGCTCTTCCTCGACCAATTCCACCCGGATGCCTTCGCCCGGCGGCATGACCGTCACGCCCAGAACCGCTTCGGCAAGGCCATAGGACGGCGTGAAGCTGGAGGCGGAAAAGCCCGCATCCGAGAATGCGTTGACGAAGCTTTGCATCACGTCAGGACGGATCATGTCCGCGCCATTGCCCGCCAATCGCCAGCGTGACAGGTCAAAACGCTCGGCCACGTTGGACTGGCTGGAGATACGCCGCGCGCAAATGTCATAGCCGAAGGTCGGCGAATAGGAGATGGTCGAGCCGGAATTGCGGCTGATCATGTCCAGCCAGGCCAGCGGACGCCGCGCAAACGCATCGGGTTTCAGATAATCGCCGGAAACCTGATTGGCGATCAGCGACAGAAAGCATCCGACAAGGCCCATATCGTGATACCATGGCAGCCAGCTGACGCAGCGTTCATCATCGCGCAGGTTCATGCTGGTGGAATGGCCGTACAGATTGTGCAGCAGCGCCTTGTGCGTCACCGCAACGCCGGTAGGGAAGCGCGTCGATCCGCTGGAATATTGCAGATAGCAGATGTCTTCGGGGTTGGCCTCCGGCAGGTCGCAATCGGGCGCATCGCGTGTGGCAAAGTCCTGCCAGCTTTCCGCCGCGCAGCCTTGTTGCTCGGCGGCTGCCTGCGCCATCTCGGCGATTTCCTCAGGGTATATCAGGATGGCCGGATCGGAGCTGTCCAGCTGGACCGCCAGCTGGTCGATATAGCTGCCTTTGCCTCCGAATGTGGTGGGCAGGGGCAGGGGCACCGGCCACGCGCCGGTATAGACACAAGCGCAAAACAGGGCGGCAAATTCGGGGCCGGTTTCGGCGATCAGGGCAACGCGATCCTCGCGCTTGATCCCTGCGGCAATCAGGCGGCGCGCCATTCCCAGCGCATCCTCGCGCATTTCGCGAAAGGTGTAGACCCGCTCCAGTTGTCCACGCATATCGTGAAAATTCAGCCCTTTTTCGCTGCGGGCGGCGTAGTCTATCGCTTCATTGAAGGTTGAAAACTGCGCACGAATGCGCGGCAGAGCGCAATCATTCGGCGTCGGCGTCAATGCGGCGTCGGTCATATTATCTCGCGAAACCCGTCATTTGCTTAGCGCAGCAGATGCGCCCTATTGTATTCAGAAGGCCGATGTTCGGGAGACCCGGACAAAAGCAATTTTTCCCATTTGATAAGGACTGTGGCACGAATAAGGCGAAATGGTTTCACGGGAAAGCAAAACGTCACGGTTTGGTCGTCAAACGGGTGACATATCTGACGAACCGCAAGCGGCTGACGGTTCGGTCAAGGGACGTGCGCGCAGGTCGGCCAAAGAAGGGGGGCGCAAGGCAAAGAAGACGCGCCCGCTGGATGAAACGGCCTTGCGCGATCTCGCTTTATCCTATGCCGCGCGCTTTGCGACGACCGCAGCGAAGCTGGAAGGGTATCTGGCGCGCAAGATCCGCGAGCGCGGTGTGGCCGAGGATGAAGATGGGCGCGCGGTGCAACTGGATGTGACGGGGCTCGTCTCGCGCCTGATCGAGCTGGGCTATGTCGATGACGATGCCTATGCACGCAGCCGATCGCGCGATCTGACCGGGCGCGGCTATGGCAAGCGCCGGGTGGAACAGGCGCTGTGGGCGGCGGGCGTAGAGGAAGAAACGCGCGAGGCCCATGCTCCGGGAGAGGCCGCCAGCCGCCGCGCGGCGATGCTGATGGCAAAGAAGCGGCGGATCGGGCCGTTTGCGCCTCCCGCTTCTGAAGAGCCTGACGACGCTCCGGAAACACCCGAATCCCGCGCGGCTCATCGCAAGGCGCGCGAAAAACAGGTTGCCGCGATGCTTCGTGCAGGCCACCTGTATGAACATGTGCAGTTCATTCTCGACGCAGCACAAGCAGGCGACGTAGAGGACTGGGTGATCGAAGCGGAGGACGCCCAAGCAGAGGCCGAAGCAGAGGAAAGCGCGCGCGATGATTTTTGACCTTCTGAAAAACCGTGTACCCGCATGGGCCTGCGCTGTGCCTGCTGCGTTGCTGGCCGCATGCTCGCCCGTGGGCGCAGCACAGGACACGCCGGCTGCACCGCAGGCGCAGAGCGCGCCCGAAAAGCACCCCACGTCCGGTCTCCAGCTTATCGATGTTACCGTGGTGAGCGCGAATGGCGCGATCACCTTCAAGACCGAGCACGCCAACACACCGCAGGCGCAGGCGCGCGGCATGATGTTCCGCACCGAAATGGCCGATGACGAGGCGATGCTGTTCCCCAGTGACGTGCCCGCCGTGCGCAGTTTCTGGATGAAGAACACCCCGATCAGCCTCGATATCATCTTCATCGGCGTCGATGGCCGGATCAACAATATCGAGACTGCGGTGCCCTATTCGCTCGATTCCGTCACGTCTGTCGGCCCTGCGAGCGCGGTGCTGGAGATACGCGGCGGTCTGGCAGAGGAACTGGGCATCGTCGCGGGTAACAAGGTTGAATACACGCTGCCCTGAGCAACGCCTGACCCGATACTGTATTGGCGAGCCTCACCAATTGAGCTAACGGCTGAGATATGGGAATCTTTGGCAAAATCTTCACGTGGTGGGACGGCGCGACGCTCGGCACGCATCTGTGGGCCAGCCGTCAGGCCGGCGAGCATGTCGGCACGGATGCGCAGGGCAACAAATACTATCGCAAAGTGGCGAAATCGTCGGGAGCCCCTACCGGCTCATACACCCAGAACGAAAAGCGCTGGGTGATCTATGACGGTGTGAACGATGCAAGCCGCGTGCCGCCCGAATGGCATGGCTGGCTGCACGGCGCGTTTGACGATGTACCTGAAAGCCACCTGCCGCCAGCCAAAATCTGGGAGGTGGACTACACCCCCAACGCCACCGGCACGGCGCAGGCCTATTTGCCGCAGGGATCGCTGGACCGCGGTGGCAAGCGGGCCAAGGCTGTCGGCGATTACGAAGCCTGGTCGCCCGAGGGCTGACGGGTCGTTTGATGCGCGCCTTTACTTTGAGCTGTGCTGCCGTGCTTTGTGTTGCGCTGGCTGGATGCGGGGAAAGCGCGCCAGATTCCGAGGCTGGCGAACAGACCGCAGATGGCGTGGGCGGGGATACTGATCAGCCAGACGCCGGGCCGTCAGAAGCTGGCACCCAAGCAGCACCTGTCGTTGACGCCTCAGGCGCGACCCCGCTTAAAGAGCGCGTGGCGACGATTGGCCTGCTCAACAAGCGCAACAATCTGAGCCAGGATTTGGAAATGCGCCCCGGCGAAGTGCGCGAGGAAGGGCCGGTGATCCTGACCCTTGCTGCGTGTGAGCGAACCGCGCCGTGGGAAATGCCGCAGGAAACCGGCGCTTTCGTCCAGCTCGACGTGCTGGAGCGCGGGAAAAGCGAGCATACCCGCGTCTTTTCCGGCTGGCTGTTCAAGGAATCGCCGAGCCTCAACGTGGTTGAACACCCGATCTATGACGTCTGGGTCAAAGACTGCGCGATGAGTTTTCCCGGCGAAGAGTGAGGCGAAGAGTGACGCGGCGAGTGAGGCGTATCCGCCCCGCCAGACACCGCATCCCTCGTAAACTCCGAATACGCCTGCGCCAGAGACATTACGGGCTGTCCGCGCGCCTTCTCGACCGCTTGCAGATACATGCGCTGGGGCATTTCGATGGCTCCTAGCGTCTTGAGATGGTCAGTCATGAACTGGCAATCGAGCAGCTGAAAACCCGCCCGCTGCATGATGGCCACCAGCCATGTCAGCGCCACCTTGCTGGCATTGTCGGCGCGTGCGAACATGCTCTCACCACAAAAAACGCGGTCGAAACGCACACCGTACAGGCCGCCGACGAGCTCGGGCACGCTTTCATCGGTGTCTCCCGCACGCCAGCATTCGATGGAATGCGCATGACCGGCATCGTGCAGATCAATATAGCTGCTGATGATGCGTTCGCTGATCCATGTTTCAGGATGGCCGGGGCGGGGCTGTGAACAGGCCTCTATCACCCGATCAAAGGCCGCATCCAGAGTGACGATATAGCGGTCGCCGCGCACCACTTTGCGCAGGGATTTCGACATGTGGAACAGGTTAAGCGGCAGAATCGCCCGATCGCGCGGCTCGACCCAGAAAATATCCTCGTCATCGCGCTTGTCCGACATCGGGAAGATGCCGCTGCGATAGGCAAGCAACAGTGTCTCAACCGGAATGTTGGTGCGCAGGGGTGAATGCATGCCTGTATGATTAGCAGTATTGCAGACGGGTTCCAGTGCAGAAGGGTTCCAGTGCAGATGTGGCGGGCCAAAGCGCGCAGCAGAAACCGCAAGTGGCGCGCGAAACGGTGTTGCGCAGCCGATAACCTTGGGATATGGCGCGCGTCTCCTGCAGGGGCGTAGCTCAGCTGGTAGAGCGTCGGTCTCCAAAACCGAAGGTCCAGAGTTCGAGTCTCTGTGCCCCTGCCAATTTCCTCGGTCTTTGCCAGCAAGCCTACGAAAACCAACAACTGTCAGGTTCTACTCGCCGCGCTCAACACGACCGAGTAGTCATCGAAGGTGGTCTCGCGATACAGGTGCACGCTGACCGATGCGCGCACCAGCAGATTTGCGCGGCTGTCGATCTTTGCGCGCAGGAAACCGCCGCCTCTCAGCGCCAGCCAGATCCCCGAATTGGTCGCGCGGTTGATCCTGCTACCCGGCGCGATCGCGACTTTAAGATTGAAGCCGAAGGGTTTTTGCGCGGTGAGGCCCTGCGGATGGAAGCGGACCAGTTGTGCTGGCCTCTGGTGGCCACCCGCCTGCGCTTCGCATCGGGCTTGCCGATCACCGGCGCCCCTCACGCTTAACCCTGCAACAGCTGCGTCATCAGGGGCATTCCCTAATGGTCTGTCGAGAGATCATCGACCCAATGTGTGCAGAGAGGGGGAGGTGAGCGGTCACTTTGGCGGCTTGCCGACCCGCCGGTCTGGCCCAACCGCATCTTTCACGATGGCCGGTTTGGGAAGACCGGGCGGTCTGTCACGCGAAAGGCGAGGTTTCATGTCCCAGATTGTTGCCAAGTCCGATCACCATCAGGCGCGATTCTCCTCCAACACGCATTCCGCAACCGCCTATCGCGAAACACAGCGCCGTCTGAAACACGGGCGCGTGCTGCCAATGCAGGAACCTACCCTGTGGGAGCGGCTGTTGCGCCGCGGCTAGGCGGGGGCGATCACCACACTTCGGTACCCCGAAGAAAAGCGCGCACGGCCATGATGAAAGCCATCGTGACCGGGCGCGTTTTGTTTGTCAGGCTAGGGCAAAGCGCCTCCCGATCAATACTCGTTCGGCTCTTCAGGCGTGTCCGCGAGATGCGTCGTGCCCGCATCCTTTTGGCCCTTCGCCAGTTTGAACACCACGCCCGATAGCAATAGCAGCGCGAGCAGGTTTGGCAGGGCCATCGCCGCGTTTGAGATGTCGCCCAGACGCCAGACCAGCTCACTTGGCTGTGCGGCAGCAAGGAAGATCACCACACACCAGATCACCCGCCAGCCAATGTGCAGGATTTTCTCTCCGCGACGGCTGGAACCGGGTGTCCGGTCATAGATGAAGGTGATCGCGCGCTCTCCATAATAGCTCCACGTAAGCAGCGTGGTGAAGACGAACAGGATCAGCGCGATACTGGAGATCAGCACCCCGATCGGAACGCCAAACAGGTCAATCGGGAAGGCATAGGCATAGGCTGCAGTTGTCGTATCAATGCCTGCCTTGGCCACGGTGCCCAGATCGCTCTCCCAGACATGGCGGACCGCCTCACCCTGATAGGTAAAATCGCCCTGAACGGTCAGGATGACGAGCGCAGTCATGGTGCAGATGACAATCGTGTCGATGAACGTCCCGAGCATCGCCATGCGGCCCTGTTGTTCGGGATCGTTGGTCTGCGCCACAGCATGGGCGATGGCGGTTGAACCCTGACCCGCTTCGTTGGAGAACAGGCCGCGTGCAACGCCGGCGCGGATCGCCAGAATGATCGCGGCGCCCGCAAATCCGCCAGTCGCTGCCTGCGTGTTGAAGGCCCCGTTGAAGATCAGCGCAAAGGTCGCGGGCAGATCCTCGAAGTGGATGATGAGCGCGATGATCGCCATCACGATGTAGGCTGCCGCCATGAACGGCACGACTTTTTCCGCGACGTTTCCGATCGACTTGATCCCGCCGATAATGACTACAAATACCAGAATGGCGACAATTGCGCCCGCAGTCGTCCGGTCAATGCCGAACAGGCCATTCATACCCTTGGCGACTTCGTTGGCCTGAATGGAATTGCCTGTCACCAATGCGGAAAACAGCGTGCCGAGGCAGAACAGGATGGCAAGCCACGTCCATTTCGGCCCGAGTCCCATCATGATGTAGGTCATCGGACCACCGCGATAGACGCCATCCGATGTTTTCTCGCGGAACCGGATCGACAGCGCGCCCTCGGCAAAGCCAAGCGCCATGCCGAACAGTGCGGTGATCCACATCCAGAAAATCGCTCCGGGTCCGCCCAGGGCAATCGCAGTCGCCACCCCGGCGAGATTACCAGTGCCGACCTGACCGGAAAGCGCGGTGGAGAGGGCCGCGAACGGGCTAATCTCGCCGTCGCCTGCACCCTTGCGACTGGCGAACAGTCCGGCAAAGGCGCTGCCCAGTTTGCGGATGGGATAGAATTTCAGGCCCACCATGATCCACAGGCCAATGCCCAGCAGGATGATCGTCATCGGTGGGAAAGCGATCACTTCCTCACCATTCCATGTCCCACCCCAGATGAAATCGGAAACATTGGTGATGGGCGCAATCCACGCCTCCGCGCCTGTTGGTGCTGCTGCCATTGCGTGTGTGATCCCCGTTGATGCTGCCCGAAGGACTTTGGTGTGTGTCAGATTGAAGTATGGCACGCTAATGGCGGGGGGCGGCGCTGACTAGCCCCCATTACAAAGCGGCTTTCGATAAGAGACCCTGATGCAACACGCACTTGCATTTCGGCGGCGTCGGGCATATTGGCGTTGCGTCTTCACGACATCGTTGTTTCAAAAGCTCCCCCGGTGATCTTGTCCCGGAGAGCGATGAGACTTACCTGTTGCAGACGATCAAACCGTGCCTTGGGGCAATATTGCCTTGTGGAACTATCAGGAAAGCGTCCGTCATGGCCGAACCGCAAAAGAAGAAGACCAGCGTTCCCGAATTTGTGAATCAGGTCCGCTCGGAAACGTCGAAAGTTGTGTGGCCGACGCGCGAAGAGACGATCCGCACCGCGATCTTCGTCTTCATCATGATGGTGATCCTGTCGCTGTTTTTCCTCGGCGTGGATTCGATGTTCAACGCCATCGTCAAATTCCTTTTGACACTTGCATGAACGTCAAATTCGTTCTGACGCTCGCCTGATCCGGCTTAAGCGTAACCACCCAACCGTTTAGAATTTTCAGGAACCGCACATGGCCCGCTGGTACATCATTCACGCTTATTCCGGCTTTGAGAACAAGGTGAAGGAAGCAATCCTTTCCGAGGCGGAGCGTCTGGGCCTAGCCGAAGGCGTGGAAGAGGTCGAAGTGCCGACCGAAACCATTACCGAGGTAAAGCGCGGCAAGAAGGTGCAGGTCGAGCGCAAGTTCATGCCCGGATACGTTCTGGCAAAGCTGCGGATGAACGATGACATCTATCACTTGGTGAAGAACACGCCCAAGGTGACAGGCTTTCTGGGCAACAACAACAAGCCCCAGCCGATCAGCGAAAAAGAGGCCGCGCGCTATTTCGGCGGCGTTGAAGAAGCGAAAGCCGCGCCCAAGCAGCAGGTCAGTGTCGATTACGAAATCGGCGATCAGGTCAAGGTGCTCGACGGTCCCTTCGCCAGCTTCAACGGCGTGGTGGAAGAGCTCGATTTTGACAAGGCCAAGGTCAAGGTCAGCGTCTCGATCTTCGGCCGTGCAACGCCGGTTGAGCTCGACTTCGAACAGGTTGAACTGGTCAAGTAAATTGCTCTGCGGGGTGCGCGTGTGAAACCCGCGCATGAAAACCCGACCTGGCATCTGCAATCGCAAGAAAACGTATGTCACCCGCGATGATGCCGAGGCGGCGGCGGCGCGGGCTCCGTTCAAGCTGCGCGTCTACACGTGTGAGCTATGCCGCAAATTCCACCTCACCAGCCGTACAAAGGGTATGAAGACACCCGGCTACGAACTGCCCTGATGATCGCCCCGATGACCGCCAAGCTGACCGGTAAGCGGACATCCCGGTGCATCAACGCGCCCCGCGCTTGACTTGTTACACATTGTACTGATTAACTCTGTTTCGGGTAAGGTCAACGCAGACAATCGTGCACGTCATCTCAAGGGCTCCTTGAGCTCGCGCGATGGGGAAACAGAGGATGCATGGAACGGGCCAGCCAGGGGGCAAGGCACCGGAACACCCGCAGGGCTCGCCAGTGACTGGCGGCGCTATCCCTGTCGTAGACCCCGATCATAACGCGATTTCGTTTAACGGACGCGAAGTTCAGCTTGAGCCGCGCGTGATCGATCTGATGTGCGTTCTGGCCGAGCAGCCCGGCACCACTTTCTCGCGCGACCAGTTGATCGACCGGGTCTGGGGCATTCAGCATGGCGGCGATTCCAGTCTGAGCCGCGCGATCTCTCTGCTGCGAAAAGCGTTGCGGGAATGCGGCGACAGCCGCGAATACATCGCGACGATTGCGCGCCGGGGGTACTCTTTAGCCTTGCCGGTGGAAGTTAAACGATCAGAGGCGAGCGCTAAGGCAAGCAACCCCGCATCACTTCAAGCACCCGAACCGCCTGCAGGCGTCCGGCTCGCCGTATTGCCGCTGCGATCCCAATCCGTGCCCGATGATGGCGGTTTCTTTGCCGAGGGGCTGGCTGATGAACTCATCACTCTGCTTGGCTCGCTCAAAGGCCTTCTGGTCGCGGGTCGGGTCTCCAGTTTTGGCCTTAAGGGGACCGATCTCAGCCTTGAGGAAATCGGCGCGAAACTGAATGTCACTCACATCGTTTCAGGATCGGTGCGCCGGTTCAACGAACAGGTGCGCGTCGATATTTCCCTGACCGATGTGGCAACCGGCTTCGAGACATGGACCTATTGCTATGATGGCGAACTGGACCAGATGTTCGCCCAGCGCGATGTCGTCAGCCAGTCTGTGGGGCAGGGCGTAGGGGAAACGCTGGGGCTCGCTTATCCTGTCACCAAGCCGCGCAGGCTGACCGACAATCGCGAAGCCTATGCGCTGTATCTGCAGGGCCGCGCGCTCACCATCCGCGCGATTGGCGACGGGGTGATGGAGCGAGCTGTTGCGTTGCTTGAGCAGGCGCTGGAGCTTGATCCGGAATTCAGCGAATGCTGGACCGCTCTGGCCGAGGCGCACATCAATGTTGCCGTTTACACGAAGTGCCTCAACCGGCTCGAGCGCGGGAAAATGGCGGCGGACTGTGCACGCAAAGCGATTGCCCTGTCGGATCGGCAGGGCCATGCCAAGATTGTGCTCGCATTCGAGCAGTGGACGCTGGACAATGCCTGCGGTGCCATTGATTTGGCGGTTGAGGCCTATGCGCTGGAGCCCACGAACGCCGATGTGCTCAATCGGCTGGGGGCGTTCCTGCTGTATATTGGCCAGACGCGGCGGGCGCTCTCCTATATCGAGGCGTCAATCGCGCAGGACCCGGTTAATGGTCGCGCGTATCTCATGCTGAGTTGCGCACACTTGAGCCTTGGCAATATCAATGAAGCCATCGTCGCTGGTCAAAGGATGGTCGATCTGCGATTCCCCTCGATGTTCCTGGGCATCGCTTATGCCGCGAAAGGCGACCATGAACGCGGAGTGGTCGCCTATCGCCAGACGCAGGAATTGATGCAGTCCAACATCCTCTTTTCCCCGGCTGGTACGCGCGAGATTACGCCTGCAATGTCCGATGCCTATTGGGATATGGGATCAAAGGGCGTGTGCAGCGGCGATGAAGATGCGCGCAAAGCCTATGCCGCGATGCTGGAATATATGCACCAGTCCCTCCACGATCCGGCTGACGCCGCGATTTGCTGGCCAGCGGTCTGGATTGGCGAGGCTGAGCTGTTGTTCAAGACGCTGGGCAAACAGATCACGCCCGGCAATTTCTTCTGTCTGGCATCCTTGTGGTCAGACGCAGGCAACTCTCCGGCGGTGCGCAATCATCCCGACTTTGTCGAGTTCTCGCGAAAGATCGGGCTTGACCGTGCGTGGGAGAAATACGGCTATCCCGACATCGCGCCCCAAATGAAAGAGCGCATGAAAGCTGTTCGAGCTGGCGCTTAAGCGCATTCCTATGCGCCCTAAGAAAAACATAAGATACAAATCAGGCAGGCATTAAGACTTCGCCCCGTCTGAGGCCCATTCCCTGTTTCAGCGACCAACCGATCGCGAAATCACTCAAGGGGAATTTCCATGATCAAACTTGCCAATATCTCGACCATCATCGCCACCGCCGCTCTGGGCCTCACTGGTGTGGCCCACGCTGGCACGAATGTGCAGACGAATGACAACGGTGAGCGCGTCATGCTCGTCAAGTTCGAAGACCTCTCTGTTGAAACGAAGGCTGGCCGCGCGACGCTGGACCGGCGGATCGCGGCGGCGGC